>CAZKYP010000269.1:0-4515 GCA_964556885.1 uncultured Pirellulales bacterium | reverse complement strand
CAGGGGACTTACACCCCACAAGCATCACACCATGCCCGGCGCACTAAAAAAAGCCGCATTAATACGCGGCTTTTTATTTGAATCTGTAAGAACTTTTCTGCTTAATCAAACGGAAGTTTTACTCCTCCCTGTTCGGTTCTTTTAATATTGGGTTTGGCACCGACCTCGGGCGCCTTTTTCGCCCCTTTGGCGCGGCAAACAAGACCCTTGGTGATATTTGCCATATCGCCTTTGACTATCGTGGCAAACGACATGTTGTTCGTCACCCGCTGAACTTCTATCGTGGCAATTAGGTTTTCAATCTTACCAAGCGACTCGTTCGTATCGGTATCGAAAATTTCCTGGCCTTCACTATAGACATCGAACTGCATGCCTTTGGCCATCCGGTCGCCGCCCTGGTTCAAAATTATCTGGTCGCCCTGAATAGCAACGATTTTAACCGGGTACACGCGATCAATAATCGCGGCAATAACCTCATCGGCTACAATCTTCAAAAATGCATCCCGAACCTGTGCCGAATCCCACTCAGCCGGATTCTGCTCGTCGGCGAGTTTCCTGACCTGCTCGTTCTCGAGATATTTTTGCACGTTCGAGGCCACAACCAACTGCTTAGTGGCACTGTCCACAAGCCTGTAATCAAGATTGAATCTTGCCTTGTATTGCCGTTTCGTGTAATCAGCCGTCTCCAGGTATGTATCTATTCTTTCAATCGAGGCCTGCGTAATAGTCCCGACAAAAAGATAATCGCCGCCAAGGGTCTCGATGAGCCTGGCCTGTTCCCTGAGGGGCGCATCGAAAGAAACAAGCATATTCCTTTCTTTTGCGAAGGCATTAATGCTCTCCCGGTCGAGCACGGCGAACTTATTCGTCTGGGTCAGCCCGACGACAAGCCGCTGAGTAAACAGTTCCGAAAGCGTTGCGGCCGGAATGGTAGTATTCAGGAAGCTGTACGTCGGCTGCTGTGTCTTAACAGGCATCAGGGCGATCTTGACCCTTTTGGTTTGCTCCGAGGTGCCGTAATCGTAAACATCGACTTTGAGCTTGACCTCGTATGTGCCGTCGTCGAGCTTCTTTTCTTCGAGTACCTCGTAGCCTTTGACAAGGCCGCCGATTTCAGTCGTATTGGCCGTGCCGCTGGTAGAGACATTAACAGAATCGAAATCGATTCTTCTGTTACCGGGTGCATCGGCTGTTACGCCGGCGCCGGTGCCGCTGAAACTAAATTCATAAGCGGCAGTATCAACCTTGACACCCCTTACCTGCTCGATGGCACGATATATACCGTCCTTGACGGCTTCGTTCCTGTCTTTTCCGTGACCGATTACTTCCCGTGTCACAAACTTATCCGTTTTGGTCTGTAACAGACCACTTTTACTTCCGGCCTGAGCGGCCGGGGCCTGCTCTGCAGGCTGCGTCTGGGCGGCTATAACAGCCGTCGTCAGCACACAGAGCATTAATATAAACATTAACTTCTTCATCTTTCCACTCTCTGACAAAAGCCTTTGTCATCCTATTACCACGCTACGGATTTACTGCTGCCTCTTTTACCGACAACAACTTCATCCTGCCAAAATCTCAGGCCGCTCTTAACATCGCTCAACATCAACTGGAAATAATACTCGACCTGCTGTTTGTTCTTGCTGACCCGGATATTCCTCTGGAATATTTTGCCCGATATACTCAGGTCCGGAGCAATCAATGTGCCCCTCTGGGCCACGGTATTGGGATCGAATTCCTCGGAATCCCGCAGCTCTCTCGATTCGGTGACGAGCTTATCGGTGCCGCTGCCGACCGCGGAGGTCATTACGGCCATGCCGGTGTTCATCATTTCCGATTCGACTTTCGCCATAAGCTGGTCGGTATCGATTCTCTGCATCGTATCATTAACGATTCGACCTTTCGCCACGACATACCTGCCGCCGCCCGGCTTTTTCAGCGAGCCGGAAGCAACCAGCGACTGGATCATCTGGCTTGCGGCCTGGTCGAAGTCCCTGTAGTCCAGGCCCATAACGGCCGCACCGTCGTCGTTCCTCATATCGATTGTGGTAGTTTCCTCACCACAACCCACCGCCAAAATAAATACTACTACCACTGCTAATTGTAATATCACTGTCTTCATACTTTACTCCCACTTTCTTGTATTCATTGTGAAGGTTACGGCGTTCGTTCTCGGTGCAACAACCTTAAAGCTAAACGGTGACTTTCCCATCGCCGACATCGGTAGCCACGTACTTGTTTTTGTCCCAACTACAAGCCCGTCCGCATCGAACCACTCGACCATGTACCTGAAACGCTTGGTATTGTACGAAGTGTTCACGCCGGAAACATATATTTCGAGAAATCCGGCGTCGTTTCTCCTGGTGACGGCCTCAGTGATTTCCAGGCCCTCGCCGATCAAGGCGCTAAAGGCATGCTGGATAGGCCGGGTGACAATATTATTATCGAGCGAGTCACTCCTGATGCCCTCCTGGACACTTATCCTTTGGTCCTTCGGCTTATAACAGCCGCAGGCAACCATTAACATTAATAGTACCACAACTAACTTTTTCATAGCGATTCTCCTAATATATCAACAGTTAATATGTCATAACATTATAAACCGGTGTTGATCTTGTGAAAGGTATTCTAATGTAGACGAGCGCATTCTTGCAAGCGGGAATTTCTACCTGTATCGGCGCGCCGCCCGGCGGCTCGATACTGATACGCCTGTCGGCAGGTATGCCAAGCCTGGCAACCTGGAAATTCTTCGGCAGTGTCGTCCAGATTCTGACGTCCGCGGCGGTCGTCGCGAACGATAAACCCGCGACCGCGAACGATAAGAGCTTCGCTCTCGCATCGCCCGCCTGGTCCAGGGCATACTGTGCCACGGCCTTGGCCGTCGTGGAAATTATGGCCCTGGTCAAAATGGCCTTGAAATCCTTCTTGAATTCCGTCTGGATGACCCGGTCCATATCAGCCACGATTTTCGTCTGGTAGGATTTGTCCGCCGCTTTGACCGTTAGGTATGAATATGCCTGATTGCGGAATTCCAGCTTCGGTAACGCGAAACCGATATATTTGACCTTCTCCGTTGCAATAAATAAAGGCAAATCCACCCGGAATTCCTCCTTCACCGGCCCCATCCCGTTCTCGAATATCACCCAAACCGTGTCTTTTATCTCGCCCTGTCCGTCGAGGACCTTTTCGGTAGCGACCATGTCTTCCTGCACGTACTCGTTGTCACCGACCATGCCGTACGCTTCCTTGATGAACGTGGTGGCCTTCTGCGGGTCATCGACGAGATTAAAGAAAACACCCGCCAGGTAGTTCGTGAACGGGTTGACAAAATCGGGATAAGCCTCGAACGCATTCAGGTTCGGGTACTTTTCGTTTAAGATTTTATCGACCTCGGGATTCTCGACGTTTTGTTTGGCGCGCGAATCCTTTTTACTATTCTCTTTGTCTATATCTTCCTGGAGCTTTGCAATTTCCTTGGTGAATTTTTCCCTGGCAATCCTCTGCCTGTCGAGCGCCCTGTTGAATTCCACCCTGGCGGCATCGTTGTCGCCGAGCGCCATGAAGTTCAGGGCCTTGTATGTATTGAGCATAATCCCGTCGTATTCCGAGCCGACGTAAGGGACGATATTTTCATTGATGGCAACCGAAGCGGCCGAATCGAGGGTCTTGTTCTGGTAATCGAAGTAATTCAGCATCTCCTCCGACCTGTCGAAATATGTATTGCTTTGCTTGTAATCCTGTTCCAGCCGCAGGACGGTCCCGGCCTGCAAAGACCAGAGCAAATCCTCGCCCTTCGGATTGTCACTCTTGCTGATTTTGGAAGCGGCGAACTCTTCGGATTTTACAAGGTTATTGCTATCGAAATAATTGTTGAACTTCTTGAGATTGCTTTTCGGCGCGTTGCATCCGCCCAAAATCATAAACGACATCACAATCAGAAGTGAACCAGCCCTCACAGTTCTTTTACTCATAAGATTCTCCAGATTACTATTTAATGCCCGATCCTTTATCTAACTCCACGTTCACAATCAATACTTCAATTTATAATTTGTAACTGTTCTAACGAATCTATAATTTTACAGATACATCCTTACAACAGCAATAAATCCCACGCATGGTGAAATTAAACCCGCCCGCCGCGATAAATCAAGAATATTTTAGCTATTTTTCACCCCTTGCCCGGCCTGCCATGTGCATATCTATCTTAAACTATGCTATACAAAGAAGATATGCACGTGCGGCGTGCAGCGTGCTGCGTTCTCCGTAAGTACCTAAGGCATCCCTCACGGGAGAGTCCATAGGACTGCGAATAAGGATTAACAATCACAAAAACTGTAGTGAGGTGGCTCTCCGTGAGTACCTAAGGCATCCCTCACGGGAGAGTCCTAAAGACTGCCTCAACAATAACACCAGCATATCAAATCCAGTTTTATTGAAAATAGGTTAAATATTCTTCGGATATCTGTTATAATTTTGAAAATATGGAATATAAGATACAATTTAAGCCCGGCGCGATAA
>CAZKYP010000268.1:0-4537 GCA_964556885.1 uncultured Pirellulales bacterium | reverse complement strand
CCGATACTCCTTATACACGGCACCGAGGACAGATTCGTTTCGGTCGAATCGGCCGATACCTTTGTCGAAAAACTCAAAGAGGCCGGAGCCGAAGACGTAACCTACCTTCGCATCGAAGGCGGCGAGCACGGCGTAGCTTATGAGCAATTCACCGAAAGAAGCGCAGATGCCCTGGATAAATTCTTCGATCGAATCCTCAAAAACAAATAATACAAATAGTATTTACTATTAGTCAGTTGTTTTTTCTACTTCGGGCTTCAACAAATCCCGCAGCAGCAGAATCACGATTACAATCTGGATTGCTGCGATAGCTTCGAATGTAAAAAACGCCAATAATCTTTCGTTAATGAACTTGTCCGGCCCTAACCTCCTTAGCATTATGATGGGTGTAATGATTATCTCAATTATCAGAATCAGTATCGAAAGATAATAAAATATCACCTTTTCTTTAAGAATTGCCACCGTCAAAAACATTAACGGCACAATCCCGAAAATCGCCGAGGCCGCAATAGCTCGCGGGGCGCATACCAGGTCATGCTTCAAATAGAAATAAAACAGGATTGGTGCAAAGATAACAATGCCAATAAAAACATAATACAATCTCTTCATTTTCTGCAATTCTCCTTTTTATCCTTCTCGCACGGATGGCGTTTCACATCGCCGTGACATTCCCTGATTTGTTCGGCCGAGCAATTCGCAACATCTGTTTTTCTACGTTCGGGATGACAGCAGCACCTTTCTTTCGAATCATTCGTACACATAAAATAGTCTCCTTAGAATATATTGTTGTATACTTATATAATTATTAGCGTATACTTATATATAAACTTAAAAATTTTTATTTTTCTATTACCACAAATTCGTCTCCCAGGGAATTTCTCACGCTTTTTTTGAAACTTTCCAGGCGGTCCTGGTTAATTGTATAATGAATTATCGAGCCGTACCTGTCGCTTTTAACCAGGCCCGCCTTCTTTAAAATCGAAAGATGCTGCGATACGGCCGGCTGGCTGATATCGAGTTTTTTCGTTATGGCATTGACACATAACTTTCTGTCTTTAATAAGTTTAAGAATCCGCAGTCTCGAAGCCACCGACAATGCCTTGTATATTTTTACTATATCCTTATCGTTCATAATATCAGTATCTACTAATCTACAAATAAGCCATTGCTTATATATTATACAATAAATAAATCCTGTCAACAGGATAATCAATATTTTTTTGTGTAAATATAGATTTACCTAAAACAGAATTGATTGCTATAATAAATTGCAGAAAATATATTAAGGGATGTTTATATGGAATTGGTTACCGCAAAAGTGCTGCTGGAGAATCCGAGAGAGCCGGATTTAAAAGGAATTAAAGTCGACAGTCTTGTCGATTCCGGCGCAGTTCATTTATGTATTCCTGAACACCTACAGATCCAATTAAAGCTTAAAGAGATAGATAAAAAGGAAGTAACACTGGCCGACGGCAGCAAGAAGCTCGTACCTTATGTCGGGCCGGTTCAGATCCGATTCAAAAATCGCGTCGGTTTTGCCGGGGCATTAGTATTAGGTGACCAGGTCCTGATGGGGGCAATCCCGATGGAGGACCTGGACCTTGTGATTCTACCTAAAGAAAAGAAGCTGGACGTCAATCCGAACAGTCCGAACATCGGATCATCAATAGCAAAATAATCCACTCGACAGTATTGTCGATCCATCCTATAATTGTTCTATTTAAGCCCTGGGAAATTTAGTAACGCGAAATTGTTATGGTATTTTTGGGCGGTATAAATAATTCTCTAACATTTCCTCTATGATTGGATGTACCCGTGTTATTGATTTAAAATCGACTATTTTTGTTATAAATCAGAGGATAGAACGCAGACAAAGAATATAGAAAGTCGAATCTTAAATTCAGAAAATGCTTGCAAATATGACACAGGCAAGTGTAAAATATCACCCGACAAAACAAAGCCTGTGCTTGTGTACAGGTTAATATAGTTTTGATTGATAAAGGCCGGTTTCGTAAAGAAGCCGGTCTTTTCCTATTGGATATTAGCGTTAGGTTGCTGAACTTGTAATATATGGACCTTCGGTTCATTTTCGTTTTACATTCCGGCATACACTCGCTGCTGAGGTAGTCTGATACCTGTATGTGGATATATCTGGGCGTCTTCTCGGCGGTGTTTTTAGGTATGTACGATGTGAGCAAAAAGCACGCATTGCAGCGGAATGCGGTGCTTCCTGTACTATTTCTCTCGACGGTTTTCGGGGCCGCGGTGATGCTGCCGCTGGTGCTGCTTTCACAAAAATCAACTCTGTTGGTCAACTCAGACTTCTATGTCCCTGCGATAACATGGAACGGGCACCTGCATTTATTTTTAAAGGCGGTAATCGTATCGCTCGCATGGATGCTCAGCTATGTCGCCCTTAAGAACCTGCCGATATCGATAGTCTCCCCGCTCGGAGCGGTCGGGCCCATCTGGACACTTTTAGGGGCGGTGATTATGTTCCACGAGCAGCCGACCGTCCTGCAATATGTCGGATTCGGGATTATGATTATTTCGTACTGGTGGTTCTCGGTAATCGGCGGCAGGGAGGGAATATTATTCTACAACAACAGATGGGTCGCACTCACGTTGCTGGCGACGGTACTCGGAGCGGGCAGCGCCATGTACGACAAGCTGCTGATTCAGCGAATGAATTGTCCGCCAATGGCGGTGCAGGCGTGGTTTTCGATTTACGTTGTGCCGGTACTCGGAGCGTTCGTATTGTGTTTCTGGTGGCCGAACAGAAAACGCTATACACCGTTCGACTGGCGGTGGAGCATTATACTGATCGGGCTGATGCTTCTTGCGGCGGATTTTCTATATTTCAAAGCTTTAAGTTACCAGGGCTCGCTTATCGCGATGCTCTCGACGCTGCGCTGCGGCTACATCGTGATTTCGCTTTTCGTGGGATGCCTGCTTTTTAACGAGGCGCGGCTATCGACCAAGACGTCGGCGGTGGGCGGAATCCTGCTCGGTGTTTTTCTGATATTGTTATCGAAATAAAATCCATCAATTTGTGCATTATTTGTGAGGGATATATGCGAACAATTATCGTGACGGCGGCGCTGCTGTGCTGCAGCAATGTGTTTATGACTTTTGCATGGTACGGCCACCTGAAGAATCTCGCCCACAAGCCGTGGATCATCGCGGCCATCGTAAGCTGGGGCATCGCACTTTTCGAATATTTAATCCAGGTGCCAGCCAACAGGATCGGCCACCAGGTTATGAACATCGGCCAGCTCAAGATTCTCCAGGAGGTGATAACGCTGTCCGTATTCGTTCCGTTCTCGGTGCTGTATATGAAAGAGCAGGTTCGCATGGATTACCTCTGGGCGGGACTTTGCATCTTGGGAGCGGTGTTCTTCGTATTTCGTCACAAACTCGTCGGTGCCTGATTATCACGCCGCCGGCCGCATATCGCCGGATGTTTGAACAATAATCCGGCATTTGTGGTATAATGAGTCGATGACGTTACAAGACAGCAATACAAACAGGTTCCTGCCGACGACGATGAACGAGCTTCGACATCGCGGCTGGGGACAGGCCGATATCATCCTCATCACGGGCGATGCATACGTCGACCATCCCTCGTTCGGCGCGGCGTTGATAGGGCGATGGCTGGAAAAACTTGGCTACCGCGTTGCGATTCTCGCCCAGCCGGACTGGCGAAGCGTCGAGCCGTTTCGCTCACTCGGTCGGCCGCGACTGTTCTGGGGGATAACGAGCGGCTGCATCGATTCACGTCTGAATGACTACGCATCTTTGGGGCATCGCCGCAAACAAGACGTATATAGTCCCGGCGGGGCGATTGGGTTGCGTCCGAACAGGCCGCTGCTGGTCTATTCGGCAAGGGCGCGCGAGGCATATCCTGAGGTGCCGATTGTTCTCGGCGGCCTGGAGGCAAGCCTGCGAAGATTGGTGCATTACGATTATATCGAGGACAAGCTCAAACGCTCGGTGCTTATCGATGCCAAGGCGGACCTGCTGATTCACGGCATGGCCGAGCAGGCAATCGCCGAAGTCGCCAGGCGACTCGACTCCGGGCAATCGATTTATGATTTGACCGATATTGCCGGTACGGCATATCCGGTTCGAAAGAGCATTACCGTTCCGGATAATGCGGTGCGATTGGCGTCACTGAGTCAACAGCAGGACGATGTATCGCTGGTTATGGATGCGCATTTAAAATATCAGGCCCAGGCCCGTCCGGGAGTGCGGCCGGTTATGCAGGAGCAGGACCCGGGGATGATTGTCGTACTTCCGCCGAGCGAAACTATCAGCGGCGAGCAGCTTGATGAATTGTACGCTCTGCCGTTTTCACGGTGCTGGCATCCGCGATATGAAAAAGCCGGCGGCGTGCCGGCGCTGACACCGGTACAGTTTTCAATAGTAACTCATCGCGGCTGTTTCGGCGGCTGTTCATTCTGTTCCATTGGTTCTCACCAGGGAAAACAAATCAGCTCAAGGTCACTCGAATCGTTATTGGATGAGGCTGAGTCGA
>CAZKYP010000267.1:3255-4538 GCA_964556885.1 uncultured Pirellulales bacterium | reverse complement strand
TAAACGAAGAATTGGAAATAGACGGAATAAAATACAAAGTAACATGTCTTTCCATTGGCAATCCTCATTGTGTAATCCCAACAGAAGACTTAAACGAGGCCAAGGCAAAACAATTAGGCCCTCTCGTGGAAAACCACCAGATGTTTCCCAATCGAATCAACATGCAGCTCTTGAAAGTCATCGACAGAAGCAACATCGAGATAAGAATCTGGGAACGGGGCGCGGGATATACCCTGGCCTCCGGCAGCAGCTCCTGCGCCGCTGCAATGGCGGCCCACAAATTGGGATTAGTGGACAGAAAAATAAATGTAAAAATGCCCGGCGGAACACTGCTCGTGGAAATCGATGAAAACAATAGAATACACATGACCGGCCCGGCCGAAGGAGTATTCGAAGGATGTTTTCACACCGACTTCGAACAAAAGATAACTGGAAAAAAGCAGTGATATTGTTAGAGGGCAGCCATTTTGATTAGAATTCGAACTGGTCTTTGAAGACGGTCTGGAAATCGTAGATGTCGTCGAAATCTTCTATCGAATCAGTCGGCTGCGCGCTCATCCACTTGTTCTCAATCATCAGATAGACAATATCGCCGAAATCCTGCGTCTTTTTCACGCCCCACGAATTAAGGACCAGCATGGCCATCCTGCCCCACTTCTCCGCGGCCAGGTTCCTCAGCCCGTCGCACAATATCTGGCCGCTGACGTGCCTCGGCTCGGTAGCGACATTCTTGGCGGTATAACCAAGTCCTTCATAAACAAACCTGTACGCCGCAGGATTGTAGCGGCCGTCTTCCCTTGCGATTCGCTCGAAATTCTTCTTCATCTTCAAAGTCCAAAATTACGTCTAATCATTCAACCAACCAGCAAAATATAATAACATTTCAACACCCCCAAAGCAACTCAACAATATCTCGCCGATCTCATATTTTCGGCAGACCTGTCCATTTTATCACCCCTGCAATGGATCGACAAAAATCTTCACAAAAAAAATTTTGACAAATTTTGAAGAAATTCGGCGTAAACATGGTCTTCTAAGATAGTAGTTGACGTTTTCATTCTGCTATATACGGTATAGGCTTATGAAAAAATGACCTTGCAAAATGGTGTTTATTGGTTAGACTACGAAAATGACTTTTGCGGCTGAATTAAAAAATCTTCATTTGAGATAATCGAAAGGGATAAAAATGGAACACACTTTTACTTTCGGCGGGCACGGCTCGGAAATTGCCCCTGTTTTTACAATGATGTTCGTAATGTTCGTGGTTTTTATAGCCATGATTG
>CAZKYP010000267.1:0-3155 GCA_964556885.1 uncultured Pirellulales bacterium | reverse complement strand
ATAACAGGCTTGTTTATTGTAAAGGAGCCGGATTATGAACGAGCTGCGGCCGGAAAATATCAGTGTTATCGATCCTATTAATCCCGCCATCGACAGGGTAAAGCTAATGCTTTTCCAGCCTTTCGACTTGGTCAGATGGCTTGTTATCGGTTTCTGCGCCTTTCTTGCGAACCTTGGAAAAGGGGGAGGGGGAGGTGGTGGCGGCGGCAGAGGTGGTGGATATAGAGGAGGTGGTTATCATGCCCATGAGACTCTTAACCAGGCAAAAGATTATTTTCAGCACAACTTTAGCTGGATCGTCCCTTTAACTGTATTTATTGTTCTTTTGGTGATTTGTATATGGCTTGCCATTTTATATTTCAGCAGCCGCGGGCGGTTTATGTTCCTGCACTGTGTGGCCGAGAACAAGGCTGAAGTCAAAACACCCTGGACAAAATTCCGGGAGCACGCTAATAACCTGTTCGTATTTAGAATAGTACTTGGCTTAATAGGTATAGCCGCAGTAATATTACCGATATTTATGATTTTGTTCTTCGTCTTAGCTTCTCCCGTCATAATCACCGTGTTTAGTTCCGTTATGGCAAGTATACTGATTATCGGATTTATTATAACGCTTGCATTAATTGCTAAATTTACTCAGGATTTTATCGTTCCCATTATGTACCTGCGAACAACAAGCTGCATAGCCGCATGGAGGGAATTTTTGACAATCCTTTCGGTTAACAAGGCCCGCTTCGCATTGTATGTACTCTTTCAGATTGCAATCGGTATGGTAATTGGAATAATTATCGTCATTGGAATGTGCTTCGGCACATGCTGCCTTTGCGGCCTCGGCCTGCTATTGCTTATACCCTACATTGGAACTGTTATATTACTGCCCCTGCCTGTCTTTATGCGCTCTTATTCACTCTATTACTTACAGCAATTCGGCCCGCAGTACGATGTTTTCAGGACGGAAGCAGAGGCTTTAGTTCAAGGTTCATAGTTAATCGAAAATCAATGAACAGGCAGCTATAATCCGAAGGTGCTTGCAAAAAACGTCTGCAGAGCATATAAATTAGGCTGATATGAAGCCTAATATAACCAAACAAATTGAACTTTTACGCAAGCAAATCAGAGAGCACGATTATCTATATTACGTGCTCAACCAGCCGAAAATCAGCGACCGGCAATATGACGAACTCTTCGCCGAGCTAAAGGCCCTGGAGCAGGCGAATCCGGAGCTTATAACACCCGATTCGCCTACCCAGCGTGTCTCCGAACGGCCGCTCGAAGGCTTTGCAACCGTCAGGCACGCCGTGCCGATGTTGAGCATGGACAATACGTATAACGCCGATGAGCTGAAGGCGTTCGACCAGAGGGTGGCAAAGCAGCTCGAAAGTTCCGATTATGACTATGTTGTCGAGTTGAAAATAGATGGGCTTGCCATAAGCCTGCGCTATGAAAATGGTATCCTCACTACCGCCGCTACCCGCGGTAATGGTGAAGTTGGCGATGACGTTACTGCAAACGTGCGAACTATCAAGGCTGTCCCGCTCGTGTTATTAGCCGACGGTAAAATTCCTGATGTGCTTGAGGTTCGCGGCGAGGTCTATATGCCGACAAGCTCTTTTATCGAATTAAACAGGCTAAAAACCGAAGCGGGCGAGCAGCCCTTCGCCAACCCGCGAAACGCCGCCGCCGGCTCGCTGAAATTGCTGGATGCCAGAATCACCGCCGCAAGGAACCTGTCGTTTTTTGCTTATGCGACCGGTGAGCTTTCCGAGCCGCTGGCAGAAAACCACTACAAAGCCCTGCAGAAATTCAAAAAACTCGGCCTGCCCGTCAACCCGAATATTAAAAAAGCTAAAGACATCGACGAAGTGATAGAAATCTGCCTCGGCTGGAGTGACAAACGCACAAAGCTGGATTACCAGATCGACGGGATGGTGATAAAAGTCAACCGGTTCGACCAGCGTGACATCCTGGGCGCCACCGGAAGAGCGCCCCGCTGGTGCATATCATACAAGTTCGCCGCTGAGCAGGCTGAGACCGTCGTCGAATCGATAGACGTCCAGGTCGGTAAAAGCGGCATCCTGACGCCGGTGGCAAACCTGACGCCGGTGCAACTGGCCGGGACAACTGTCAAGCGGGCAAGCCTGCACAATTTCGACATGCTCGCAAAGCTCGACGTGCGATGCGGCGACACCGTCATAATCGAAAAGGCCGGGGAGATAATACCACAGGTCATCGAAGTCAAAAAAGACCTCAGACCATCCGGCACCAAACCTTTCAAGTTGCCGGCCAAATGCCCGAACTGCGGCTCAGATGTCGAAAAAGACGAGGACGGAGTTTATATCCGATGTATCAATCCGGATTGCCCGGGCCAGTTGAAAGAGCGGCTGAAATATTTCGCCGGGCGAGGCCAGATGGATATCGAGAATTTGGGAGACGCATTGATCGAGCAATTGATTGAGGCCGGATTGGTCGAAAATTTCGCAGACCTTTACAAGCTGCAAAAATCCGAGTTGGCCGGCCTGGAACGAATGGCAGAAAAAAGCGCTGACAATGTCGCCAACGCAATCGAGGAGAGTAAGACCCGGCCGCTGTGGCGGCTTATTGCGGCCCTTGGTATTCGTCACATCGGGGGCCAGTCCGCGCAGATATTGGCCGACCACTTCGGCTCTCTCGATGCCCTGATGTCGGCGGAATTACAAGAGCTTACGGTAATCGACCAGATCGGCCCGACTATGGCAAAAAGCATCTATGACTATTTCCGGGTCCCGAAGAACAGGTCGGTTATCGATCAGTTGATAAAAGCCGGAGTAAAACCGCAGCACCAGAAAACACAGCGGTCGGATAAATTAGCAGGAAAGACCTTCGTCGTCACCGGTACACTTGAAAACTTCACGCGGCAGCAGATAGAACAAACAATAAAACAGGCCGGAGCAAAATCATCGGGCAGTGTCAGCAAAAAAACCGATTTTGTGCTTGCCGGTGAAAATCCGGGCAGCAAACTCGATAAGGCAAAAAAACTTGGTGTTAAAATAATAACCGAGCAACAGTTTATAGAGATGATCAAAGATAAATGAGCACTCAAGACGAGATGTTTATGATGGCCGCTTTAAAGCTCGCGCGGCGGGGTATCGGCTCGGTCGAGCCGAATCCGGCTGTCG
>CAZKYP010000266.1:0-4538 GCA_964556885.1 uncultured Pirellulales bacterium | reverse complement strand
TTTCGTAGAGTGGTTCGATCTGGATAAAATAAACCCGCCGCTAGTCGTTCGCTTTCGCCAAGCGGGTGACAAATTTGTCCCGCTGGGTATAGACGGACAGAAAAAAGTCGGCAAATTCCTGACCGCCGCCCATGTACCGCATGAGATTCGACAAAAAATTCTCATTGTTGCCGATAAGCAAAAAATCATCTGGCTATATCCCATTCGAATCTCCGAGCAAGTTAAAGTAACCGATAACACTAAAAACATCCTCCAATTAAATGTAACAGAGGCATAGTAAAAAGGCCTGTGCCTAATGTTCTGGTCGATGTATCTCTAATTATCGAGTGAACTGCGAATCTTCCCGGCCAATTGCAGAACATTCTCGTAGGTAGCATTTTCAGGTGCTTTCCCGTCGTCACTGAGCTCGGCCATCGCGCCGCGAACCCATGTGTCGAATTCTTCCTCCGATATAATGGTCAGCTCTTCTGTGACGAGGTTGGGGTAGCCCAGGAAGCTTCTGGATTCAACACCATTGTACTCTGGGATGACCTTATAGTTCTGAAAAGTGTCGCGTTTGGGTATCTTTCTATTTGGTATATAGATACTCCACTCATAAAACTTGCCATTTTTTTGAGTATACGCCAGGTGATAGCCTATACAAGTTATATCTTCTTCCACCGGTCCGGGTTTTAGCCCTACAATCTGGGCGGGCAGATTAGGCGGCGGTCCGCCCGGCTTTAGATTTTCGAAGATATGTGCTTGGGATTCCTCCGGTTTGTGATTGGCGTGCCATCCTACTATGACACTTCCATCATTTAAAGTAAATCCGATACACACATAGAACCTAAGCCTGCCGTCGTTACCAAGTTCCCGTTCTATTGCTGTTTCCTTTGTGTTGGCCAGTTCACAACCTTCGGGTGGTTCGGTACTAAAGCAGTCAGGAGGTGGAGTCACGTCGTACTCGATTTTGTCGGCATCGACGAAAGGCATCCATTGCATGGAATCCTTTTCGGTATTCATCCAGATAAAGAGGCGGACTATTCTGCCATTCGATGGTGATAACCATATTTTCATTTTTTTATACGGAATTTTCTGGTCGGGGGCTTTTATTTCTCCCTGCCATATATCGATTGTTTGATTACCGATTTGCTCCTGTCCTGTTTTGGCAAAACCGGCGACCTGATTAGGATTTTCCATAAAGGGGGAAAAAGGCTGGATCGTGCGAATTTGAAGACGCTGCTGGAATGGACTTAATTTGACAAAAGAAACGGATTTCCACGATTTACTTCCTTCGCGGTGATAAGTGTCCTTCATAATATACCGACCATCCGAAATGGTTGTGTAATATTTTTGCTTACCGGTAACTTCATCAATCCCTGCCGGTTTATAAAGTCTGTAACATCCATTTTCAATATCGAACCAATAATCAAATTCCATCTTATCTGGTTCTTCGTCTTCCTGTTCTCTATTGGGAAAATACACATGGCCTTTTATATGTATGATCCTGATGTCCCTGATGAGTCTGGGTAAATCGGATATTCCGTATACTGGTTGTGTCACTTCAATAGAGCCGCCAAACCAATGCACAACCGCCATTATTGCGATTATTATAACCGCCGCAGCGGCTAATTTTGTAATGCTGCTTTTGATTATTTGTGTCCATATAGAGACAGTCTCATTTTGTCCGGATTGACCGGAGCGATTTAAAGCCTGCAGCACCCGCTCCTGCCGAGTTTTCATATCCATATCAATCTCTGCAAATAATGCTGTGAGTAATTTATCTTCGTCTTTTAATGTGCGTGCATATTCGCTGCAGGTTGAACAATCGTTTAAGTGTCGCTGCATTATTTCAGCTTCCACATCCGTCAAGATGCCCAAAAAATAATCGGCGATCCGGTCTTTCATTTTTTCACATTCGTTATTCATTTTTCGACCCTTTCGGTCAATAGTTTGTGCAGCATTTTTCTTGCCTCTCTAATTCTCTGGCACGCCCCGGAGTGTGAGATGTCCAGTTTCTCAGCGATTACCCTGGCATTCTTTTCTTCGAAGTAATACATCGTCAAGGGCAGTCGGAGCTCCTGCGGCAGCCGCCTGATGGCCTGTAGTAAATCATGATTTTCGTTTGATCCTGCTTTTGGCACCATCGTCTGCCGGGCAAAAATCACTTTCGTCCGTTTCTTCCGGCGGAGAAAATCTATGCAGAGATTTCTGGCAATCTGTAAAATCCATGCATCATACTTTTCACGACTGCCGAGGTTCTTTATCTTTTGAAAACCTTTTAACATTGCCTCCTGAGCCATGTCTTCTGCATCATGGATGTTTCCAAGCACACCCAGGCACAGGGCAAAGACGCTTCTGTAATGCCTTTTCACAAGAATTGCGTATGCTGCCTTGTCGCCCTTTTGACAGTTGTGAATCAGATTTTCACCTAAAAATTCATTCAATCGGAGCTCCTAAAACCTATAACTATAATAAAGACGAACAGCGGACACGCAAAATGCAAAAAAATGATATTATGATATGTAAATGAGATCATTAAGTAAGCTTACGCTTAAAGGAATTATGTGTGTCCCTCCATGCAGGTGGTGTCCCGAAACCATCGAAAAGGCCGGGCGATAATACCCGGCCTTTGTTGTAGAAAATGAGGTTGATCGAAGGTTTACTTCGGCAGATTCTCCGGAGCGACGTCCTTGACGCTCAGGTCGCCGTAGATGGCGCGGTAGTTGGCCGAGCCCTGCGGCTGATACCAGAATACTACCTTTTCCGCGTCACCGTATTGTACACCATCTCCGGTATATTGCCATTTGCAGCCGCCCGTATCCACCATTTGATGGAACAGCATCCCAAGGCCGACTTTCATTCCCATCTGAGTTCCTTCTTCTTCCGGGATGTTCATTTCCTTGAGCTTTCCGATCAGTGAGGGTATTTTCTTCATGGTAAACTCAGTGCCTATCTCCTCGGGGAACGCGCCGTCTCCCAGAATTTTCGCCCAGATGCCCAGGCTCTCAACGAAATCCTGTTCGGTGGCATTTCCCATGTCGAATTGAGTGTCCTTCAGCGTGTATCCCGGCGGCACGTCCGTAGACATCAGCGATTCGTCTACGTCCACATCCAGCTCGAAGTTCTTCAGGATAGAATACATCTGTCCGATTCGAAGGTTGATTCGTATCGGCAGGGCCGTTTTAGCATCGGCCCAGATTGTCACTTCCTCGTTCGAATTTCCGCCTTTAAATCCGATTGCTTTGCGACCGTCGATGATTTGCTCACCAAGGTTTTGGATATTCGGATTATCCTTCAGCTTCGTGATTATATTGCGAAGAAATCTGACATAACTTTGCGTTTTGTCTCCGAGCTCGCCCTGGATGTCAATGTATAACGCTGTTTTGTCTTCGTCAAAGAGGGCAAGCATTTGTGCACTATCCAAATCAATGATATGCGTCATGCCCGGCATGTTCGACATGGTCCTTCTCATTCGCGAACCCACGATGATTTCGTGCATGACCGGACCATTTTCGTCGTCGCCTATAATCAAATCACAGATAATGGTCCGTGCATTAAGGATCGGTTCGACGACCTGTGCGAAGGTTACGGTTCCGCTGACAAATTGAAGTGCTCCTATTGTTACAGCAATGATTATTACCGCCGCAGCGGCTACTCTTGTAATTGTACTTTTCATGATAATACTCCTTAGCTTGAGGGCCGAGCCTGCTTTGTGTGCGGTTTTGAGCCGCACGTTTTGCTCGCGAACGATAAGGTTCATGACGTCGTTTTCGAGGTTGCTTTGTGAAACTTGCTTTCCGTTATTTACCAGTCGTTCGTTGAGCTTTTTCAACTCGTTTACTTCGGCCAGGCAGTCATGGCAGTCTTTCAGGTGTTCTGCGACTGCCAGCTTTTGGGATTCGTCCAAAAGCCCCTCGATGTACTCGACCAAAAGTTCTTTACATTCTGTGCAGTTCATTTTTACACCTCATAAAATTTCTGCCTGCTGATGCTGCTGTAGCGATTGACGCAGCATGGCATAGGCCCGTGACAATTGTTTCGTTACAGTACCGAGCGGCATATCAAGCTGTCCTGCTATCTGGTTACAGGAATGCTGGCCGTAATATCGCAGCAGAATGATCTTCCTGTAATCTTCGGGCAGTTCGGCGATAGCCGCTTCGAGAGCATAATCCTGTGATAGTTCCGGTGGTGGAGCCTCTTCCGAGAATGAACGAACGATTTCGCGCTGGCGTTGGATTTGTTCTTTTCTTCGATGCTCTTTTGCCACGTGGTCGGCGATTCCGAGCAACCAGGAAAAGAATGAACCCGGTTTTTTAAGTTTGCCCATATTGAAATAGGCCCTTACGAGTGCCTCCTGTGCCGCTTCTTCAGCGCGGTCTTTGCAGCCCAACTTGCCGGCCAGGTTGGCTAACAAAGCCGCCTGATAGCGACGCACAAGATAGCGAAAATCATCCGGATGGCCATCCAAACAACGTTCGACATAATATTTGTCATTCTCAGACATCTGTGCACCTCAAAAAAATCTCAAAGAATTTCAGTTCTCACAATATAGTGAG
>CAZKYP010000265.1:0-4563 GCA_964556885.1 uncultured Pirellulales bacterium | reverse complement strand
GCAGCCCCATCGTTCATAATAGATTGTATGGCTTCCGCCGCATGATTTATTAAAACCTTGGGGACAATATGATTCTGCGCTGCTTTGAATTTTGTCGGTGCAGGATTCGCAGTTAGCCGCTCCGGTCATATTCATAAGCTGATTATTATTGAGCTTAACAAGGTGATTTCCTGCTTCTATGGATTTATCGGTTATAACTAAGGCCGTCCCGTCCCATAGGGAGTTGAAATTCTCGATACTGCTGCGATAGAAGAATTTATTCTGGTCCAAATCTATAAGCCGAATGTACTCCTCGTCGATGTTACCCAGTACGACGTAATGGTTTTGCTTCGGCAGATGAAGGATGACTTGACAGTCACTTAATCCCTTAAGTGTCTGAAGATCGGTTGTGATGGCGATGCTGTTCAAGCCCATACTATTGATGAACTGCTGCATTTGGAGTATGGTTGTGCTTTTTTCTGAGCCGTGAACGAGCTGCCCGAGGTTCTGCCACGGTAAATCGAGTCCCAATTTTGTGCAGACATATTTAATCGACACAGTGGCACAATTTTGGCCGGATAGTAATTCTTTTGAATCAATTATCTCCAGCCTGCTTTGCAGGGCCTCATTTACATCTACGTTTCTGACAGACGGCTCCTGTGGTGCCGCGTAGCGATATTGCAGAGGCTTGCCGCCGAGGCTGCGGTCTTCTATTAAGGCGTCAAATTCATACTTCACCTCAAAGCTTCCGGGCGGCGGTGTTCCATTGGTAACCGCTGTAAGCTCCCAGATGTCACTGGCAATCAGTCTTGGCGGTTTTGCCGTTGTGTCGTATTGCTCTGTTATGATGTTGACCGGGCACCAGCTTTTGCCGACCAGCCTGTAATTGCTGTAGTCATATGCCGTCATTGAGGTATTTTCTACGACCAAGGAGTAGGATTTTACGGCGTATGCCATCCCGGGATCGAGTACGAATATTTCACGTCTGTCGTCATTGGTAATGGTCAGGTTTATTTCCAGTCGACCGTCCGATTCGATTTCGACGGCTGATGAATCGGCACTGCAAAGGCTTTCGAAGCTGTATATACCGTATCCCCAAGGAATCACTCCCACGGTCAGCGGCCCGTTTACGCTGCTCGGATTGCCCGTGATAATAGCCTGGTTGCCGGGCTTATAATATTTCGTATATCTGCTGCCGTCCCAGACAAAAACGCTGGTTTTGTTCCTGGCCAGGTCAAATTTACTGGCGTATGAATTGTCCGCCAAATCCGCCGTTGGCTGTACGGAGTCTACGCGCGATGCGACGTTGATTTCCCAGTAAAACCTGTCTCCGTCATATCTTACGGTCTCGTTCGAGTTCATCATGTATTCGTTCGAAAGCTCGTAACGAGTGTTGAACGGAATTGCTTCGCGTTTCATCTTCTTAAGTTTTTCGGAAATCTGGATTTTGTTGGGATTTACATCGTATTCGCTGATCTGCTGGTTAATTCTTCTGTCAATTTCACCGGGATCGGTGAAAACCTTCGGTGTCCTGTATTGTTCGTGGTTTGCGTTGATTGTACCAGAGGTTATCCATGTCTTTTTCGGCTGACTGGTCAGAGTCTCGAAGATTTTTATAATTTCTTCATTCTCCAGAGTTCTCTCCGCTACAGCGACGCTGCACAAAATCATTTGGACCAGAATTGTAGTAAGAATTGTTCGCATGGTACTGAACTCCTTTCTATCTGTTAAATCACTATTCCACCATTGTTTAGACTCTACAATCAAGAATTACGGATCACTGAGACAGAATACTCTGCTCTTTTTATAAGTTGTGGCGAAGAAGATATGTGGAGTGTTGACGAAAAAAATAAAAAAATTTTCCGCTTATTTTTTTATCAACATATTATGTTCTCGGTACGCTACAGATTATGGAAATGGAAAATATGTATATTTTGGTACATAGGTACCCTGAAAAAAGATGAAAAAATGTGATTCCAAACATAGAAGGTTCAGAATTGAGCCGGGTCTTGCAGGTCTTACTGAAGAACAGTTGCAGGTGGCCCGAGCCGAAGCCGCCCGGCAGAATATTGCACTTAACGAAGGAATTTTGAGACTTGGGCTTGTTGATGAGACGAGATTGCTGACTGCTGCGGCGAATGAAATGGGCCTTCGATTTGTGAATATTTCCCCCTCCGAAATTGAGGCGGAGGCCAGGAAGGCTGTAACCGCTAATGTGGCTTCTCATTACAATATAATCCCACTGAAAGTCACTGATCGTATCCTGCAGGTGGCGACCTGCGATCCGTTCAACCATGACAAGAAAAGGGAAATTGAGCTGATTTTGGGCGATTGTCTCAATGTGGAATTTGTTTTAGCCACCTCCGAATCGATAAAGAAGGCTATTCGTGTAGCATACGGAATCGGTGCCGAGACAGTAGAGCAGATGGTTACCGCCGAAGATATAAACGATGCAGCGGCGAATAAAAAAGACCTGATGGATGAAAGCAAGGCCAGAGAGGCTTCGGTTATAAAGCTCGTAAATCAGGTGCTTGCGGATGCAATAAGCGCCGGGGCGACGGATATACATATCGAGCCGTACGAAAACGACCTTAAAATCAGGTACAGGATCGACGGGATGCTGCACGATGCGGGTGTTCCGGCTACGGTCAGGTACTTCAAAGATGGAATTACAAGCCGGATAAAGATAATTTCCGGCCTTGATATAGCGGAAAAACGCCTCCCTCAGGATGGACGCGCGCAGGTGGATTTGCTCAATCACAGGTTCGATCTGCGAATTTCGATCTTGCCGACAAGGTACGGTGAGGCAATAAACATCCGCATACTGCCCCAAAGCACGTTAATACTGGAACTTCCTTCTCTTGGTCTGTCCGAAAAGTTGGTTGGCCAGCTTCGAAAGCTCATTTTCAAGCCGCATGGAATCATATTGGTTACAGGCCCGACCGGCAGCGGCAAAACGACAACGCTGTACACCTGCATGAATTTGCTTAAAGATACCGACAGCAAAATAATAACGATTGAGGACCCTGTGGAATATGACATGCCCGGTATCGTCCAGATGCAGGTCCTGCCGGAAATCGGTTTTACCTTTGCCCGGGCACTGCGTTCGATGCTCCGGCACGATCCTGATATTATGCTGGTTGGCGAAATACGTGATTTGGAGACGGCCGAAACCGCTATACGGACCGCCCTGACCGGCCATCTGGTATTCAGTACCCTGCATACGAACGACGCCGCCAGCGCAATAACGCGACTTTTGGATATGGGAATTGAGCCGTATCTGGCAGCTTCGTCAATCGAGGCCATTCTGGCGCAGAGGCTGGTTAGGGTCATTTGCCCCCATTGCAGGGAGACCGCTGAACCGGATCCGGAAGTGACAACCGCGATAAAATCACTGGCTCATCTGAATGAGCTGCCAGTGGTTTATCGAGGTCGCGGCTGTCCGAAATGCCGTTTCACCGGCTTCCATGGCCGCACGGCCATCGCAGAGCTGCTTTTGTTGTCCGATGTTATTCGAGATTTGACGATATCGAGAAGACATGCTAACGAGATTGACGCCCAAGCCTGCAAAGAGGGAATGATTTCGCTGTTCCATGCAGGCATCGAAAAGGTCCGGCAGGGCATAACGACTTATGAAGAGGTTCTCAAAGTCACAAAGGGCACGGTGTTGATGGATTAGGATAGCATTACTATGGATGACAGAAATTATTGTTTATGAAAAAGTTTTTGATTGTATCACCGCATCCTGATGATGCCGAATTCGCGATGGGCGGCACGATAGCGAAGATGGTCGAGTCCGGCTGGGGGGGCGTTATCGTGGATTTGACCGACGGTGAGCCGACACCGTTCGGCTCGAAGGAGATTCGTCAAAAAGAAAAGGAAAAAGCGAGCCGCATTCTTAGTGTGGAAAAAAGAATCTGCCTCGGTATGCCGAACCGGTATTTGCAGGCGACTCTTGAAAACAGGAAAAAACTGGCGGAGGTTATAAGGCTCAATCGGCCGGATTTAATTTTCGGTCCGGTTGTTCCTGACTATCATCCCGATCATGTCGAAGCGGCCAAATTGTTGGATGCCGCCCGTTTTGAGGCAAAGTTTCATAAAACAGACATGGCCGGCGAGCCGCACTGGACGCCAAAACAATATAGTTATTATTCCAGCCATAAACTTGAGCATATTAAGCCGTCCTTTATCGTGGATATTACGGACCAGTGGGACAAGAAGATTGAAGCGATCCGGGCCTACGAGAGTCAAATCAAAGGTGCCGCCTTAACGAATCCTGTTTCTTTGCCGGAGAGGATTGAGGTCGTATGCCGGTATTTCGGGCAATGTATCGGTTGCAAATACGGCGAACCTTTCTATAGCTATGAGCCGATGTGTTCGAGCAGACTGGAATTATTCGGCGATTCCTGATAATTTCAGGTCACATTAAATCGGGATTGACAAAATATGCTGAAAATTGTTACATTGTGAAGGTAGGGCATGTTCCCATTTCCTTGTTTATGGGCTCAAGCCTGCTTTACTGAAGCGCTCGTAGCTCAGCTGGATAGAGCAACGGATTTCTAATCCGTAGGTCACAGGTTCGAA
>CAZKYP010000264.1:0-4575 GCA_964556885.1 uncultured Pirellulales bacterium | reverse complement strand
TGAGTTTTGCCGCTGATGATGTTCCTGATTCTGTTGGGAAGGCGATTGGTGTTGAAATCGACAACATCTCGGCGACGGATTCCTGGATTGGTATGGAAAACGTGAGACTACAAGTTAAATAGGATGAATGAAACATCTGGTGTATACAAGGGCCTATACCGAAATGACGGGGTATGGGCCCTTTTTTCATAATTAGAAATAGCAGCTATAGTGACGGTAGAAAAGACCTGTTGCGCGCATCGCGATTATAGCTATCATCTGGATGCCGAGTCTGGCCGACAGATACAAACCAATGGTTAGGTGTTCTTTGTCCGGGAGCTGCCCGTATTCCGGCGTCCTTAAATGGAGCTCCCAGGTTAACATAAACAAACCGACCACGATCAGATACGGTCCGAAGGCCCTGACTATCGGCCTGAGAAAGTAGTCCGGCCGGAATGTTTTGATGACATCGTCGGCCGTTACAATATTCAGGATTACGATCGGGAAAACGAACAGACCGAGGTGTATGAGCGCATAAGATATTAGGCCGGGCTTTTGTGTTGCGGCCAAGTAAATGATACTGGGTAGTTCGACTACAAGTAGTGTGAATGAAAATATGAACAGCGATTTGATAACATTCCATATAAAACCGAAGAATCCGCCTATGTCGACATCAGGCAGGTCATCGGAGTCGATGGCCGTCATGCCGATTATTTCCATGTAGTACCAGAACAGACATCCCCATGCCGCGAGCGTTATCAGTTGTCCGGTGAGCGCCTGGACCCGGAATGCGCCCATTGTAAAGGAATAGTCGGTATGGCCGGTGAAAAACTTGATGCTGACCGCCGCTGCTACGAAGATTAATCCGGTCGCATTTCGTGCTTTTGTAAAAATCCCCCAGCCGCTTACAAGCGCCTGATGATAAAAGCCGGGCAGCGGTCCGACGACTTCCTTTTGATCATCCACTTTTTGCGGGGCTTGCTTGTCTTTAGAGGGGATAATAAATGATTGGCCGCAGGTCGAGCATCGGGCACGTTTGCCGGCGTGCTGGTCTGCAAAGCCGATAAGTGCATCGCAATTGGGACAATTGAAACGAATACTCATAGCCTGATTATATCATTTTTGCCGGCCTGGAAAAATAAGAATCGTATTTTTGGATTGTTGCCGGATTGATGGAGCTTTATACTTTGTGACATGCTGAAAAAGGTTTTGGATTTTTATACGAAGTATTTTGCCGTCTGGGTGGTTGCATTCGGTGTAGTTGCGTTTTTTTGGCCGGCGCCTTTCAGGGTCCTGAAGCCGGGAATGAGCTGGTTCTTTGCATTGACAATGTTCGGGATAGGAGTTGTGCTTGAGGTGGAGGATTTCAGGCGGATACTGCAAAAGCCGGTCATTGTTTTGATCGGCTCTGCTGCGCAGTTCAGCATTATGCCGCTGGGGGCGTTTGCATTATCGAAACTGTTTAATCTGCCGCCGGAAATTGCGGTTGGATTGATATTGACCGGCTCGGCGCCCGGGGCAATGGCAAGCAATGTGATGAGTTATATAGCAAAGGCCGATGTGGCGTACTCGGTTTCACTGACGACCGTCTCCACGTTACTGTGCCCGCTTATGACACCCGGCCTGACGTTTCTTCTGGCCGGCTCGACGCTTGAAGTTCCTTTCCTGAATATGATGCTCGACGTTATCAAGACGGTAATTGTGCCGCTGTTTATCGGTTTCGGAGTAAGGCATTATTTCAAAAAGCAGGTCGATAAAATCCTGCCGGTTTTCCCGGCTATATCCGTGACTTTTATCATATTTATATGCTCACTTGTGATAGCTCTCAATAAAAATAATCTCGTCAAAGTCACCGGCCTGATCCTGGCTGCGGCCTTAATCTTAAACGTTTACGGGATGCTCGCCGGTTATTCTGTCGGCTCGGTCTTCCGGATGGATATTCGCAGGAGGCGGACTTTGGCGATTGAGGTCGGGATGCAGAATGCGGGCCTGGGGACCGTGCTGGCATTGAAGCATTTTGGTGAAGAAGCGACGATCCCGACGGCAATTTTCGTGTTTATCTGCATTATTACGGCCTCGATAATGGCGGCTCTATGGCAGAGAAAATCCCTTCTAAAAGCCGAAAATCCACCGTCTGGCGTACGATAGCGAATAGTCAATTTTCCGGCGGGTATAAAATATTACTAAGAAGGTCTTGCTTTTCGACGATAAAAATATTAGAATCCATTTTTCCAAATTTGTAGTTTTGGTGGGCAGTCTTTAGTCGGCTGCCCTTAAGTTTTGGTATATAAGTTTGACAGGGGTTACAGAAGATGAGTTGTAATGTAGCGATTGCAGGAGTAACAGGTGCAGTAGGGCAGGAGTTCCTGAGCATAATCGAGGAGCGGGATTTTCCGTTTGATTCTTTAAGGATGCTTGCGAGCAGCCGCTCGAAGGGCAAAAAGATAGAATTCAAAGGCAAGACATATATCGTTGAAGAGCTGACCACGAAGAGTTTCGACAGGATTGACATTGCTCTGTTCAGTGCAGGTGCGTCACGGAGCAAGGAATTTGCCCCGGCCGCGGTTGATGCCGGTGCGGTTGTTGTTGATAATTCTTCTGCTTACAGGATGGATCAAGATGTGCCACTGGTCGTCCCTGAAATAAATCCGCAGAAGATCGCGGAAAACAAGGGCATTATAGCCAACCCGAACTGTTCGACCATTATCGGCATTGTACCGGTCTGGCCGCTGCATAAGGCAAATCCGGTGAAGCGCATGGTCGTTAGTACCTACCAGGCGTCGAGCGGCGCCGGACAATCGGCGATGATTGAGCTGCAGGAGCAGAGCCGCGAAATACTGGATGGGAAAAAGCCGACCTGCAAGGCGTTCCCGTACCAGATTGCGTTTAATGTTTTCAGCCATAACTCGGCGATGGGTCCCAACGGGTACAACCAGGAAGAGATGAAAATGGTTCATGAGACCAGGAAGATTTTCGACTGTAATAAGATAGCGATTACCTGCACATGCATTCGAGTCCCGGTCATGAGGGCTCACTGTGAGAGCATCAATCTCGAGTTCACCGACCCGATTACTCCGAAGCAGGTCAGAGACCTTTTGAGTACCGCGCCCGGCGTTTCGGTTTTGGACGACGTCGAGCATAACCGCTTCCCGATGCCTATCGATGCGTCCGGCAAAGACGACGTTTTAGTCGGTCGAATCCGGCAGGACGAGTCTCTACCTGAAAATCGCGGCATCAATATCTGGGTTGCGGGTGACCAGTTGAGAAAAGGTGCGGCTCTGAATGCCGTCCAGATCGCGGAAAAATTACTATGATCGGTGTCAATGACCGTTCGCAAGATAAAACTGACCATACAGTATGACGGCAGCAGATACAGCGGCTGGCAAATCCAGCCGGGAAAAAGAACCATCCAGGGCCGGCTTGTCGAGGCCCTGTCTTCTCTGGTCGGTGTCAAAACCCACGTGCACGGTGCAAGCAGGACCGATGCGGGTGTTAGTGCGTTGGGCCAGGTCGGCTTATTCGAGATAGATTCTCCCATCCCAACCGAGAATTTTCCCGAGGCATTGAACGACCGGCTCCCTCCAGAAATTGTCGTGACTAACGCCGAGGAAGCAACCCGGAAATTCGACCTGCTTGGCGATGTGAAAAACAAGCTCTATCGCTACTCGATTTTCACCGGCCGGCACCGGCCTGTCCTGCGGCTGAACCAGTGCTGGCACATACCAAAGAAACTCGATGTCGAATCAATGAACCGGGCCGCACAACTGCTCGTCGGCAAACGGGATTTCAAGTCCTTCGCGACCGCAAAGGACAGACGTGACGATACAGTACGTACAATATTTAACTGCAATGTCACCACAGAAGATAAATGGATATATATTAATGTCGAAGGTGACGGCTTTTTGTATAATATGGTCAGGAATATTGTCGGCACTCTGGTCGAGATTGGCCTGGGCAGGTGGAGGCCGGAAAAAATAACCGAAATCCTCGAAGCGAAAATCCGCACCGCCGCCGGCCGCCTCGCACCACCGCAGGGCCTCTGTTTAATGTGGATAAAATATTAGAAGTAAGAATACAGGATACAGAACACAGAATACAGAAGAAGGGAGAGTAATAGAATGAGTAAAGAAACAGCAAAAAGATTTACGGATTTGATAGTGTGGCAAAAAGCGCATCAATTTGTTTTGGATATTTATCGCTTGAGTGCGAAGTTTCCTTCGAAGGAAATTTATGGTTTGGTTTCTCAGATTAGAAGATCGGCAGTCTCTATCCCTGCTAATATCGCTGAAGGATTTAAAAAAAGAGGGAAAGCTGATAAGCTACGGTATATGAATATCGCGCAAGGTTCTTTGGAAGAGTGTCGTTATTACTTAATCCTCTCGAAAGATTTAGAATATGCAAGTACGGATGAATTGCAGATTAAGGTCGATGAAATAAGCAGGATTTTGGCTGGCTATTCAAAGACTATGATAAATTAGAAACGATATTTATAAATAAATTCTGTATCCTGTATTCTGTCTTCTGTATTCTGTTAACAATGAAAATCGTACATATAATAACTCGTTTGATTTTGGGCGGGGCGCAGGAGAATACTCT
>CAZKYP010000263.1:0-4580 GCA_964556885.1 uncultured Pirellulales bacterium | reverse complement strand
GTCGGAATGGCAGAGCCACTTTATACTTGACCTGCGAGCCGGTGTTTGTTAATGTGCCGGGTTTATAAATGCGAAGTTCGTTGTTCATAGTTCGTTGTTCGTAATAGATGAACTGCTAACACAGTACAATGAACGATAATAATGGAGAAATCTGTCGAATGAAGGCATTCTGGCGCGTATTTGAGTATATCTGGCCGCAGTGGCCCAGGCTTGTCGTAATATTTGTCAGTGTAATATTGATAAGTATTCTGTTTTCCCTGAGCTTTATGACTATTGCCCCGCTGCTGAAGGTCATGATGGGCGAAGAAGGGCTGCACGGCTGGGTGGACCGCAAGGTCTGTCATCACAGATACGGTTTGCAGTTTTATGTGCCGGACAGAGCTGATTTTTTCGATCCAAACAAAACCAATATAGCTTTCCACTTGCTCATTACAGATGTTGTCAAGGACAGCCTTGCAGAATCCGCAGGGTTGCGCCCGCAATACCGTATTGTCGGGGTGGAAAATTCTGTTATTAACATGGAGCCGAATGCATCCGGGCAGGGTGAACTACAGCCGGATAGAGTCATCTCTTCTAAGTTGCTTGAAAATCTTGCCATGGCACCTGGTAAAACTGATATCCGTATTCAATACAGACGAGCAACTGACGAAGGTGCTCTTGAGCTTGCAAATGCGGTTATGCAAAGTGGACAGCGTCCTTTTTATCTTGACGGGCTCCAAAAACTGATGAACCTGATACCTCGAGAGCAGACCGCGGCGGGTAAAACAAAAGCCATCAGTCTCATCATAATTATAATGGTTGTGTTTACCATCATACGTTGTGTAGCGAGGTTCTTTCAGCAGTATCTGGCGGAAAAGGTTGCGGAGACCGCCCTGGCAAAGCTGCGACAAGAGGCGTTCGACCATGTGATTAATATGCCGGTCGAGTATTTTGAAAGGGAAAATCCGAGTGACGCCGTCAGCAGGCTTATTCGGGATACCAAGCAGTTCAGTATCGGTATTCATACTCTGCTCGGCAAGACACTCAGAGAACCGATGAATGCAATAGCTCTGCTTGCCGCTGCGATGTATTTTGACGCCAAGCTTACCTTGATATTTGCCTGCTCTGCACCGGCGGTAGTTATGATAATTGCGGTACTCGGCAAGAAAATCAAGCATGCAACCAAGAAGTCGCTTGTTGGCTGGAGTTTGATGCTGGGTAAGCTTAGTGAGGCATTCGATTCGATAAAGGTTATAAAAGTCTATAACCAGCAGGAATATGAAAATAAGAATTTCGACAGGATCAATAACGGTCTGTTGAAACAACTGCTGAGGATAGCGAAAATTGATGCCGCGACAAGTCCCATTATGGATGTTCTCGGGATGTTTGCGGGAGGGGCCGCTTTATTATTCGGAGCACACTGGGTTGCTAATCGACAGATTGATGCGAGCGAATTTATCACTTTGATTGCTCTTCTGGGCACGGCCGCAGAATCCATCCGAAAAAGTTCCGATATCTGGAACAAGGTGCAACAGGCCAACGCCGGCGCCGAAAGGGTATACGGAATCATCGACCGCCAGCTCGAACGTGAAAGCCCGGATGCTTATGAATTAAAACCCCTTCGGCATAAAATCGAGTTTAAAGATATCGAGTTCTCGTACCCGGGCACTGAAAGACAGGTTTTGAAGGGGCTCAATCTTACTATCGAGGCGGGACATAATGTTGCGATTGTAGGACCTAACGGCTCGGGTAAAACCACAATGGCGAATTTGATACCGAGATTTTACGACCCGGACTCCGGCCGGATACTGATAGACGGTAATGATATTCGCAACGCCACCCTGTTTAGTCTGCGAAGCCAGATAGGAATGGTAACGCAGAATATTGTAACGTTTAACGATACCGTGGCGGCGAATATTGCCTACGGCAAATCCCAGGCGACCAAAGAAGAAATAATCGATGCCGCCGGGCGTTCTTTCGCCGATGAATTCATAGCGCCGTTGCCTAAAGGATACGATACGATGATAGGCGAGCAGAGCACGGGATTCAGCGGCGGGCAACTGCAGAGAATCGTGATTGCCAGGGCGATTCTGAAAAATCCCGCGATTCTGATTTTCGACGAGGCCACAAGCCAGGTTGACGCCGACAGCGAAGCCAAAATTCACAAAGCCATCGAAGAGATAATGCGGGACAGGACCAGCTTAGTCATAGCCCATCGGTTTAGTACGGTTGTTAATGCGGACATGATAGTGGTTATGGACGGCGGGCGGATTATCGCCCAGGGCCAGCACGAAGAATTAATACAAACGTGCCCCCTCTACCAGAGCCTGTATGAAACACAATTGATAAAGGCATAAACGGCAAGGAGTTAAAAAACATTGTTCCATCAGCCGTTTGAAAAATTTCTTGCAGTAATACCTAAAATTAATACTTTGATTCACAGTTGATTACTTATCTTGCCGATTAAAATAGGTGATATGGGCTAATGTTTGTGGCCTGGGGCGAACCTATTTAACCAATTTCGGGGAATTGTATTTATGCCTGAGCTTTTGCGGCAAAAAAAAGCACACGAGTTATTTGAACGGTACCACGGCAATCCGATACTTACGCCGGAATGCTGGCCGTATCCGACTAATGCCGTATTTAATCCCGCCGCCGCCAAGTTAAACGGCGAGACGCTTCTGCTGGTTCGCGCCGAAGACCTGCGGGGTTTTTCCCACCTGACGGTTGCCCGCAGCGCCGATGGATTCACCAACTGGGAAATCGACTCGACGCCGACCCTCGAAGCAGACCAGGACTCCAGGGAAGAAAGATGGGGCCTGGAAGATCCTCGAATCGTCTGGCTCGAAGAGCAAAAACAGTTTGCTGTCACTTATGTTTCATTCAGTGAAGGCGGCCCGGTGGTTTCACTGGCGATAACGAAAAATTTCAGCACTTTTGCACGTCTTGGTTCTTTACTTCCTCCCGAGGATAAAGACGCCTGCCTGTTACCTCGCAGGTTTAACGGGCGGTTTGCATTGATTCACCGTCCGATTGTCCGCGGCGAGGCCCACATGTGGATTAGTTTCTCACCCGATTTGAAACACTGGGGCGACCACAGGCCGCTGATTATGACAAGGACGGCTTACTGGGACTGCCACAGGGTCGGGCTGGCCTGTCAGCCGATAGAGACGCCGCAGGGCTGGTTGTTGTTCTACCACGGTGTCCGTAACACAACGGCCGGCGCGATATACCGCGTTGGTTTGGCTCTTTTGGATTTGGGTTCACCTTGGAAGGTTCTGCATAGAAGCGACGAGTGGGTGCTTGGGCCGTCGGCGGTTTATGAGCGTATCGGCGATGTTGGTGATGTCGTGTTTCCAACAGGCGCCATAGTTCACAAGGAGACCGACCAGCTTCATCTCTATTACGGCGCCGCTGATAGTACAATCGCAGTTGCGACTGCCAAGATAAGTGATTGTATGGACTATATACTGTCCAGTCCGGAAGGTCCGGATTAGTAGATAGAAAATCTCAAATTTCAGATATCAGATCTCTGATTCTCTGTTACTTTCCCGGCACAATCGGTTCCCATCGAACTTTGGCCGCTCCTAATAATGTTCCTGTCGCCTGGGCGATGTCGACAAGTGCAATCTGGTAATCGGCCAGAGCCGCAATTTCCGCCCTTTGAGCGTCTGCGAAATCTGCCTGGGCCTGGAGCACGTCGGTGGCTGTTCTGAGGCCCAGTTCGAACTGGCGTTTCTCTGCCTCGAACAATCTACCGGACAGTATCGATGATTGTCTGCTGGCCAGGATCCTCTGCCAGTTTGCTTCAAGACTGTCGATGGCGTTGAGTACCTCAAGCTCAATCGTATCTTTTTGACTGTCACGGGAGGCAAGACGCTGCCTTCGTGTGTAGAATGCCTGTAACAGGCGGCTCTTTGCGGCCTCGTTTCCAAGCGGTACCAGCAATTCCAGGCCGAATCGATGGTCTTCGAATCGCTTATCGTTAAGCAGGTTCCATGACTGGTCTCTTGTCGGACCAAGACCGTTAATGTTATAAGTATAGGTTGTGTTTACAAGGGGCAGGGCCTGGTTGCGCATATAATCGAGGTTGCTGATGTCCTGGGCTATCTGAAGTTCCAATTCGAGCATCTCCATCCTGTTTTCGACGGCGATTTGGACCAGGTTCTGTTGATCAATATCATAATGTACAAGGTCCGGCTCGGTAGCTGGTATAACAATCGTAGGTGTTTGCATTTGCAGACCTGCTTTATTCAATACCCGTTTAAGCTCGCGCTGCCTCTCGCGAACATCGTTCTCTGCTATGATAATGGCCTCAAGCCGCTCTGCTACCCCGGCTTCCGAGCGGGTTATCTCTATTTGTGCCTTGTCACCAGCTTCTACAAAGCGCTTAGCCTGTTCCAGTAAAGCTACAGCAAGGTCGTACTGCTGTTTACGTACTTCCAAATCTTTTCTGGCCGCATAAAGACGCCAGTATACACGGTCAGCGTCGGCGATAACTCGTATGACTTCGAGCTTGGTTCTTGCATCGGTTATCTGACGATTATACTCGGCGATTCGAATGGCGTTTGTATTGGCTCTGTTGCCTGCATTTCTAAGCA
>CAZKYP010000262.1:0-4599 GCA_964556885.1 uncultured Pirellulales bacterium | reverse complement strand
GGGATTCAACGTCATTCAGGCGATAGTGCTTTACGGACTTCCGGAAGGCAATGTCTATGGAACCCTGGCCTTAATTAGCAGCAAGCCTATGCGGCCGCTGATTACGCCGGGCAACAGTCCGAAAATCGAATCGCAATACGATTACTGGGATCATATAGACTTCGTGGTGGATACAGCGGCCAAAAAAGGTATTTACATCGCTATGGTTCCGGTCTGGGGAGGTATTGTTAAAGGGGGATACGTTAATCTCGAAAGCGCCCGAGCATACGGCACGTGGCTCGCCGAACGTTACAGGGACAAACCCAACATTATCTGGATAAACGGCGGTGACATCAGGGGCGACGACCATGCGGAAATCTGGCAGGCGCTGGGAAAGGCTATACACGAAACGGACCCGAACCACCTGATGACCTTCCACCCGTTCGGCAGGACACAGTCGTCAACATGGTTTCATAACGAAGACTGGCTGGACTTCAACATGTTCCAGTCCGGCCACAGGAGGTACAACCAGAGAAGGCCGAACGACGATATCGCCACGTGGAAAGGCGAGGACAACTGGAAATACGTTCTTGAGGATTACACCAAAACGCCGCCGAAGCCGACCATCGACGGAGAGCCGTCATACGAGAACATCCCGCAGGGCCTGCACGATGCGAACGAACCATACTGGCAGGACCGGGACGCGAGGAGATACGCATACTGGTCGGTGTTCGCCGGCTCGTTCGGACATACGTACGGTGATAACGCCGTTATACAGATGCACAAGCCGGACTCTGGGCCAGGCACCTACGGCGTGCTGAATTACTGGTATGAGGCGATTGACGACCCCGGCGCCGGCCAGATGCAGCACCTTAAAAATCTGATTCTGTCGCGGCCGTTTTTCGAAAGGGTCTTCGATCCGTCCATGATTGTAAACAATGGCGAAAAATATGACTTCGTAATCGCCACCCGCGGGAAAAGTTACGCTTTTATATACACCTACACCGGCCGGTCCCTTGATGTATCAATGGGAAAGATAAGCGGCCAAAAGGTCAAGGCATGGTGGTATAACCCGCGCAGCGGCCGGGCCGAGTTTTTAGAATTGTTCGACAATACCGGCACCCAAACCTTCGACCCGCCCGGAAATAAAGCCGAAGGCAACGACTGGGTCCTAATCTTAGACGACGCCGCAACAAAATTCCCCCCACCCGGCAAACCTATGTTCATTGGACAGCGTGCCGAGTTCTGAGTTCCTCGTGCTGCGTTTATCGTCAGTGCAAGGCATATCTTTTAGGCCGGCGATCCCTGCGGGGATGTCTTGTGGTACAATCTCTCACTGCCACCTGTCCTATATCTTGTGCACCTGTGCCTTGCGCTTCTATGCTCTTTTTCTTTGTTGAATACCATCCACTTCATTTCATTCAGCGGCGGTACCTATCTGTAAATAATTTGTAAAAAAAAGATGTGATCTTATTCCCCTGCCTACCGTTAACTTTCTTTCTCATAAATTATCTGACTACATATCTTTAACAGTGACTAAAACTTCACCCGTCTTCCTTTCTATGCACACCCAGTACGGCCCGCCGCCCTGTTGTAATATACCGGTACCATCAAACTGAACCGCCTGATAGTTTTGCCCGACCAGGTTCGGATAATATTCCGCGTAATTCTTGCCCCAGGTTTTGTTTCCGTCATCATAAAAGATTCTGTACCCATTTGTATTCTCACCATATCGTTCCTCAATAATCTTCCTTGCAATTTGAATAATCTCCTGCTTTGTTAAATCACCACCATTTGCATTGCTGTCTGAACATTTCGTGCATGAAAAGTATAAAGCGGATAAAATTACGCAAAATATCAAACCGGTTTTAACCAACCGAAGCAAGGTAACTTTTTTGACTTCAGACATACCTATTGTTTCCTAATCCCTGGACAAAACGCAATTAGAGCGATTCTGTCACACACTACTTATAATTCACCCAGACGATCACCACTCGCCAGAGTGACTTGTGTGCATAAACTGTGCTTATTACTCGCCCTATCCTTTATAGCTAAACAATAACAGCAAAGTGTATTCAAGTCAAGCGAAAAAAGGATTTATTTCTGATAAAGAATGGAATCACAAAAAAACTCCCCGGATTGGGGCCCGGAGAGTTTTGAAATTGCATAAAATCAACAATCTGTAGGATGTGCAACCCATTCGGCTTCGCTCAGGCTAAGCTCGTTTGCCCCACAGTAAGGCGTCCCCAAGGGAATGCTGTATAATAAAATGTAACCTGAACCGCATGGGCAGGAGAACCTGCCCATCCTACGGTTTCGTATCTTTTTTGTCACGCAGGCTATGTGACGTTATAGTGCTCGCATGAATTCTACGAGGTCTTTCTTTTCCTGTTCGGTCAGTTTTGTAGCGGTCAATAGATTGAAGAACTCGACCGTATCTTCGAGCGTCAGCAGCCTGCCGTCGTGCAGGTACGGCGGAGAATCCTTAATGCCCCTGAGCGGGAAGGTCTTGATCGGCCCGTCCGATGCGGCGTACCTGCCGTTTATCATCTGCGGCTTGTAGAACCGCTCGGCCTTCATATTATGCATCAGGTTGTCGGTATAGTACGGGGCCATATGGCACTCGCCGCACCTGCCCTTGCCGAAAAATACCTCCTGGCCGTTAAGCTCGGCCTTTGTGGCCTTGGCCGGGTCGAGCCTGCCGAATACATCCAGCTTCGGCGCCGGCGGGAAGTCCAGAATGGCCTGAAATTCCGCCATGAAGTGCACCTGACCTCCCCGATCGAGTACATTAACGCCCTTCTTGGCTGCAATTACATGGTCGCCGTCGAAATAGGCCGCTCTCTGTTCGAACTCGGTAAAGTCCTCCACGCTTTTCAAGGCACGCTGCGAGCCGAACAATCTCTGGATATTGACGCCGCGCAGCGGCGGAGTATCGAGCCGATGACGAAATTCCTGCGGCCGAATGTCACCGACCAGGTGTGTCGGGGCCGCAGTGTGACCGTTGGAGTGACAATCGAAACAAGTCACTCCCCTGCTCGGCCTCGCGCTGCGTCGGTCCTCGGTCTGATTGAACTGCTGCTGCGGAAACGGCGTGACCAAAAGTCGCAGGCCCTCTATCTGCTTGGGATTCAGTATACCGTTGAAAAGTTCGTAATAATTGTCGATGGTGACGACCTTACCCTGCGAAACGTCACCGAGATCGGGTCTGGTTGTAAGATAAATCGCCGCCGGGAACTCGGGCAGAAAATGGTCTGGCAGGTCGAAATCGAGGTCGAACCGGGTCAGGTCCCGGCCCTCCTGCTTGTTGATTTCATCAATCACGAACTGCGGGAACACCATGCCGCCTTCATTGTGATTGGGATGAGGCAGCGGCAGTAAACCTTTAGGGTATACCCCCTGGTCCCGGATTTCCTCCGGCGTCATTTCCGCGAGCCTCTGCCAGGTCATACCGGGCATCAGCTTGACGCGGACCCCTTCCTGGACTGGCTTGCCGCGCGACATAGTGACACCCACGGCAGGCCTGTCGGACAAATCGTACCTTTCGTTGAGCAAGTCCATCTGCCGCTTCATAATTTCCGGCTTGGCGGCGGTCATTTTTTTCATGGTAGTTTCAAAATCTTCAGTAACCGCCACGGGAGCATAACTGGTGGGCTTCGCTTTGACCCCCATTCCAAAACAAAAAGCGAGGATTACTACCGAGATGCACAAAAGAACAACCTGAGTGAATCTATATTTTTTTACATACCCCATACGCGACTCCTTTCGATTGAAGAAAGTTCCCTCTCAATTTGTGAAATACACCAATCCTATACAAAAGGCTACCTCTTAACGCTAAACTGTCAAGTAAATTTCAAATAAAAATACTTTTTCCGCGCACATTTTTGCCGGGTGATTACACTATATATACGAAAGCTGATATCAGCGAATTTACGTAAATTTGGTGGATATGATTTGAATCCGGATTCAGAAAGCAAATTAGTTGCGGCCGCACAGAACGGCAATTTGGACAGTTTCGGCGTCCTCTACCGGCGTTATTACAGCGCCATGGCCGCTTTGGCATACTCGGCGCTCGGCGACAGAGACCTCGCCGACGATGCGGCCCAGGAAACCTTCGCCGCGGCCTGCGGCAGCATTAAGAGTTTGAAAAGTAAAGAAAAATTCGGCGCATGGCTGGCCGGTATATGCAGGAATGTTTCGAGACAGATGTTCAGAACCAACAAAAACAAGCTGGCGATACCGAATAGTGAATGTGTGGCAACCTCATCGCAAAAAGATGGGGATGGCAGTATCAGGAACGCAATTAACCAGGCCATCCAAAACCTCGAAGAATCCGAAAGAGAGCTGATAGTCCTGCGTTACTATGACAACCTTCCATATGAGCGGATTGCTGAGGTTTTAAATATTTCAGTTCAGGCGGTAAACGGCCGGCTGATGCGCACTAAAAGAAAGATTGCAAAGTTTTTGAAAAGAAACGGTTTGACGGGAGACGCTTTGATGAGATCAGGCTCCTCAAGTCAGAGATAAACATACTTCCGACTACGCACGGTTCGGCATTATTCACGCGGGGCCAGACACAGGCGCTTGCCGTTACTACGCTTGGCACGAGCGCGGATGAAC
>CAZKYP010000261.1:0-4605 GCA_964556885.1 uncultured Pirellulales bacterium | reverse complement strand
CACTGCTCCAGCCGGGAATGTCTTCGCCGTTTTCACCGTTCCAGCCCTTTATCTTCTCGGTGCCGGGAAGCTCGAAGCTGGCGTTCTCAACAGGAACCGCAACCGGTTCTTTGGCAAGCATATAAGCTATAGCATTGCTTAACATCAACTGTCCATCAACAGTCAGGTTCAACATACCCTGGGGTGTTGTGTTGACTTCCTGAGTACCGGCCATGAACATAAGACGATTGCCGCCGGCTATCTGACCGGCGCCGTCATAATACTCCACTCCGGCCGCCCATTCAGCTATCCAGGCCGAAACGCCGTCTGCCGTCCGGGCAAGCAGTGTACCGTTGCCGACATCTGTGATATCAAGGAACGTGGTCTGGCCTGAACCTGTTGCATCAACTACTGCCACCTGGTTTGCGGCATCCAAAGCAACACCTGCAAATATCGGATTATTAGAATCCAGAACTTCCATCAGTGGCGATTCATAGTTAACGGTAGTAGCACTATTCATCCAAACCCAGCGGCTGTTTCTCAGCAAAAATGCACTTAATTGAATCATCGGTGAGGTAACAGAATTCCAGAGGCTTATTTCATCACCATCATCATAATTACCACTGTTGGACGAGCGGCTGATAATAACAAGGTCGGCCGCATCAAGCTCAGCAACCTTATTAGGATCCAGTTCCGTCCAATAGCCGGGACGAACATCAACGGCGTAACCTTCGGCCACGAGGAAGTCTTCGAGGTTCTGGTCGTCACGAATGCCGTCTGCATCACGGTCTACTTCCTCGGTCACTATAACGATATTAGCCTTAGGCTCAGCAGGCTCAGGACCGATCAACTGGATGTTGTCGATATAGAAGGCGCCTCCCTGAGAAAAACTCGCCCACTGAACAGCCACGAAAATCTCTACAGCAGTAACACCTGTCCAGTTCTTTCCCGTAATATCCCAGGTATATGTCCTGCGTGAATCTTCTTCTGCTCCACCCCAGGCTTTTCCGACTTGTTCACCGGTGTCTCTGTTGATTATTGACGAAGGACCAACCTGAAACCAGTCAGGTTGTATCGCTATGGCGTCAAGCTGAGCCCACGCACCTGCATCAGCGACCCATTCTTCCGGGTTAAATGTAACATCAATACTAACCGCCGTCTTGCCGGTCATATCCTGCTCCCCGGCCCACTGTAAACGCCAGTAACCGCCGCTCGCGACGGTTGCAGCGAGGCTCGAACTGCCTGAAGTAGCTCCGAAATCGCTGGTACTAAGAGTCACTTCAGGATCACCCCAGGCCGGGCCCCAGTTGTCCAGGTTACCCGCCTCAAAGTCGCCCAACAAAACATCGGCATAACTCGTGCATGCGACGGACAGCACTAAAACGGAAATCAAATAAAATAACTTTCTGCTCATAATAATACTCCCTCTTCAAAAAAATGAAGTATACCATAATATTATCTGTGTCCCGGCCACACACCAAAACACCTTCTTTTTGACAGATAAAAAATCCTTAAACTTCTTGTTTCTGTCTCCAATGGTCTTACTAAAACACCCTTTCAATTAAATTATCCCATGCAATTTCAATTGAGTTTATCTGGATGTGTTAGTTGAGTATATCTGCTGATAAGTTCGAACCACCTCCTTCCAGGAAGAAACGCAATTCCTTATTCAAGTATTCAAGGTAAAATCTTCAACCATTTCGCGCGTATATTCCCCGGCTCATTGATGCAATACACAGCTAATACACTTGACAGAATTTATATTATTGATCCACCACTCACTCAACAAATCAAACACCAACTGCCTGAAATTAACATAAACTTCACTTGCCGATACAGTCAAATCGACAAACCTCACTAAATAAATTTATACCAAATTGCCAATATTTCAGTCAAGAAAAATCCTTCGAACGATACACCTTGAAGCTCCCTACACCCACTGCATTAAGGAAAAAAGCGTATATCAGGTATATTTCCTCATTACAGACACAATAAAAAGGCCTACTTCGAATCGACATAGGCCCCGGATTAACAATTATTTTCCATAAATCGCCGGATGGTATCGTGCCAATTTGCCTATTGTGGCTCGGGAAGATACAAGCGAATATCATCGAAATATACGACACCCGAACCGCCGGCAACTCGATTTGTCTTATTACCCAAACCTATGGACAAGCTCGCAACATTAGCAAGGTTCATACCCTTATCCACAAATGTTTGCAGTGGAATGTCCAGTTTGGTCCACTCGGTAACCAGCACCGCATCCGCATTATCATTGGTCACTACGGCATTACTGTTAAGTGCGACATACATCGGTACGACGGCGTTGGCCGCATCGCCATGGTAAAACAGTGTTAATGCGACAATGCCACCCCGGCTCCAGTCCGCGTTTATCGGCTTGGATGCTTCGGAGAGTCCCGCAGCGTTGTTATAGAAAAACGGCATAGACTGGCTGCCACTGCGAACGATTTCCGTTTCAACGAAATGCTCCCCGGCGTTGAAGTCCGGATCAGGATAGCCTACCGTCGAACCGTTGGTTGAATCACCGTATCCGTCTATCCATGTGTTCCAAATCTCATTCGGTGAATAGTCATTGTAGTCCTCGAAATCATCAACTACAATAAGATAGTTTAGTACCGTAAAGTTCCAAACATCTCCTCTCCAGGGACTATCGGCATGTGTGTCACTGAGTTCATCGACACGCCAGTAATAAGTATAACCATAATCGAGAAGGCCATCGGGGGTATACGTATTGTCTTCGATACCCTGGGCAACCAGAACATTTCTCGGATCATCCACTGAAGCCTCATTGACATCATCAAAAACTTTCCCAAAGTACACATTATGCTTGTCGGCAAATCCACCCGCACTCCATTGAAGAACCGCGTCTCTGGGTATTTCAATCTGCCCGACCTTCGGTCTCGGATTGCTTGCGTTGGGATTCATACCCAGTGCATATTCAATCGAAGCTTTCAGCAGCGCATAAGCATTCTCATTCCACAAAAGGTACGATTGCTCATCGAAGCCCAGACAGATGCGCATATCAGCCGCCACCTGTGGACTGCCGTCGGTGGGTGCTACAGGCAGATTGGCTCCCTTTTCGTAGATATAAAAAACGTCATAAGTCACTCCATCTGCCAAAGTGGCTCTGGCAATGACGGTTGCCTCATCCCCTGCGGCCCCATTTGCAAAACGAGCAGCACCTCGCTCACCCGAAAGAGCATTTAAAACGGACACGGTTCCGCTGTAGCCCGCGGCCAGGTAATGATCGGGTTTGACGATTTCTATATTCGTGCTCGCACAATCCGGCGACGTACCGGTTCCTATCATCAGGCCCATCTCATCCCAGGCGTACATTTCGGTGATAATCATAGGTGTCTCAATTTCTGTTATTTCATCCCTGATTCTCTGGGAGCTGACCGACTCAGAAATATAAACTAAATCCGCCGCCGCAGCGGCCACCTCGGTATCGGCTTCGTTTTCATCATCGTCAAAATACGTCACCGTATGTCCCAGGCTTTCCATAAAAGCCTTGAGCGCATCGTCCCCCGGTAACATCACCGGGTCCATTGACGATATAAATAAAATATTCTCCGCATTCACAACATTAGTGAAAAAACCAGTCACCAATACCAGACACATCAGGAACTTTACAAATCTTCTCTGTAACATAATTTGTCCTCCAAGTGAACTGCCCTCTTTTAATAAAACCCACTTTAAGTGAAACAACGCCACAGCAAACGGAAAAAACTTGTCCTCCTATATTAGCCCTCCAAAACATCGTAAAGATCACAAAAAATGATTACCTATATTGCAATTTTAAATGCTTAGGCTAATTTTTCGCGTCAGGTCCCTCTATTCCGGTTTCACAAAAAATAATTACACAATAATGATACTGGATAATCATAACCGGCAAAAAATACTAAATACGAAAACCTGTCCCAGAAATACCTCAATGATTACACAGTTACACAGAAATAATCCATTTTCTTGCAATGTAATTTCAGTACTGATGCCTCAAAGCGGTAAAGGATCACATTGCGCCGACCGAAATACCAGTCCCAAAACCTCACTAACAATGTTTATACTCAATTTGCCATCATTTAGTCAAGATTATTCTTTGTATCTAACAAATTCAACCAATTTATTGAACCATATCCTTTTCGAATTCGAGTTTATCACCAAATAAAACAGGGTCTATACCAAATTAATCGGGTATAGACCCCACTCTGTTACTAAATAAATCTGTTCTTGATCAGTTCTTCATAAATAACAAGAACCGATTAATCTATTACAGACCTGCAAGGTAAGCTATCTCAAGGTCGGACAAGGCCCTGTTGTAAATATAAACCTCATCAATCAGGCCATCCCAGAAGCGACCTAATGATTCCGGATTCTCACCGATAAACACATTTAAGGCGTTTGTGCCAATCGGTTCGGTCGTCGTGGCGCTCGCGTCAACCACGCCGTCCAGCCAAACGTTGATGTTTGCACCATCGAACGTGCCTGCAACGTGATGCCATTCATCTAAGCCAACCGCAGTGACTCCGTCAATACCAAAGGCATCGGGGGCATTCCAGATGGTAATACCAAAGTGGAATCTCGGATCCATATTGACATTACTAA
>CAZKYP010000260.1:0-4649 GCA_964556885.1 uncultured Pirellulales bacterium | reverse complement strand
AAAAAAACGGGGCGGCCGCTGGGGTCGCCCCGATGAACTATCACTATAGAACCGTTGGATTAACGGCCTGGGTTCGACAATGGTTATTGTCCGCCGAGGTTGAGCCAGCCGCTGATGACAGGGCCGAATTTAACGATAACGCCGGAGAATACCACGCTGACCATCGTCATCAGCTTGATAAGAATATTCAAACTCGGACCGGAAGTGTCCTTGCACGGGTCGCCGACGGTGTCGCCGACTACCGCCGCCTTGTGTGCCGGGGAGCCTTTGCCGCCGAGAGCGCCTTTTTCGATATACTTCTTGGCGTTGTCCCAGGCACCACCGGCGTTATTGAGCATAATCGCAAGAACGAAACCGCAGCTCAATCCGCCGGCCAGCAGGCCCATCACGCCCGCCACACCGAGCAGCAGCCCTGTCGCCACCGGGACAATAATCGCCAGCAGCGACGGCAGGAGCATTTCCCTCTGGGCGCCCCTGGTGGAAATCGAAACGCACTGGGCGTAATCCGGCTTGCCCTTGCCTTCCATAATGCCGGGTATGTCCTTAAACTGCCTCCGGACTTCCTGCACCATCGCACCGGCGGCACGACCGACGGCCTTCATCGTCATCGCACAGAAAACGAACGCCATCATCGCGCCGAGGAACAAGCCGCAGATGAGCTTGGGATTCATAATCGTCAGGTTGTATGCATCAATGAAGTTGGCCAGCGTCGCCGTCTTGGCGTTGACTGCATCGGCCACACCGTCTTTACCGGAGAACAACATATTGCCGACCCTGAAAACACCATCGGCACTGTCGTTGGCCAACCGGCTGATCCAGATTCGGACCTCTTCAATATAAGCGGCCAGAAGCGCCATAGCGGTAAGGGCCGCCGAACCAATCGCAAAGCCCTTGCCGGTGGCCGCCGTCGTATTGCCGAGAGAATCGAGGGCATCGGTCCTCTTTCTGACCTCCGGCCCAAGACCGCTCATCTCGGCGTTGCCGCCGGCGTTGTCGGCTATCGGGCCGTATGCATCGGTTGCAAGGGTAATACCCAGAGTCGACAGCATACCGACCGCGGCAAAGCCGATGCCGTAAAGGCCCATCGATACATCCCTGAAGCCGCCGGCAAAACCGTACGCACAAAGAATGCCGATGACAATTGTCACTACCGGCAGGCCCGCCGAATACATACCGGTGGCAAGGCCGTCGATAATTGTAGTTGCCGGTCCCATTACCGCCTGGCCGGCGATGCCCCTGGTCGGCTTGTATTCGTCGGAAGTATAGTACTCGGTAAACTGGCCGATGAGCACGCCGGCAACCAGCCCCGAAACTACCGAGCCGAAAATGCCCCAGCTAATCCAGTCGGTCCTTGCCATCAACGCAATTGCAGCAAGTATCAAAACCGAGCTGCCGAGCGTACCGAACAGCAACGCCCGCAGCAGGTTCTTCTGACTGGCGTCTTCCCTGCAGCGAACCATAAATATTCCGACAATCGAAAGTAAAATTCCCAGACCTGCGACAACCATTGGTGCCAGGACTGCTTTGAGCGGATCCATTCCGCTTTCGGCAACCGCCGAAAGCGGCAGGGCCGCTCCGAGGGCCGCGGTCGCAAGTATCGAGCCGCAATAGCTCTCATACAGGTCGGCGCCCATGCCTGCCACGTCACCGACATTGTCACCGACGTTATCGGCGATTGTGGCCGGGTTCCTCGGGTCGTCCTCCGGGATGCCCGCTTCGACTTTACCGACGAGGTCCGCCCCGACGTCTGCGGCCTTGGTATAGATACCGCCGCCAACACGGGCAAACAGGGCCTGAGTCGAGGCGCCCATGCCGAACGTTATCATCGTTGTTGTGATTTCGACAAGCTTGTGCTCGGGTCCCATGCCCGCCTTCACAAGCGCGATACCGAACAGAGACAGGCCGTCCCTCATGTGCTCGGCGGTATAAACTATTTTATCCAGAATCAAGTACCATAATGAAATATCAAGAAGGCCGAAACCCACAACTACGAGGCCCATAACAGCGCCGGAACGAAAGGCGACCTGCAGGCCGCGATTCAGGCTCTCGCTGGCGCCCTGGGCGGTACGTGACGAAGCGTTCGTAGCGGTCTTCATTCCAAGGAATCCGCAGAGGCCGCTAAAGAAACCACCCGTTAGAAATGCAACAGGGACAAAGGGATTCTGCACACCATAGTAAGCACAGACCGCAAAGATGATAAGCAGAATTATAAACACAATTGAAACAACGCTGTACTGCCTGAATAGATAGGCATAGGCACCCTCCCGGACGTATTTGGCAATTTCTATCATCTTCTTGTTCCCTTCGGGGGCCGCCATTACTTTCTTGTAGAAGTAAAAGGCAAACACCAAGGCCAGCAGCGCGCTTATCGGGGCAATCGCCCAGCTTATCGGTGTACCGCCAAGCCCCGCCGATTCGGAACCTTCCGCCGCCATTGCCACAGTACTAAAGGCAAACGTCGGCACCAAAAATCCGATGGTACTGTTAAGTATTTTCACGTTTTTCTCCTTATTTAAGAATTTGATTCATGCCACCAATAACAAATACGAACTCTTTAAAATTGATAGAAGTTTAACGAAATGAAAACGTTTTTCAACTGTTTTATTGCACAGCCCCCCATTTTTCTAAGTTTATCGGCAGGTCAACGTAACGAAATGAATGTAAATTAGGAGTATATAGAATAACGAACTCCGAACGTCGAATAATGGATATAGAACTTCGAAATCTGACATTCATTACTCAATATTCGTTATTCTTTCCCGACTTATCAAGATTGTTCTCTGTGGTCTATCCTCTGCTGCCTACTGTCCGTGCGTCAGATAAATTATGATGCCAACCAAAGCCGCAACTACAACTATACAAACACCGACAGCCGATGCCATCACCCACAGAAAACGCTTGTTTTGCCGGGAAATGATATATTTAAGGTACCTGTCGCTTGCGGCAAAGGTCTTGCTCATCTGCATAATGCTGTCGGTCTGGCTGAGGCTGCTCTCATCCAGTTTTTCCAGTGACTGATTGAACTTATTGAAGTTTTCGACCATTTGTACGTCGTTATCGGCGGCTGCGGCCAACTGATGGTCGATATTAACCAGAGCATCTGTCTGCCTGGCGGTTTCGGTGGGGATTTTCGCCACAGCATCCATGAACTGCTGATCCTTTATAGCGTTTTCTTTCAACTGCTGCATGAGCTGTTCGGTTATCTGCTTCTGGTTCTCCACAATCCCCGGAAAGCCCTGTAACAAATGTGGAAGCTGCTCGATTCGGCCCATTAATTCCTCGTGCCGGGCACCCTGACGGTTCAGATTCTCATTGATACCGCGAAGCTGCTCCACAAGCCTGTTCAGACCGTCCTGGAGCTTTTCCAATCCCGGCGCGCCGGGATGCTTGTCCATCGGCGTGATAGTTTTGACAAGCACTTCGTTACTGTTTCGAGATTCTTCATCCCGATCAATAACATCGGGACCATGCTCCGTCTCTCCTAATGAGTCTATACGGACCACCGAATCATCCTCCCGGCTAATCAACCCGTCCTCATCAATATCGGTCGGACTGGCCATCCTGCCACCACGCAACCAACTGGTTGTTCCTGAAAAGAATTCCTTTATTGACATCTCCATACTCCTAAAATAATCATTCCCTGTCCTCAGTCCGGTCGAAGGATTTGCAAAACGATTCCGATATCATACATCGAGATTAGAAAACTTTCCATCCGATAATTCAAGTTTTTTTTGCCTATTTCGCCTGTTTTATTCTTTAAGACAACAAAATGCCAAAAAGGGCGATTTTTTAGCACATATATACCCTTTCTCGTCAAAATTGTTTGAAAAAATCGCCTGAAGATGATATTTTTATACAAGAGATGTCTCAACAAATTTGCCAGATTCGCTTTATGACAGATTTCCGTTTATCAGATAAACTTTTTTAAGGAGAGCAAAAATGACTAAACAACACAAACTAAAATTATTGAGTCCTGTCGATGGTCTTGTTATTGGGTTTATGTGCCTGTTTCTTATAGCAGTCATACCACTGCTCTGTCATGCGGCCCGCTCAGATGCTTCCCGCATGATATGCGCAAAGAATTTGTCCACAATCGGTAAGGTAATGAGGATCTATGCCAACGATTATGAGGACAAATTCCCGCGAGCCGGAGGGCGGCAGAGCGTTTATGCTCGAAACGTAAAGGACTTCAAAGCAAGAGACAGGTTCGGTGCGTACGGCATCAAACCGGATGGCTCCGGCGGCCAGGCAAACATTACATCCTGTTTGTATCTAATGGTCAAATATGCAGAGGTGCAACCGAAAACCTTCGTCTGCCCGAACGATGTAGGAACAACAGTGTTTAATCCCGCTGATGACGGAGTTGGTAACAGAGATCCAATTACTCTCTGGGATTTCGGGGTCGAACCGGCAAAACATTGCAGCTATGCCTATCACACGCCTTTTAGTAATTTTGCCCTGACTACTGCAAGTGATCCTAATCTGGCCGTCGCTGCAGACAGGAATCCATGGATAAAATCACCGTTCGCAGAGCCGAAGAATTTTAAATTGTTCGATCCCAACGGCAATGAAGATTCGATAAAAGCCGGCAACAGCCGGATCCATAAAGACCAGGGCCAGAATGTCCTGTTTGTCGATGGTCATGTCAA
>CAZKYP010000259.1:0-4677 GCA_964556885.1 uncultured Pirellulales bacterium | reverse complement strand
CTGAAGGAAATCGGCGTCGAATCGATTATGGTCAACTGCAACCCGGAAACAGTCAGTACCGATTACGATACTTCGGACCGGCTGTATTTCGAGCCGCTTACGTTCGAGGACGTGATGTCGATTGTGGAGAAGGAAAATCCGGACGGTGTGATTGTGCAGTTCGGCGGCCAGACGCCGCTGAAACTTGCGGTGCCGCTGGAGAAGGCCGGAGTGAAAATAATCGGTACCTCGCCCGACAGCATCGACAGGGCGGAGGATCGCAAACGATTCAATAAGCTGGTGACGAAGCTGAAACTGCGCCAGCCTTTGAGCGGGACGGCGACGACATACGAGCAGACGCTCAAGATTGCGGGCAAGCTTGGCTATCCGCTGTTGATTCGGCCCAGCTTTGTCCTCGGCGGCAGGGCGATGCAGATTGTTTATGACCAGAAGGAACTCAGGGCGTGCGTAGAAGAGGCGATTGAAGTATCGGGCGAGCACCCGATTTTGATTGATAAGTTCCTCAACGATGCGACGGAGCTGGACGTTGATGCCATCTGCGACGGCAAAAAGGTTGTGATTGGCGGCGTAATGGAGCATATCGAGGAGGCTGGGGTACATTCTGGTGACAGTGCGTGCTCTCTGCCGCCGGTTTCGATAAGCAAAAAGGTTTTGGACGAGATTCGCAGGCAGGCAAAGCTGCTGGCGCTGGAGTTGAAGGTCGAAGGTCTTATCAATATTCAGTTCGCAGTCAAAGACGACCTGGTTTATATACTCGAAGTCAATCCGCGAGCATCCAGAACGATCCCGTTCGTGAGCAAATCGATTGGAGTTCCGCTTGCCAAACTTGCGGCCAAGATAATGACCGGGATGACACTCGATGAGCTGGGATTTACAGAAGAAGTACAGCGAAGTCACTACTCGGTCAAAGAAGCGGTCTTTCCGTTTTTGAAGTTTCCGGGTATAGATACGATTCTGGGTCCGGAGATGCTTTCGACCGGTGAGGTGATGGGTATCTCGGACGAATTCGGCATCGCGTTCGCCAAGTCGCAGATAGCGGCGGGCAATATACTGCCGACAAAAGGGAAAGTTCTTTTCAGCGTCAAGGATGATGACAAGGCAAGGGCGGTCGAAGTCGCCCGCAGGATGCACGCGATGGGATTTAAGATTATCGCAACGAAGGGCACATGCATCGCGTTTATAAATAACAATATTCCTTCGGAGTATGCATTGAAGGTGAGCGAAGGCCGGCCGAATATAGTCGATTCGATTATTAACGGCGAGATAGATTTGATTATCAATACTGCAATCGGCAAGCAGTCGATTAAGGATTCTTTTTCGATAAGAAGAAACGCTCTCGACAGGCAAATACCGTATGTCACGACGATACGGGGAGCCAGTGCCGTGGCGAAGGCTATCGAGGCCCTGAAGTCAAGAAAGGTCGATGTAAAGCCTATCCAGTTGTACTATAAAAAGGACAAGCCGCAATCCGGCAAAAAACAATTGGCGGGCGCTTCGATGGGGAGGGCGAAAAAGTGAAAGCGATTCTATTACTCGAAGACGGTACTGTTTTTGAAGGCACATCTTTTGGCGCCAAGGGCTTCAAGTGCGGCGAGGTTGTTTTCAATACATCCATGACCGGCTACCAGGAGATTCTGACCGACCCGTCCTATCACGAGCAGATTATCACGATGACATATCCCTTGATCGGCAACTATGGAACGAACCGCCAGGACTGGGAGTCGAGAAAGATTTTCGCCGCAGGTTTTATAGTTAAGGAATACTGCGATTATCCGAGCAATTTCAGAAATACCGAGTCGCTGGGCGATTATCTCAAGGCCGGCAATATCGTCGGTCTCGAAGGAATCGATACGAGGGCGCTGGTCAAGCATATTCGCGAGAAGGGTGCGATGCGAGGGATTATTTCATCGGATGAGCTTGACGTTGCCAAACTAAAGAAGAAGCTGGAAAAATATCCCGGCCTGGTCGGAAGGGACATCGTCAAAAATGTCACTTCCGATAAGCCGTATCCCTGGGACAAAGGCGTTGTCAATGTACTGACCAATGAAGAGTTAAAGCCACAGGTAAAGTACAAGGTTGTCGCCTTCGATTACGGCATCAAGCAGAACATCCTCAGGCTGCTTCGTTCGCACGGCTGCGATGTATATGTTATGCCCGCCGCTGCGACGGCTAAGGAAGTGCTCAAGTGCAAGCCGGACGGTGTGTTTTTGAGCAACGGTCCGGGCGACCCGGCCCCGGTCGATTATGCAGTCGAGACTATAAAAGAACTGCTCGGCAAGGTGCCCATCTTCGGGATATGCCTTGGTCATCAGCTTCTTGCTCTCGCCCTCGGCGCAAAAACTTACAAACTAAAATTCGGGCACCGCGGGGCAAATCACCCGGTCAAGAACCTCGTAACGGGCAAGATCGAGATAACCAGCCAGAACCACGGCTTCTGTGTTGATATGGATTCGCTGGCCGGTAAGGACGTCGAATTGACGCACCTGAACCTCAACGATAACACGAATGAAGGAATCCTCTGCAAAAAGAAGAAGGCATTTTCCGTCCAGTACCACCCCGAAGCATCCCCCGGCCCGCACGATTCGAACTACCTCTTCGACGATTTCATCGATTTGATGTTACGCAATTCCTAATCGTACTCAACATCCGATGTGCCGACGCGTCACGAAATTTTTCTTGACTATCCTGCTCAAATATTATAGATTATTCCCAGATAAGTGATCAGGCGGGACAAATTGGATTAGGTTTCATAATAAAAAGAGGCTCGTTTCAGCCGGTGGCTGGATACAAGTATCGATCTTATTTAGGAGATTTCAACACATGTATGCACATTATTTTGGACCGAAATGTTCTCAATTAACATTAGCCGCTATAGTTTCCGTTTTGATTGTGGGATGTGCCACTCAGCCCTCATCCAGGCTGACTCTATCTTCTAACATAGAAGGCAAATGGTCTTGGACCCAACAACGCCCATGGAATGGATATTTTGTATTGGAAAAGGACGGAGACACTTACAAGGGTACACTCGAAGATACTTCTGAAGGGACCTATGGCGATCGGATAATAGACGTAGAGGTGTCAGGTGACCATATCAGGTTCACACGAGAAGGAGCCTTCGGCATTCAGTATTGGGAAGGCACCCTCAAAGTAGAAAATGGTCAGCTAAAAATTACCAACGGCCGATGGCAAAAACAAAGAGGATTCAGCTCAGGTACTTTTATCGCCGAGAAGAGTGACTGATTCTCATTGGATTGCATTCGGGCCGCTCGCTATTTTACGCTTTGTTAATAACCATACTTGTATCTTGTGTGCTTACTTACTTTTCGCTTGACTATCCTGCTCAAATATTATAAATTAATCCCAGCCAAGTGAGCAGGCGAGCCGTCCGGGACTTATTATAAGTTTGAGATAGTGTGGAGGTTAAACGGTGTAAAATGGTGACTTCTTTAGATAACCAAGCAAGCATTTCCGACAAATCCTCTGGATCATTTTCATTGGGAATCAAAGGTACACAAATCTTTTTGATATTTCCTATAGTACTTGTCTTATCCTTTTATTTTACCTGGCTGGCAGGGCGCATCTCGCTCGGACATTGGCCTATCCCGCATATTGATGATCCGAAATCTATCAGAGGATTCTGGATGTGGACTTATGACCTTACGGCCATCCTGTTTTATATCGGCATACCTGCTTCTTTCCTTTACGCTATCGTCTCGCTCATTAGATGCCTGATTACAAACTCAACTAACTGGAGAAATAGAGTGGCCGAGGTTATTGTGGGCTTTAGTCTTTTCGTTCTTGTATTCGTTGTCCTAAGATGGGATCCAAGCAATATGATGGAGTGGTTCTTTGATTGAAAATATCTGTAATCAGCATGGGCAAAATATTTGCCCATCCTACCTAAAAGGAGCTAAAGATGGTTGAGTATGATTATAAAGCAATCGGATCAAAGCTCAGAGAGCTTGACAATATCAGGGCGTCTTTACAGGGAAAGACTAAAACGAGCTTATTGAAAGTCATTTCCATTATTATTACTATTTTTTTTGCCATACTTGTTATTGCTTATTTCATATTTATCGATTGGCAAATGGATGAATTCAATTTTGAGGTTTTACTTGTATTTATTATTTGCTTTGTTTTTCAGTATGTTTTTCACTCTTTTGCTGGAAAAATTAATAAAATCGACAAGAAAATCGATACGATTATTAAATTGCTGGATTTGGAGAAACTCGCTGATAACAGGTACGCCGAACAAATCAAGGAGATAACCAATACGCCGCAAACATCCTGATTAATCGAACAAGCGGACAGCGGCCGGTTAAAAGGTGACTTATAAAAAAATTTATAATAATCACGACAGTATTAATGGTTATGTTTATTTTTCCGATAGTAACAACAATAATTACTCCGGTGGACCCTATTACTAATGCTTTTGTAACATTTGAAATGATGGCGGTTTATGGCCTTTTGCTTTTCATTGTATATCGATTCAAATCGTTCAGGCAGACGCCGGAGAGTATAAAGAAACTGATTGTAGTCCTGGTTTGCCTGCTTTCAATTACGATAACATCCTCAGTGACATTGTTTCGATATTTACAGCACTATCAGTCAGGAATCGAACAGTCCGAACACGCGGATTCGGCAAGATAGCAAAGCGGAGCCGCTTCGCGGACTGGT
>CAZKYP010000258.1:0-4679 GCA_964556885.1 uncultured Pirellulales bacterium | reverse complement strand
TTCTATCCTGCATACCAGGGATGTATTGCCATCACATACGCAGCGACCAACCAGTGTCGTACCGGCCTGCTTCTGATGATAGCCCCTACTAATCCAGCCGCATATCGGGTCCTTGCTGCCGTTGAACAATTCGACCTGAAGGCACCTATCCAATTCGATATAAAGTTTCCCCGGCCCAACATCAACCAGATAACAATTCTGCATGACATTTTTAACCGTACAATGCTCATCCAGATGGAAAAATATTTCTATCTTATGTTTTCCGCCGGCAATAATGTCATCACGTATAACAAGCTCGCGGCGGTACAGGTCAAGCATCCGCTTATGGGTAACAGGGTCTTTCAAGCAGGTGTAACCATCATGTTTACCTATTACCTTGCCCCCTGATTCCGTAGGCTGCCAGCTTATACAATCGGCCTTTGCCTTCCTGCCCCAAAGAAAGAGTCCAAGCATCTCAGACTGGTCCTGTCCATCTACAACAATCGTGTTATGTGCTCGTGTACTACGAAAATACCTGCGCCATTCCGGATAGCTGAAGTAATCGTATGTCCCCGGATCAACCAGCACGTCCCTGCCAAACGCTCTGAGAGTAAAGCTTAATGCGTCGGCATGACCGTGTCCTGCAAGGGCCCCCATACCCAAAGGGCCGCAATCAAATGTCACGCTCATGTGATTTGCCGAATTACGTTCGCCATTCTGTAATAAATAATAACCGGTATCCTTAAAAGCAACCGATGTGAATTTATTGTCCTCCGGCTCAGGGATGGCATCGTAGCGACGGCACCCTGACTGTCCCAGTAACCATTCCACCGGCTCGGAAAAACTACCGGCTGCGGCCTTAAAATCACTCCTTTTGAATAGAGCCGCTCCCACCGCCAGCCATTCCTTTACACTGCGCGGATCACTGCCAATATCCAGAACATAACCATCATCACAATCACCGAACGCCGGGAGGTTTTTTCCGCCTTGGCTCAATGCTGCCAAAAATTCGAATATTTTTTCCAGTCGTTGCCAGTAGGATTGAGAGAAATCACGTCCTGCCTTTCGGGCGACTATACCGGCCGCAACAAAAAACTGCAGGATGAAAAAATGGTAGCCGACAGCCTGCTCTCTCGGCCCGCCATCAGGATAAGTCTGATTGATGATCTCCTTATCGAGAATCCTCCAGCTTCTTTCACACCAAACAGGTGCATGTTTTAGATTGTTGAAGTAGCTTGTTGCTATAAATACGCCTGCGGTTTCACCTATAAGGTGATTGTTCACGGAAGAGCCGCGTGAATACTTCCTGTCTATCTCCCAGATATGGCGTGATACGGAATTCATAAGTCTTAAATGCAAGTCGTCTTTAATAACCTGCGATTCTTTAATCAGGTCCAGGGCCCATACCCAGTTGATAAGCCTGATCCCAAGCTCCAGGCCGCTGCGCCAGTTCATACCGACACCGTAAGGATTCTGATCGAGCCAGCTTTCCAATTGCTCGGCTACGGCCTGGGCATATTGGATGTCACCGCTTACCCGGTATGCCCTGCCTAACACTACGAGATGATGATGACGATTTGGTTCCCAGACATACTTACAGTCCCCCGCTTTTTGTACATCCCTATAATCCAAAGACGGAGAAAAGACCATTGGTGTGTGCTGCTTGCGTTTATGATCCCGATTCCAGACAATAGGATCACCGAGGTGCCTGTCATTCAGGTCGAAAAAGTCGAGCCTGTGCATAGAGATTCGTCTTGCCCTGGCCAGTAAAGAATAATACCACTGCTTTTTGTTTTTATCATCCATCCACGAGCTTGCTTTCTCACCGACAGGAGTATCGCATACACAAAAACCGGGCGTAACCTCAAGATCGTCACCATCCAGGATAACCGCGAGCTTTCTGATTTTCTGCCGACGACCAATAAGAAATCGGTCGGCTCGATCGCGTAGTGACGACCTCGTCCGCCAGACCACCTCCCCCGGTGACATAGCCTTCAAACGTCTATAATACCAATTTAGTGCTTGCATAACGATGAATAGAAATTCTTAAGTATAATCCGATGACTATAAGGTTAGGTTATTCTACGTTCCTTCTGAATTCGTTGGTCAAAATTAGCATTCAAAGAGTACAAGATATACCGACTTCATTATCCGTCAACTCACGATTTTCGATTATACTTGTTTTTTTCGCCCGAAAACCAATGAACTACGGAACTTGTGGTATTCTTCGATAATCAGCTTTGTAACCTCTCCACTTGCATGGGGGTTATGATGAAGGTGTTTTTTTAGAGCTTTTTCTGTATCTTCGATCCCTCAATTTGAGGATAAATATAAACAATGCCAATACACTAAAGGGGAGGAAATATCCGATAATGCTTACATCTTCAGAATTAGACAGTGAACAGCCTCCGCCGCCGCCACCGCCGCCGCCACCCCTACTACCTCCTCCCTGAGCGAATGAAGTAAAGTGTTCGGCCTTGAATCGGACAGCGTGCATGTCAGACGGCAGATTCGGATCATCCGAGTTTGTCAGGTGCTCCACATCACTTATACCTTCCTGGCTCCATGTTCCTGTCTGTGAATCGTACCAATACACACGCCATACCGAATAATCAGGACACTCATCGGCCGGGTGCCGAATTGTTATGGTCGCCGGCGGATCGAATTCCAGACCGCTCGGGCCAAAATCATAAAGTACACCAAAACTACCAACCGGACCTTCGGGCAGGTTAGATACCCTCCTAATTTCCACTGTCACGTCATGGGCAACTGAATTTGGAAGTATGTCAACGGATACATTACCGTTGCTGTCAACAACTGTGCCGCCGGTTATGGCATTTATGTTCTCCGTTGCCAAAATTGGTCCTAAGAAAATTGTACCTGCATAGTAAATATCATTGTTTCCATTTCTGTCGTCGACCCACACTATGTACGGATTACCGTCTTTATCAATATTAATATCCGGAGCTGTCTGGGTATTTGTTCCAACATCATCATTGACTAATATATTGGTCCCAAAGCTGGAGACAGTCTCGGTAAAGTAAATATCAGCGGCATCACCATCATTAATCCATCGCCCATCACTCCAACACGCGAAAACTTTCTCAGATGCACCTGTTCCCGTCGTTGCAACAGCAGGCTCCGATTGCCCAAAGGCACGTTCATCAACATCCACTACGTTGGGATCCACAAGAAACGGCCCTTGCAGGCCATTCGTCGAAGCGGCATAAAATACACTTCCACCGGGATCGGCATCATCAACCCATAACAAGTGCAGCACTGCACCGGAAGGTTCAATTGCAATTGCAGGAGCCCATTGGTTGCTGCTCCCTCCAATTAATGATACATTTGTCCAGGGCCCTGTGTCAGAATCTGCTCCAAAGATGTCCGCGTTACCGTTTCTTCTATCTGTCCAAACTAAATATGCTGTGTTACTTGCATCTATCGTGATAGCCGGCTCACTCTGATCAAAGGTGTTAGTCGTAACCCGTATGTTACTCCATGTGGTTCCGTTAGTTGAAGTTGCCACCCAAATATCTTTATTTCCAGCATGATCATCTTCCCAGGCAATGTATGCCCTATTATTTCCATCAATCGCAATCACCGGAGATATTTGATTGCTCTCATTATTTGGGTCTCCACTATTAACCTGCACAGGATCAGACCAGTCTACGCCATTTGTTGAGGTAGAGACAAATATATCCCAGTTGCTACCAAGGTCATCGCCTTGCCATGCAATCCATATCTTGCTATTGCCATCAATCGCAATAGCCGGACTGCGCTGGTTACTCGCATTGCTCACTACAGGCATACTCTCTCCAAAGGTGTTAGCCCCTGCTTCGAGTTTACCTGTATATATATCGGTATGACCTGCTTGAGTTGTCTGATCCCACACAGCCCAGATATTGCCGGCATTATCTATAGCGGCAGTCGGATGATTCTGAACAAGATTGCCGGTATCCGAGTTCACTTTGGTATTCTTTCCAAATGATCGCATCACCGTTATGAAAGAATAGGAATACTCAGCCATTGCAATATCACCGAGGTCAGAGGCATTAACAGTGACCGTCTTGGTCTGGTCAAAGTCGAAGGTTTCGCTCGACTGGTAGACATAGGTGAAATCGGTTGGGGTACCGGTTCTATGGCAAATGCCGGTGGTTTCATTGTCGTACTCTGTGTTATCGCCCATGTATATAATATCGCCGTCGAGTGTAATAATAACACTACTCGCGTCAACACCTATGCCGGCGTCAGTGATATGCAGAATTATAAGGCTGTTCAAGGGTACTTGAATATCATCGGCAGCCGGCGAAAGATTGGTGACTATTGGAGCAGCTCCATCCTGCTGGCCAAAATTGGCCTGAATCGTATAGTCAGCATCGACTGTCATAGTAGTGCCGGCCGAATTCGGATTGTCAACCTTACCGGCATCAACAGCCGTCCCGGTCCAGTTCACAAAGTAATAATTGTCCGCCGCAGTAGCCTGAATAGAGACAACAGTACCATTATCGTACTGAAAGTCTCCTTCTCCAGGTGTTGTTACGGAACCGCCGCTCGTCGAGGAGATCGTCAGCGTACGCTCGTCAGGAACGAAATTTGCCTGCAGCGTATAGTCGGCATCCACCGTCACCGTCGTGCCGGCTGCATTCGGATTGGCAACCTTGCCGGCCGAGACCGCCGTCCCCGTCCAGTTCACGAAG
>CAZKYP010000257.1:2324-4696 GCA_964556885.1 uncultured Pirellulales bacterium | reverse complement strand
GACAATTTTGACAGCTATAACACCCAGACAAACTGGTCAGGTGAAAGCGGTTGGACGGTGTCCGATGGTTCAGTAGATGTTATCGGCGATAACCCGTTATATTGGAATTTGTTGCCCGGTAACGGCAATTACATAGATATGGACGGCTCAACCAACGATGCCGGTAAGATTACATCGGCAGGCATTGCACTTGCCCCTGGTGATTATGTCCTGTATTTTGATTATGCAGGTAACCAGAGGAACGGTGCTGCTGATACGATGAATGTCGCGGTTAATGGTGTAGCCGGTGCTAACACAACAATATCCAACATTACTGCAGGCACACCGATGACAACGAGTAGTTTAGCATTCTCCATTGCATCTGCTACTACGGTTACAATCAGCTTTGAAGGTGTTGGCGGTGACAATGTAGGAAACTTGCTGGACAATGTCGGTATTGATGCTGTTGGCAGTGATAACGTTATTCCTGCTCCGGGTGCTGTTCTGTTGGGAAGTCTTGGTGTTGGAATTGTCGGCTGGCTGCGAAGGCGTAAAGCACTGTAAAAGGCACATAGAATAAAGATTTTATAGGGATTGTACGTGCATCATTAGCACATGCAGTCCCTTTTTTTGTATTTACACCGGCTGCTGTCAGGAAAATATTCTTCTACCTTTACAAACGGGATTTTCTTTAATCTTCAGATTCTGGCAAGCTCGTCCCATCGGGTCGTGTATCGACTGGAGCGTTGTCTGAATTTGACCATCCACGGCTGCTCCAGGCCCTCTGCGGCCCATCGCAGCGGCGTGCTCGACCGCGCGTTTATCGCATCTATAGTCTGCATCAGACGCCGGGACCTTAGCCTCTCGGCCTGATCATACAGAGCCAACTGGGCGCGATTCTCGGGCATGAGGCAGTTAAATATAATCCCGCATTTTTTGTACTCGTAGCCCCTGCGATATATCGTCTCGATGCACCTGCATGCACCTCGAATCAGCTCCACCGTGTCGTTGGTGGCGACGTCAAAGGCCGTAGTGTGAGAGTTGAAGTATCGATTTTTGATGAACCGGCTGGTCGTGACATAAACCGTCATGACACCGGCCACCAGATTGTTTTCTCTTAATTTTTCACCGGCCCTGGCGGCATAGCAAGAGATGGCCTGTTTCAACTGCTCGATGGACTCGACCGGCTCGCCGAACATCCGCGATACCGAAACGGATTTCTTGAGCGGCGGGTTGTGCTCCAGCTCGTAACAGCAGGTCCCCTGAAGCTCATAGACCGTCCGTACCCCTACGACACCGAATACCTGCCGTATCCAGCTTGTGTCCGCATCGCGCAAGGCGAGGGCCGTTGTAATGCCGACCTTTTTTAGCTTGATGGTCGTTTTTATCCCCACCGTCCAGACCTTCTCCACGGGTGTTTTAGCAAGGGCTTTTTCCATGTAAGTCGGATCGGTCAAATCCAGCACGCCGCCGGCTTTGGGCGAGCGCTTGGCCAGGTGCGTCGCTGTCTTTGCGAGCGTTTTGGTCCGGCCTATACCCACGGTGACAGGTATGCCCGTCCATCGCCCGACGGTCTGCCGAATTTTCCGCCCGTATTCGGTCAATGAGCAGCTAAAACCGCCAAGGTCTAAAAACGCCTCGTCGATCGAGTAGACCTCTATACGGGGCGTAAAATTCGAAAGGGTCTGCATCACCCGCTCGGACATATCGGCGTAAAGCGTATAGTTCGACGAGAAGGCAACGACATTATTTTTTTTGATGAGATCTTCGATCTCGAATGCCGGCACGCCCATCCCTATACCGAGTGCCTTGGCCTCGTTCGAGCGTGACACGACGCACCCGTCGTTGTTGGACAATACGATTACCGGCCTGCCGCGAAGCTTCGGGTTGAAGATCAGCTCGCAGGAGACGTAAAAATTATTGCAGTCGACAAGTGCAAAGACCTGGTTCATAGCGCGTGCACCACGTTTGTCACTACCCCCCAGACCTCGAATTCCGTGTCCGCTTCGATGTGCCGGACGGGGTAGTTTTCATTTTCCGGCTCTAAGGCGATTTTCTTTTTTTGTATTCTGATTCTCTTGACGGTCAGCTCGCCGTTTACGACCGCAATCACCACGTTTTTGTCCTTCGGTTCGAGGCTGCGGTCGACTATCAGAAGATCGCCCGTGTGAATTCCGGCCCCTATCATCGAATCGCCTGCGGCCCTGACGAAGAACGTCGCCGCCGAGTTCCTGATAAGGTGCCTGTTCAAATCGAGCTTGTTCTCCTCGTAGTCGGCCGCAGGCGACGGGAACCCCGCCGGCACCAGGCCGTCGAATAAAGACTGCTGATACCGCGTCGATAAATCAGGCGTATAAATATTTTTCTCTTTGGTTTTTATCATAATAGACCCT
>CAZKYP010000257.1:0-2224 GCA_964556885.1 uncultured Pirellulales bacterium | reverse complement strand
GCTATCTTCGAGAGGTTCGGATACGTTTTAAGCAGCCCCTCGGGTACGGCCTGTTTCCGGCCGGTCATCAAAGCCCTCAATTCGAGCGCGTTGGCCAGATCGGCCCCGCGGTAATGGTTATTGGTAATAACGGTCAGTACCGCAAGGGCCTTGGATAACTTGTCTATCCTGTCCTTTACCTGGGCCAGCTCTTTTTCGTTGTAGTAATAATTGTACGTTTCGTCCCTGCCTGCCTTGCTGAACCACGCCTTGGCGTTCCTGCCGTGCAGCCTGAAGTAGCCGCTTGTTCCTACCGTGCATTCCTGCAAATCGAACGAGTTGTATGTAGTCGGATAATCGAGATTGCAGACCGTGACGCCAAGCCCATCTAAAAAATCCAGCGCTTCCGGCGACTGCCACGATTTGTGCCTGACCTCCACCGCCAAATCGAATGCGCCGGAAAAATTCCTGACAATCTGCCCCAGGTGCCGCCGATGCTCGTCCGTATCGTCGTAGTCGTACCGGAACTGGACCAGCAGGTGTTTCAGCTTGCCGGCTTCCAGGAGCGGCTCGAAGCCTTTGTGAAAATATCTGACGATTTGGTCGTCCATTTTGCCTTCGTGCGTGAAGCTCTTGTGCAGCTTGGCGGTGAAGAAAAAATCAGGATTTTTCGTGGTCTTGTCAAGCCACGATTTTGTGGTCCTCTCGAACGGCGGGCGATAGAACGTGCTGTTAATCTCCACGCAGTCCACAAACCCGCTGATATATACAAGCTGGTCAATCTTCGAGCTTGTGTAGACGATTCCCTGCCAGTCCGGGTACGACCAGCCCGCTATGCCTATATAGACCTTCCCGGCCATCCCTGAGTCCTTTCTACAGTGTTCTGAAACATCCTGTTACCCTGCCGACGATACGGACGTTCTCATCGCCTTTTTTTATGTACCTGGTTTTGTAGCGGGCGGCCTTGTTGGCCGGCTCCAGCGCGATTCGGCCCTTCCTGGTGCGTATTTTCTTGACGGTTGCTTCGTCGTTGAGCAGGACCACGGCTATTTGACCGTCTCTTACTTTTTCGCCCGGCTCGACCACGACGAAATCGCCCTCGAAAATCCCTTCGTCGATCATGCTGTCGCCGACGACTTTCAGGATGAACCTGCCGTCGGCCGATCCGAGCATCTCGTTGAGGTCCACGTATCCTTCGATATTTTCTTCGGCCAGTATCGGCGCACCGGCGGCGACCGCCCCGACGATCGGTATGCCTGCGGCCCGCTTTCGAGTCTCGATGTACGCCTGCGATAATCGAAGGCCGCGATGCCCGCCTGAATCAATCAGGTAACCTTTTTTCTTGAGATAACCGATAATCTGGTAAGCAGCATTCTGGGCCAGATCGAAACGCTCGGCCACCTCCCTCTGGCTGGGCGGCCGGTTGTGTTCCAGACGGCCCTCGATAAAATCGAATACCTTCTGCTGTTTTTCAGTCAGCGGCTCCATAATTACAATATATGGTCATTTGACCATACAGTCAACATTTTTCCTAAAAGAGTCCAAAAAAATATTTAGATTGTCGTCTCGACCAGAGCCGAAGGTGAAGCGGATAAAACCGGCTACGAACGTCCCCCTTTTACTCTTGCAAAATTCTATTAAAAATCATACACTTCCCACAGCGTTTATATTCCTGACTTTTGCGGCAATGAGCTTACTCCAGTATATAATTATCGTTGTCGGTTTTCTGAAAAATTATAAACGATTGTTTGAGGGAGAATTTGAAAGATGGCTTTGTTTAAGAAATCCGCACCTGAAGAAGTTTTTATCCGTGACATAAGGTTTATCTGCCAGGTATGCGGAAACAATCTGTTCTGGCGGCGTGAAGGGCAGTTGAATACTGCAATCGCTTCATTTTTTAAATTTGACTGGGCGAATCCTTCCGCTGTTTGTATTATCTGTTCCGAATGCGGGTATATTCACTGGTTTATGCCGCAGAAGACAGGATGATAAATTGTGTTCGTAAAGCTGGTTGTTCAATTACCAATGCGGCTGCTTGATGCATGGAAGGTAGATACATGTCGGAATTCGCTTCTTTGTAGGAGGTCTTTATGATGGCATATATGCTGATACCACACCAAGTCGAAGATTTTAGAAAGATGATATGGTCCGAGAAGAATCTTATGTCTATAGCGTAAATGAGATTTGGTACATGATTGAGTTTTTTTGTTTTTGCCCTTGACAAAAACATAAAAATGTGGTACAA
>CAZKYP010000256.1:0-4697 GCA_964556885.1 uncultured Pirellulales bacterium | reverse complement strand
TTTACAATTGATTCGAACAAAACATCGACCGTCGAACTCGGTAAACCAACGCTTACAGTAAGCACCGTCGACGAAAGCAAACGTTATCAGAGCGATGTAAAAGAGCAAACCGTATATTCGAAGGGCACAACGGTACTTCTTTCGCGAAAGGTGACCGGTGCGGCTGGTGAGTCATACGGCTACTTTTGGAAAAAGGAATCAAACAGCTCAACAAGTGTAAAACCGGACATCAAGATTGTCGGTCCGGACGGCATTGAAATAGCGTCGGCCGAGATGGAATATGGCTGAGGCGGGACCTGCGGGTATTCGTGGCGAACCCAGGACGTTCGACCGGGACGTTACACGGTCACAATGACGCAGGATACCGGACCGCTGGCCGGTAAACTCGAAGGAACAACAGAAATAACAATAGAATAAACTAAAATTCAGTCAATACATCAGGGCTGTGGATTAATGTTTACAGCCCTTTGCTTTTTAAACATAAACAATACTTCAATATAACTATTTGAATATTTGACAATCCTGTGTTGAAAGCCTTAAGATATACAGTTCATTAAGAACCATTTTTTATAAAAGGAGCTGACATGAACAGGTTAACGAATATTTTAATAGTGGCGTTAGCCACAATATTGATGTTATCCGGCACGGAGGCTTTGTCGCAGACTCGCGAAAGAGCGGATATTGCGACCGAGTACAAATGGAGGCTGGAAGACCTCTATGGATCCGATCAGGCCTGGACACAGGCCAAGACCGAGCTTGCCGGACAGTTCGACCAAATCACACAGTATCAGGGTAAGCTCTCCGAATCTGCCTCGGAGCTGCTGGCCTGCCTTGAGTTCGACAGCAAAATATCCAAGGAATTCGGCCGCCTGTACTCATACGCCCACATGAAATACGACCAGGACACTCGAAACTCCACCTACCTGGCGATGGAGCAGGAAATGCAGCAGCTCGGCACAGACTACGGCTCCAAAGCGGCGTTTATCACACCCGAAATTGCCAAAATGGATAAAGAAAAAATCGACTCGTTTATTGAGCAGGAAACGGGATTAAAAATTTATAAAATGCCCTTGTATGATATACTGCGTACCAAGGAACATACACTTTCGGAGAAAGAGGAAAAGATTCTTGCCGAATCGAGCCTGATGGCCGACGCCCCATATACGATTTTCGGGATTTTCAGCAATGCGGAAATGCCGTATCCCGAAATCGAACTCAGTGACGGCACAAAAGTCACTCTAACAAAGGCAGGCTATTCTCTTCATCGAGCCTCACCGAACCGCAACGACCGGCAGGCCGTGTTCCAGGCGTTCTGGGGCGCGTTTGAAAAGTTCAAAGGGACATTCGGCACGCAGCTTTACGCAGAAGTGAAAAAGGACATGTTTTACGCCCGTGCTCGCCATTATGATTCGTCGCTGCAAAGCGCCCTCGACAAGGACAACATCCCGACGGAAGTTTACACAACCCTGATAAAAAATGTCACCGACAATCTCGATTCTTTCCATCGCTATCTGAAATTGAAGAAACGGATGCTGGGCGTAGAAAGATTGGAATACTCGGATTTATACGCACCGGTCGTCAAGGATATCGAATTGAAGTATACCTACGACGAGGCAAAAAAGCTCATCCTTGATGCACTCAAACCCTTAGGCCAGGATTACTGCAATGTCGTATCCGAAGCTATAAACAACCGGTGGATTGATGTATACCCGACGCCCGGCAAACGCTCCGGCGGATATTCCAGCGGCAACGCTTACGATGTCCATCCATATATCCTGCTGAACTACAATGGCCAATACGATGATGTAAGCACACTGGCCCACGAATTAGGCCACACGATGCAAAGCTACTTTTCAAACAAGAACCAACCCTTCCCGACCGCCGACTATTCGATTTTCGTCGCCGAGGTTGCCTCCACGTTCAACGAAGCCCTGCTCATTCATAAAATGCTCGAAGAGATTAAAGACGACGATACACGCCTGTCCCTGCTGATGAACTATCTCGATGGAATCAAGGGGACGGTCTTCAGGCAGGCCCAGTTCGCCGAATACGAGCTTCGCATCCACGAAAAGGCCGAACGCGGCGAGCCGCTGACCGGAGACGTGCTCACCGAGATGTACGGCGAAATCCTAAAGAAATACTACGGCCACAATGAAGGCGTCTGCAATATCGACGATTTATACCAGGTCGAGTGGGCGTATATCCCGCATTTCTATTACAACTTCTACGTATACCAGTACTCTACATCGTTCACGGCATCCACGGCCCTTGTCGAAGACGTACTGAATAAAAAGAGCGGCACCATCGAAAAATATATGGAGTTCCTGTCGGCGGGCAGTTCTGATTATCCTATCGACCTCCTGAAAAATGCCGGAGTCGACATGACCACCGATGAGCCGTTCAAAAAGACAATGACGGCGATGAACCGGACTATGGATGAAATCGAGGCGATTCTGGATAAAAAAGGCATGTAGCAGCATGGATGCAGAAAACTTCGTAGAGATAGAAAATTTGTCCAGAGTCTATTCGTCCGGCAGGATTAAGGTGGCCGCTATTGAGGGTATCGATCTGTCCATTAGGCAAGGTTCCTTTGTCGGGGTGACAGGTCCTTCCGGCTCGGGCAAATCCACCCTGATGAATCTTTTAGGTGGTCTGGACAGCCCTACTTCCGGAAACATCAAAGTAGAGGGTAAATACATCTCGAAGTTAGATAAAGAGGAGCTGGCCCTTTATCGGCGTTACCAGGTCGGTATGATTTTCCAGTCGTTCGATATAATCTCGTCATACACGGCCCTGGAAAATGTTGCCTTTCCATTGCTGTTCGCAGGTGTGGCAAGGAAAGAAAGATTTCAGCGGGCCGATAAGATGCTCGAAAAAGTCGGATTGAGCGCCCGAAGAGACCATCGGCCGACCGAGCTTTCCGGCGGCGAACGCCAGAGGGTGGCCATCGCCAGGGCATTGATAAATAAACCCAAAATTCTGCTCGCCGACGAGCCGACAGGCAATCTCGACAGCAAAACCTCAATCCAGATAATGCAGATTCTCTCAGACCTTAATAAAAACCAGGGATTGACCGTGATTATGATATCGCACGAAGAATCACTGCTCAGCGAATTCGCCGACGAAGCCGTCCGTCTTATCGACGGGAAAATTTCGGAACAGGAAAAATACAGGTAATCCATGAGAATATCAGACTACATAGAGCAATCCTTTTCGAACCTGTTCAAGAAGAAATTCCGCACGTTCCTGACAACGTTCGGGGTGGTGATAGGTATCGGCTCGCTCGTTTCGATGTTTTCCTTCGGCCAGGGAATCCAGAAAAATATTACCGACAGCTTCAACCAGATGGGTCTTTTCAATTATATCGGGGTATCTCCCGCCAACGTCAGAATAGATACGAGCAGGATGGATCCCGACCAGCCTATGCCGGAACCGGAACCGAAAATAAACCGAGAACCGAATCAACCGGCCCGGATATTGGACGACGCCGCAATTGAACAAATCAGTAAAATTAAAGGCGTAGAATCGGTCTTTCCGGAACTGCGTTTTCCAGCCGTTATTAAATTTAACGACAAAGAACGCTTTACGCTGATACAGGTTCTTCCGGCTGAGATTTGTAAGTCGGAATTGATGAAACTAAGAGCCGGCAAACCATACGAAACTGACGATGCGAATTCCCTGATTATCAGCGATTCATTGCTGCACCGTATGGATATAAAAAAACCGGAGACCGTCATCGGAAAGGAAATAGAAGTATCTACCCTGGCGTTCGATTTGAGTCTTTCGGGCATTACGAATATCGTGTCATTTCTTCAGGGCAAAGGAACGCCCTTCTCAAGAAAAACCTACAAATTTACAATCGCCGGAGTAAACCAGCGCATGGGATTCACCGGTCCGATGCCGATGGAATGCAATATCTTTATCGGCCCCGGCGTGGCCGAAGGGATGAAAAAACTGGCCCTGACAAGCATATCGGATTTCTTCGACTCGCCGCAGCAGGCCAAAGGCTACGCATCGGTAAATGTAAAACTCGCTTCGCCATCATACATCGACTCTGTAAGAAAACAACTGGAAGATTACGGCTTCAGAACATTCACAATTGCAGACCAGTTAGATCAGATAAGGACCGGATTTATCATTATGGATATGTTCCTGTTCGCAATCGGAATGATAGCAATCACCGTCTCGGCGCTGGGGATTATCAACACAATGGTCATGTCCATCATGGAAAGATACAAGGAAATCGGAATCATGAAGGCCGTCGGCGCGGGCGACTGGGACGTACGGAAGATATTTTTCTTCGAATCCGGTGTAATCGGTTTTTTAGGCGGCGTTTTCGGACTTGCCCTCGGCTGGTCCGTGAGTATGATAATTAATCAGGTCGTAAATCACCTTGCGGCCAGGCAGGGAGTTCCATATATGGATTATTTCAGGTTTCCATGGTGGCTTTGCCTGGGAGCAATTGTCTTTTCCATACTCATAAGTCTAACCGCCGGAATTTATCCTACGATACGGGCCGCAAGCGTTGATCCCGTTGTTGCACTGCGGCATGATTGAAAAAATGCCATATTTTGCCTATTTTAACATTTTATTCGCATCTTAACGAACAAACTGCCTATCTTAACGTACAAAATATAGTTTATTAAAGTTGACTTCCATTTAGGAAGAGGAATGTATGTTTTTACTTAAAATTTTGT
>CAZKYP010000255.1:0-4709 GCA_964556885.1 uncultured Pirellulales bacterium | reverse complement strand
AATGGCGACACAATCGACGATAGAATGGACTGAATCTACATGGAATCCGGTTTCTGGCTGCACGAAAATCAGCGTAGGATGTTCGAATTGCTATGCCGAGAGGATGGCCAGACGTTTACAGGCTATGGGGCAGGCCCGCTATAAAAATGGATTCAAATTAACTCTGCATCCGGAAGCTCTCGACGAGCCGTCTCGCTGGAAAAAGCCCCGGATGGTGTTTGTAAACTCAATGAGCGATTTGTTCCATGAAGAAATTCCGGTTGAGTTTATTCAAAAAGTTTTCAGAGTAATGAACTCGAATAAACGCCATACCTTCCAGATTTTGACCAAGAGGTCGGAACGTCTGAAAGAGCTGGCCCCGATACTGGAATGGTCTGAAAATATTTGGATGGGTGTTACGATTGAGAACAATGATTATATTTACCGTGCTGATGATTTAAGGATAGTAAATGCCGCTGTCAGGTTTCTTTCTCTTGAGCCGCTTCTCGGTTCCGTTTCGGATTTAGTATTAGATGGAATTGATTGGATTATAGCAGGCGGTGAATCCGGACCTGGCGCCAGGCCGATGAAGGAGTCCTGGGTGTTTGAGACTAAGGACAAATGTAAGCAGGAAAAAATACCGTTCTTTTTCAAACAGTGGGGTGGTGTGAATAAAAAGAAAACCGGCAGACTGCTACAGGGCAGAACCTGGGACAATTACCCGAAGATAGTCAAACAACGATTACAGCCAACATAGTTAAATGCCTTTTACTCCGTATCATTTTGGGCCCAGTGGATTTATTGGGCTGGTATTCAGAAAGTGGATAGACCTGCCGGTGTTTGTGCTTGCCAATGTCATTGTTGACGTTGAAGTTTTAATAATATGGGCCTTTCATCTTGGTTGGCCGATACATAGATACGCCCATACATTGTTGATAGGAGCGGCCGTCGGGGTGATCTGGGGTATTGTGGCGTATCCACTCCGGCCTGTGTTCAAAAAGATAATGCAGTTATTTCGCATACCGTATCAAAGCAATCTGAAAATGATGATCGTTTCGGGTGTTCTCGGTGTGTGGCTGCATGTGCTGATAGACGGGATTTATCACTTCGACCTGCGAATGTTTTGGCCGAACAAAACCATATCGATATATCAGCTTGTGCATCCATATCTCCAAGCAAGACATATAGAGATTATATGCCTTATTTTCTTTATTCCTACAGTTATTCTGTATGTCTTGATAGTAACCAAGTCTGTGAAAGATGCAGATCGAAATAGAATGAATGAAGAGATATAGCAATGACCGTGGATTTCCTTAATCTGGTCTGGCCGCCCTTTATAACCTGAGATTTTTTGTTGATTAGAAGTTAGTCCGGACATTATAAGTAGTCCTTGCTTATTTTCCATTTCTTCTGTATAATCCTGTCCCTTGGATATATTTGATTACGAAGAGAAAACGATGGCACAGACAATTAAAGAACAAATCGAATTGCTGAAACGCGGTACGGTGGAAGTTTTTACCGAAGCCGAACTAACCCAGAAGCTCACCGATGCGGCCAAAGCCGGCAGGCAGTTGCGAATCAAGCTCGGCCTGGACCCGACCAGTCCGGATATACATCTCGGCCATACGGTCGTGCTGCGGAAAATGCGCCAGTTCCAGGACCTCGGTCACAAGGCGGTTCTTATAATCGGTGACTATACCGCCCGGATCGGCGACCCGACCGGCCAGAACACAACAAGGCCGATACTTTCAGCCGAGCAGATAAAACAGAATGCGGAGACTTACTTCGAGCAGGCCGGGAAGATTCTGGATACTTCCGATGAGAAACTCGAAACGAAATACAACGGCGAGTGGCTTGGTGAATTAACATTAATAGAGTTGATTCAGATTGCGGCCAAGAAGACGGTTGCCCAGATGCTCCAGCGTGACACGTTCAAAAAACGAATGCAGGCTGGCGTCGATGTTTATACGCATGAATTCCTATATCCCCTGATGCAGGGTTTCGATTCCGTCATGGTCCAGAGCGATGTCGAGCTCGGCGGCACGGACCAGACGTTCAACAATCTTATCGGCAGGGACATCCAGAAGGCATACGGCCAGCTACAGCAGATTGTGATTACGATGCCGATACTTGTCGGCCTGGACGGCACGGAGAAGATGAGCAAGTCCAAGGGCAATTATATCGGTGTGACCGACGAGCCGAAAGATATGTTCGGCAAGGTCATGAGTATTTCCGACGAGATGATGGAGAACTACTTTACGCTTCTGACCGATATCCCTACAGAAAAAATAGCCGAGCTTGTCAATCCCAACAAAACGCACCCAAAAGAAGCCAAGGTTTTACTTGGCAAGACGATTGTAAGTCAGTTTTATGACCAGGCCGCCGCCGCTGCCGCCGCGGCCGAATTCGACAAGGTCTTCGCACAGGGCCAACTGCCGGATGAGATGCCCGAGTTTACACTTTCCGCCGAAGTAATTTCAGTCAAACAGTTATTGCTTACCTGCAAGCTGGTCGAGACCGGAGGTGATGCGAAACGCATGTGCGCGCAATCGGCCGTAACAATAGATGGAAACAAAATCACCGACCCGAATGCCCAGGTCACTCCAACCGGAGGAATGGTAATCCAGGTCGGTAAACGAAGATTCGCCCGGATAAAAGTCAATTAGTCAGATATTTTATAGCAGGATTGCGGTTAGGAGGGTACCCATATCTTTTTGGCGTGTATGATCTCCGCACTTGGTCTGAGCATAAGCGGCATTGCAGATTTGGTATAGAAAATCAGCCCTTTGTATGCTGTAAGATAGTGGTATTTAGTCGAGATGAAGGTGCTTTCGGAATAAACCACAAGCGGATTGTCAATTTTTTGGAGTATCGTCATAAAATCTGTTGTTTCTACTCGAACTATTGCCCCAGAGGCCTTGATTGCATCTGCTATTGCTGTGGCCGCCGCTGCGGCTGCTCCACCTGCCGCTGCTCCGTTTGTCATATCCAGTTCCTTAAATGGCGAGTTCTCTGATAGTTAGTCTTAAATCTATGTTAAATACTTGAAGGAGTCAATTATCTCTTTGTTTTGAAGATATCAAATTTAGGTTTTTTCTATGTGCTGCTTATCTCATTTTTGATGCGGTTGAGGTACTTATCGCTGAAATCGATTTTCAGTTCAACCCAGAGCGGGCAGTGATCGGACATTTGCCAGGTCCTCCACTTGTCGCAATAATATGTTTTTTTCTCCGCTTCAGTACGCGGCTGTCCGGCCTTTTTAGTTCCCTTTTCGTGGAAGTCCCGCAGCTTTGCATTTTTCATCAGGTCGTGATATATTGACAGTTCGCCGTCCTTAAAGACCGATTCGAAGAACCTGAATACGCCGTTGTTGGTCTTGCTCGGTCCCATCTCGAGTTCGTCTTTCTTGACCATAAACGCAATCTGGTCGTAATACATGCTCTCGTTTACATTGCTTTTATAAAGTTGTTTTGGGAGTGTAAAACCGTTCTTTTTCAATGCCTTCATGGTCGGATCTTCAGGATGAACGATATTGAAATCGCCCAATAATATAAAGTTTTCTCCGGTTTTTTCCCGTTCGCGAACCTCCTCGGCCCGGTCTGCAAGGAATTTGGAGATGGCCGATATTTCCTTTACTCGTCTTTCGTATTGTGCCCCTGTGTCGGCTCCGTAATAGAGATGCACGGTGCACAGGTTGAACTTGAACCATCCGGCCTGGAATGCCACCATGAATGGTGTTCGGGCGAACTGCTGATATTTGGCAATCTTCTGACCTTCCGGCAAGTGGATTTCGTGTTTACCTACAGGCAGTTCGAGTTTTTGACCTTTTTTGATTGCGACTGAATTGCCGTCGGGCAGCTTGAGGGTGGTGTCTTTTGTAAATTCGATACTGTGTGATGCCGGCAGTTTGATGTCCGTAGCTTCGCCGCCGATGGTTTGGCTCAGCGGCAGGACGATTTCCCCGGCGATGTTGCGGAACATTACCTTTCGTTTATCGAAAACAAATGCAAGCCGCTCCTGGTTGCCGCCCGGGCCTTCTGTAACATCGGTCACGATATAATCCCAGTTGTGCCCCAAAATATTCATGACCCTGTTCAAAGGTCCTAAATCGGTTGTTACTTCCTGTACGGCAACAAGGTCGAATGATGCGATTATTTCGGCAATATAATAGAACGATTCGTCCAGCCTGGGTCCATGGCCGAATTTGTTGGAGTCGAAATCTCGAATGTTCCACGTTGCAAGCAGCAGCGTATCCCTCAGGGTTCGCGCCGGAATGTCCTTTCGAAGCTGGTTGCGAAGCGCCAGCAAATGCTCGATTGTTCTTTGTGCGAATTGTTTACTCTCTTTTTTTCGTAAGTTTTTATAGAATGGCATAATCCTCTCCTTTCCGGCCGCATGAACGGCATACGAGATTTATCATATTGTTTTTTTTCCGCAAATCTTCTTTTATCAATTACGTGCTATTTTCTCATTTGCCATTGTATCTGTCAAATATTGAAAATCATCAATAATCTAATTTTCGCGTGGATGTATGTTTATATCAGCCTGGTTTGAAAATCTATGATAAAAAATCGTGCAATGTTCAGATACATGATTATAATATTGTTTATGAAACTACCTGAATTGCAAAAACCTGATAAATATGTCGGCTTGTATGTTTTTGACTTCGGCGATCACACCGGCGTGGGTTTTACCGCCGAAGAGGTGGCCGAGCTTTTGGAAAGCGAAAA
>CAZKYP010000254.1:0-4715 GCA_964556885.1 uncultured Pirellulales bacterium | reverse complement strand
GGTGGCTGGCACCGATTGTATTCATTCTGATATTGCTTGGGGCGCTTATTGTATTGACTGAAGGCTCAGCCATCGCGCCGTTTATTTATACCCTGTTTTAAGATGGGTTATCTGGTTTACAATTTAAAATATTACCCAGAATCGTAATTCATTTAGTAAAGTATTTTTTTGAAATGTTTGAGAAATGTCTTCAACCAACAAAATTAAAAAATTCGTTTTTTATTCCGCATTAATATTTCTTCCATTCGTATTATTAGCTTTATTGGAATTTAGTCTTCGTGTTTTGTCCCCGTCGTTAAACACTCCCATCGTTACTCAAGTTCGCTATGATGGCATTGAATGGTATCAAGTTAATCGTGCATATCTTCAGAAATTTTTTCCTTACAATAGTCCATTAGTGCCGGAATTTAAAACAGGTCTATTTAAAAAGGAGAAGGATTCAAATCTCTTCAGAATTATATGTCTCGGTGGTTCAAGTATGTTTGGTACTCCCTATCAGATGACGGCTAATATTCCTGGGATATTAAGGAAACAATTACGTTCTTTGTATCCTGACCGGGAATTCGAGGTAATCAATTTTGGGGCAAGTGCAATTAATAGTAATGTGATTTCAAAATTTTCTGAGGAATTAGTACAATTTAAGCCAGATCTGGTTCTTATTTATATGGGTCATAATGAATTTTATGGTCCCGATGGCGTAGGTGCCACAAAGCTTGAAAAGAAAATTTCATTCCTCATTGATTTTAAATATGCTCTAAGAGAGCTAAGAACTGTAAAGCTTCTGCGTTCTTTAATGCGCAAGGAAAATAAAGAATACGTTGGTTCAGAAGACAGAAATTTAATGAGGGAAGTTTCTGAAGAAAATAAAGTGAGACTAGATTCGGACGATTCAAAAAGAGTTTTTAAACGTTTTGAACATAATCTTGAGGATATTGTTGATCTCTTCAGAAAAAATAATATTCCGGTGATTATCAGCGATGTGGTATCTAATTATAGTTTTCCTCCATTCTCCTATGAATCCAGTATTGAGGGGATTAAAGTTTCAGACACTCTAACAAAGGTAAAAATAGACTTCAATCATAGGGATTATAAAGAAGCCATTGATAATTTAAATATAATTCAGTTTTCAGATTCTACTAATGCAATGGTTAATTATTGGTTGGGAAAATGTCAGCTTGCTCTGGGTGATTCTTTTATGGCCAAAAAACGCTTAAAGGCAGCAAAAGATTACGATTTATTAAAATTTCGTGCACCATCTCAAATCAACAGTATAATTCGGAATATATGCGAAAGACAGAATGTTCCCTATGTGTCAGCTTTAAATTTATTTGAGTCGGAAAGCCCGAATAAAATAACGGATTATAGTTTGTTTTGGGAACATTTACATCCGAATGTACAAGGTTATTATTTGCTATCGGATCTGTTTCTAAAAAAAATTATTGAATTAAATTTGGTGGAATCTTCAAACATTAAAGAAAAATTTCAGGATAAGATACCCTGCGATTTTGATAGTCTGAGTATTTGTTGGCTGGATTTGGCCTATGGAGATGTATCCATTAAATATTTAACAGGTAAATGGCCATTTAAAGATTTTACGACCAAGAGTCTTTTTTATGACAGTGCAGATGAAAATTTAAAAGAGATTGTTTGGGATGTTTATTCCAGGAAAATAGCATGGGATGATGGCTGTTATCGCACTGCCAAATATTTTGAGAGGGTTGGAAATATCAGGCAGGCACAAACCACTTATCAAGCTATTTTGGAGGAATATCCAAAAAATTTCTATGCACACTATCAACTTGCAAGGCTATATAAAGATTCCGGAAATTTGACAGAGGCATATCAACACTATTTAGAATCAATAAAATCGAATGCAGAGTTTGTTTATTCTCCTTTAGAATTGGGAATGGTAGAGATAAATCTCGGAAGATTTGATGATGCAATTTTTCATTTGAATGCAGTCAATAAAATTCTTATGAATAAGAATAATTCGATTTTAAAAGCAAACGCCTACTATGGACTATCTGCTGCTTATGCGAATAAAAAGGATTTTACCGAAGCTCTCAAGTACATAAATAAAGCCCTTGATTTGCAGACCAATTATCAAGCTGCAAGAATCCTGAAAGAAGATATATTGAGATATTTGAATAATTAAAAATTATTTTGTGAATCGATAGTGAAAAAAGCGAGTTAACAAAAAACACCTGACGAGAGGAATTTAATCCTGATGTACAAAAAAATCCTCATTTTATCTGGAATGTTGCTAATCTTGATCTCTTGTTCAAAAAAAGAGGACAATAAATCAACAGTTGCCAAAGTTGGAAAAGAAAAAATCACATTCAAAGAGTTTGAACAGAGCTTTGCCTTAGAACCAAAATATGCCATCAGAACGTCGATGAAAAAGGCCCGACTGAGCCAGATAAATTATCTGATTGAACAAAAATATTATTATTTGTCGGCTGCCAAAGTGGGATTGGAGAGCGATTCTCTCATTCAACGCAGAATTAATTACATAAAAGAGAATGAAATTATTAAGGCTTACATAAATAAAAAGTTTTTAGATCAGATTAAAGTTTCGAATGAAGAGCTGATTTCCGCACTGTCTAAAATGGATAAAAAAATACAGGTCCAACATTTATTCGCAACTTCGAAGGATGAAATCAGGAAAATTGATTCGAGACTAAAAGCGGGTGACAGTTTCACAAAAATTGCTAAAGAAATATTTAGTGATGAAAATCTAAAAAATAATAGTGGAGATTTAGGCTTTATTAACTTTGGAGATCTTGATCCGGCTGTGGAGAGTAAAATTTTTTCCATGAAAATAGGGGAGATTTCCGCTCCAATTGAATCTGCATATGGATTTCATATTCTCCGGGTAACCGACATTCAACCCAATGAAAATTTTATTAATTTAGGCAATCCCGAAAAAGTAAAACTTTGCACAGAAATACTTAAAAATCGTAAAGTAGATGCTATTTTTAAGGAGCATTTATCAGAACTGGCAGGGAAGAAGAAAATAAAAATAAATAATAAAGTCTTAAATGTATTGATAAATGCAACTCAGAAAACCATAGGTAACAGGGTCGAACAACCAGGATTGTTTAAACCACCAATAAAAACGAGTGATTTGAATACAATAGAAATTAATCTGAAGGATGTTAGAAATAATGTCCTGGTAAATTTCGGAGACCAGGAAATTAAAGTATCTGATTTTTTAGATCATTTAAAAGATATGCCTCCATTCTATCGTCCGGATTTAAAGACACGAAATAGAATGATTCAGGCAATTATTGATATGATTCGGAGTGATCTTGTCCTGAAAGAAGCCTTCAAGAATGAAATCGCTCAAGATAATGAGGTGAAAAGAAATTATCAAAAGATAGTTGATGAATATCTGGCGAGTGAATTTCAGAAACGACTATACTCGCCTGCATTCAAAGAAGAAAATCCGGCCACTTGGGCAAAATATCAGAAAACTTATACAGAAATAAAAAGTAAGGTTTCCTTTAAAATCTTTGATGACAATTTGTTTGTAGATGTTGTAGAACCTGACAGTCTTATGGCACCTGATCCATTTCCTATATTCCTTAAAAATAAGTATGTCTGGTAAAATTGATGCGGGCAGGTTACTGATATTTTTAATGAAAATTTTAAGAATACAAATTTTCTATGGGTTTACCTGTTGGAAATTATTGAAAACTTAAATTGAAACCGAATCTGAAAGAATATAAAATAGTATTATTATTTTTTGTCAATCCACTTACATAGCTACCCTCAACAAACGGTTTAATATTATTAGAGAGATTATACATCAATCCACCAGTTGCATTCATGGAAAATGCGTTTTCGGAGTAAGATGGGACCTGATCATAGAATGATATATTACCTGATTGTTGCGAAAAAGGTTCATCATAATAATTTATGTCTATTGGTTCTTGAACCAGCCAGATGAGTCCACCTCCAAAATTGACATAAGGTGTCAAAAATTTTATGGGAAAGCCCACTTTTAGATTAAGTAAGATGGAATAAATATCGGTAGAACCTCTTAAAATTTCTAAACCATTCGAATTAAAGGGTAAATTTAAGCTCTCGATAAATGCTTTATTGAATCTTTTTTCCAATTCATTCTTATTAAAAATATAGGTGTTGTATAAAAATTCCCCTCTGACAGCAAAAATTTTATTGATTTTATAATCAATTCCACTATTTAAGGCCAAACCCCTATTCCAGAAAGTTTCGAAATTTGAAGAAGATTGCTTCAATCCCAAAACGTCTCTGGCAAAATTTCCATTAGTATAGATATCTAATTGAGGAAATTGAAAATCACTTCCAATATTTGATTCAGCCGGAATCGTGGTGCCCCCACTGATGAAAAGATCTATTTTGTCTGATATTTGTCCATAGCTAATTTGGAGGAAGAGAAATAAGTTAACAATAATCGCAAATAATCTTTTCATATTAATGCTCCGTGTATTTTACTGTCATAATATCAATTTCACTAAAGACGTTGGTTCTAATTTAAATGCCATATTTTATAATTGCAAAATAATTCTCATTAAATAACTTCGGGTTGGTTCTTTTGATTTAGATTCTAAAAATGTTCATTTCTTTGAAATTAGGTCAGTCTGGTATTGCTACAAAAAAATGAACGAACAGTTAATTTAAGCGGACTTATTTAATATGACATATTCATAGGAGATTTTGTTAAAAGTACT
>CAZKYP010000253.1:0-4750 GCA_964556885.1 uncultured Pirellulales bacterium | reverse complement strand
ATGTTTTAGTCAAGGCGGATAAGCCGGACGTGCTGCTGTTAGCCAGCGGCTCGGAGGTCTCCATCGCTATGTCCGCCGCAGAAGGACTTGCAAAAGAAGGCATCAACGCTCAAGTTATCAGTATGCCATGCTGGGAGCTGTTCGATAAGCAGGACCGGAAATACAAAGATTCCGTAATTCCGCCCACGGTCAGGGCAAGAGTCGGCATCGAAGCAGGCGTCGAACTGGGCTGGCACAAATACATCGGCGATAACGGCATCTTCATCGGGATGTCCTCATTCGGTGCATCCGCCCCGTTCAAAGTCTGCTTCGAGAAGTTCGGTATCACTGCCGAAAACGCCATAAAGGCGGCCAAGGGTCTGCTGAAAAGATAGAAAGTCGAGGAACAGACTTGATACGTATTCGCTGTATTACAAGTCCGGTCCTGCCGATTGCGCACGACCGTATAGACCAAGCGAAAGAAATTTTCAGAGAGAATTTTCCGCAACTGGCCGGTTACACGGATAAAATACCGGAGCTTCTTCTCAATCCATTCAAGCTCGACTACCAGACGGTCCTTATACTCGCTGAAACTACATTAGGCAAGGTCACGGGATTCGCCCTTCTGCTGCATTTTCCAACCATCAAAAGCTCGTTTCTGGATTTCATAGCCGTGCGCAAAAAGCAATCCGGCGGGGGTATCGGCGGCGCCCTGTACGAAGCTGTTCGCGAATACTGTGAAGGACTGTCATCACGCGGGCTTTATATAGAGGTCCAGCCGGACGATCCGGAACTAACAAAAGATCCGGCCGAATTAGCCCAGAGCCGCAAACGGATGCGTTTCTACGAAAACTACGGTGTCAGGCCGATAATCGGCACAGCTTATCATACCCCGGTGGGCAAGCCCCTGACAACGGCGTACCTGCTATTCGATCCCTTGAACAGAACTTCGGCCCTTTCACGATTAGAAGCTCAAAACGCCGTCAGGTTTATCCTGAAGCATCGTTTCGGGCATATCCTGGATGATAAATATATTCGCCATGTAATCGAATCTTTTGTAGACAGCCCGGTGCGCTTCCGCCCGGGGCGTTATTCACAAACGGCAGAGCGCGTGCGGGAAATTACGACCGGACACATCCAAAAATCTTTCGCTCTCGTGTCGAGCCAAAAACACGCCATTCACCATATTCGCAGCCGGGGTTATTTCGAAAGACCGGCCCGTGTCGGCGTATTGCTCGAGGCCATACAGCCGCTGAACATCTTCACAGCAATACCTCCCAAACACTTCAGCGAAAAAGTCATTCTCGCGGTTCACGAGCGAAACTTCGTCAATTATCTGAAAATAGTCTGTACGAAACTCCAAATCGGACGACCTGTTTATCCCGACACATTTCCCATCCGCAAACCCGACCGCCGGCCCCGCGACCTTCCCGTCCAGGCGGGTTATTACTGCATCGATTCCTGCACGCCGCTGTATCGCAATGCCTACGTTGCGGCCCGCGCCTCAGTAGATGTCGCAATGACAGCGGCGGAAGAAATACTCGCCGGGGTCCCCATTGCATACGCTCTCTGCCGCCCGCCGGGGCATCACGCCGAGAGAAATGTTTACGGGGGATTCTGCTATTTTAACAATGCGGCCATCGCGGCTCATCAACTGTCACTTCATGGACGAACAGCGGTTCTCGATATAGATTTTCATCACGGCAACGGGACGCAAAGCATCTTTTACGCTCGTCCCGACGTGCTGACAATATCAGTTCACGGCCATCCCGACCATTCATATCCTTATTTCAGCGGTTTTACCAATGAAACAGGCGAAGGTCCCGGCGTTGGATTCAATTTTAATTTCCCTCTTCCGCCCAATACTATCGACGCCGTTTACCTGAAAACCTTCGACAAGGCATTAGGGCGTATCGATCGCTTCCACCCTGACTTTCTCGTTGTGAGCCTCGGATTCGATGTTCTAAAAGGCGATCCAACCGGCAATTTTTTATTAACTGTCGACGCCCTGCGGGTAATCGGCAAAAAGCTGTCCCTGCTTAAAATTCCTACGCTTATAGTCCAGGAAGGCGGCTACAACCTTCGCAGCCTCAAACGTGGCTCGGTTGCACTGTTTCGCGCTATCTCAGAAAACATTCAGTAAAATTCAATAGAGTTTCCGATTCTCCTGAATTATTCCTGTTTGTCAATGCGTATTGTTGCTTCGCTCGGCTGCTTTTGCCTGAGCTGTTCGAGCTGCATAATTGCGTAATGCCTGACGGCCGGATTCGGGTCGTTGGCCGCATTGGTAAAAACACCGAGAGTTTCAACCATACTTTGTGGTGACGATTGGTCGCCGTCGGGACTAAACGCACCAAACATCCACCCGAATCGCTTTTGCATAATATAGCTTTGCTTGAATTCGTCGCTTTTTATACTGTCTTTGATTTTCTGTAGAGCCTCTTGCCAGTTGAAAGTTTCTTCAATCGAAGGCCACACCAAAAAATCACAAAACGGCAGTGACGCCACGGAATATCCTTCCTGCCGCCGCATCAGAAACGGCCCCTTGAACTCGAGATTAGGATCAGCGTCTTCGGATTTATAAACCTGAAGGTCATTCCGGCAGTCGTCACATAATTGACCCGCCGAGGGCCGAACCACAAGAGCACCAAGCTGTGATAGTAAATCGGGTGTATCGTTCATCAGGCAACCATAATTTTTGCAATGTACTCCGTCGCCATGAGAAGTACTCTTGCACAGGCCCAACGTATGTCCAGCTTCGTGCCTGATGCAAAATCCTGCCCAGCGAGGTGCATAGTCGAGGTCGAAAAAGATTGCACAGGGATAATTACTTGGAACAAAAGTATATCCTTTGGCTTTTTTAAATACAATATCAGTATCATAGAAAAACACATGCAGATAAGCAGGTTGTGGTTTATCGTCTTTCGGCGGGCCATCGATACACAGTATAGACGCCGGGCCCAACGGCAAGTCTGCAACTTCGGAAATCGGAGTCGGTTCGTCCAGGACTATCTCAATGCCATCCGGCTTGGAGCAAAAGGTACTTAGAAATTCCTTCAAATTATCGAGCACCTCCTGAGGCACTTCGACGCCTTCCACCGAATCGATTTCTATATACAGGCGGCTGTAAGGCTCCTGACACAAATACAGCGATTCCGGCCGCATATAAGTCGGCAGTTTAGCAGACTTCGCCCCGCACCCCGAAAAAATCCAGACAAATAGAACCACTAAAATTCGGCAAAACACGGTCTTAATTTTTGAGGAATTCAAGGCCATAAAACACCATTTCAAGCAATTTACCCACATCAGAGAAACGCTATTATATACATTTCAAAGCATTTATAAATAAGGCAGAAGTATTTTTTTGCGGCTCGGTATCTGTCTTTGACCTTATCGCTGAATTGGATTACAATAGTAAATGTACAGTGAAAAAAACAATATAATATCTCATTTCCGTAAAATCGGAAAATTTGTCCGGCCGTACTATAAAGAACCTCTGCCTTTGCAGAAATGATAACAAAAAGTAATGAATGAAATCTATTACTAAATAATATCGAGGTGACGGTTATGGAAAAGCTATATGAACATTCGGAAACGGGCTGCTGCCCGCGATTCAACCCTGAACCTTGGGATGAAAAAGAAATCGCTTTCCAGGACAAACTGTTCGTCAAAGACCATGTCAAAAGTTTCTTTCATATCCCAATCAACTTCGGCAAGGTGATGACAAAGAATATGGAGATGATTCAAAAAGCCGGGGCAGTTGTACCGATACCCATCATGCTTTCCGACGAAAAATCGCTCTGGGGCGCCGATATTTATATCGCCGTGGCCAAAGAGGTGCCGGAAGCTGAAATGGCGAGAATATCGGGGACTTTTCTGACAAAGGTCTTCGAAGGGCCGTATAAAGACATAAGAAAATGGGTCGAGAAAATGAAGGCATACGTAAAATCCAAAAATAAAAAAACGGAGAAGATGTACTTCTTCTACACCACCTGCCCGAAGTGCGCCGAGTTTTACGGAAAAAACTACACGGTCATACTGGCACAGATATAAGTTTGAATATTCCTATAAACTTAAAGGACTAAGTCGATATCATGTTCGGTGAAAGTACAACTGCGATAACGATCATCTTTATTATCCTTGCCGCGGGTATCGGGGCCTTTGTCCGCAAAAGGAGCAGGGACAAATGTCTCAGGGACTTCGAGAAAAACGAGGTGACATTAGAGGAAAAATCCGGCAAGACAATCTGGGGCTCGCTGCGAGTGGAAAATACAGGGCTGGAATTTGTCTATTCGGAAAAACACCGGGATGCAGACGGACACGATGAGGCCAGCTATATCCTTTACAAATATGAGTACCCGAACATCCAGGCCGTCGTTCGTTTTCACGATGAGCTGAGCGAAAAAAACAGAAAAGCAAGAGACAAAGAGCTTGAAAGGACTTATCACCCCGACCTGGAGCGCAGACTTAAAAGAAAAACACTGAATATATTTCGAACCATCAGGGACTCCATCGTTGAGATTATCAACCTGCTGCTCAGCCAGGCCAAAAAAGCAACTCCCGCGGGCAAGATACTTACCACACAGGACAAATACGTCAACCAAATGAAGCAGGAAATGATGGACTCGGCTGGAACTTCCTACGAGCCGCTGCTGGAAAGATATATCGGCAACAAGGTCGTTCTTGAGATGATTAAAGGCGACAAACTACTGGAATACTGCGGCGTACTAAAAGAATATACGGCGGATTTCATCGAAATAATGGACGTCAA
>CAZKYP010000252.1:0-4755 GCA_964556885.1 uncultured Pirellulales bacterium | reverse complement strand
TTAACCGGACATTGTGAGCCTTCGAGCCGGTGAAATACTGGGCCGCAGCGCCGAAACTCTCCTTCGGTACTACGCGGACATCTACCTGAACAGGGACCGATTGCGTTCGGACAATGGCAGAACCTTTCTTCGGCCCGGAGGCAAGCACTTCACTAACAAATTCGGCGCCAGTGAATGTCTGTATGATTTGCTCGCCCTTTTTGCCGGCGACAAGAATATCGACGTCGCCTATGGTTTCGGCTCGCCTTCGCAGCGAGCCGGCGGGCATGATTTTTTGTATGCTGGGGACATTCTGCAGATACTCACAAACCAGCACCGCCGCATCCATCGCCTGGTCGAGTCGGATTCGACCGGTTGATTTTTGAAGAAATTCGATTCCCTTTGCGATGCCTGCCGCCTTCTTTTCACCGAAGCCGGGCAGTTCGGCCAGGGCGCCGGATTCGATTGCGGCTTTTAGCTCGGTGAGGGTCGTGACCTTTAACTGCTCGTAAACCGCTTTGACACCCTTCGGGCCCATGCCGGGTATGTTCAACAGTTCGAGCAACGTCGGCGGGATTTTAGTCAGCAATTCCTGATGTGCTGAAATCGAGCCGGTCTTGACAAATTCTTCAATTTTAGCAAGACTCGATTTACCTATGCCGGGCACATCGGCCAGATCGCTGGAGGCAAGCAGAAGCTCCACGTCGGTCGGAATCTCGGAGATGACTCGTGCAACCTTCCTGTAGCTGTTGATGCGGAAGCGGTCCTCGCCAAGTATCTCCATGATGTCGGCCATCTGGTCAAAAAGCAAACTAACAGCAGTGTTTATCATGTCACTATCATTCCCGCCCCGCATCCGAGTGCGGGATAAACTCCGGCGGGGATCCATTATAATATTTATTTATCTTCGAAAATGACTTATGAGCCATAGAATCAATGTCAATATTATCGAAAGCAATATCGAGCTTGCAATCGGAAAATAAATCCGCCAGTTCCTGCCCCCGAACTGCAAATCGCCCGGCAGCCTGAACAAGCCGACCTTACCCAGCAGCACCATTAGAACGCCTAACAGCACGATGATAATTCCCGCTGCTATCAGCCACTTGCCAAATTGTTGCGGCCCAAATTCCATTATAGCCTTTTTAGAATTTTAATCGATCCTGTGCCAGTGATAAAGTACACCCGATGGAGAATTGTTTCAATGATAATGATGAAGTGTTCGACTTATTTATGGAAATCTATTTCCTTATAAACCTAACGTCAGGCAAACCGTCAAAGTCGGAATCCTGCGTCCAGAGTGTAGCCCCACATGCTTGTGCAGTAGCTAATATCAGACTATCCGCCATAGGTAATTTTAATTCGGTACTTAGTCTCGCTGCATCCATAGCAATAGGCGATGAAATATCAACAACATTGGCTTGATGCATCAAGGCAACAGCATGTAGAGCGGCGTCCTCACCCCGCTGTTGCAATACCTTCTTGAAAACTTCGTATATATTAATACACGATACAACAAGGTTCTCTGTGTCCTCGAGGGCCGGCGCAAAAAACTTAGCATTACAATCGCCAGCAAAATATTCAAGCCATCCTGAAGAATCTACAAGATTCATATACGATCTTTCTCTCGCCGGACATTTGTTTTGATGCCCTTGAGAAATCCCCGCATGTTTTTAATATTCTGCAAGAGCACGAACTCGATACGGTCGGAAAACTGGAGAATCTGTAACTTCTGTCCTGGTCGTATACCAAGCCTCTGACGCACAGCCTTAGGAATAACCACTTGAAATTTAGGTGATACTGTAACTGTTACCATAAATCAATGCTCCTTTTGAATTCCACTTTACGTTACAGTATATCGATCAAAAAAACGTATGTCAATAGTAAAAAAGCCTCAATTTTCATCAATTTCTCAATATTTTCTACAAAACGATTTCAGTCAAATTTCAAATTGTTAAAATACCTTTTATGGGTAAGGCGGAATGCGATATTCGAATCGGGACTTCGGGCTGGTATTATGAGCATTGGCGGGAATTGTTCTATCCGGCCGATCTGCCCAAGAGCAAATGGTTCGAATACTACGCGCAGCATTTCAATACCGTCGAAATCAACAACACCTTTTACCACCAGCCGAAAGATAAATCCGTACAACGGTGGCACGATCTGGCTCCGGCGGGTTTTCTGTACGCCGCAAAGGCCAATCGATATATCACCCATATCAGGAAACTCAAAGACTGCTCGGAAGAGCTGCGACGTTTCTTCGACAATATCAGTTTACTGAAACGCAAGCTCGGCCCGGTCCTTTACCAACTGCCCCCCAGCCTGCACAAAGATCTTGAGCGGCTCGCAGCCTTCGTCAAACTGTTTCCCAAGAGAAAGATAGCCGTCTTCGAGTTCCGGCACAAAAGCTGGTATTCTTATGATACGTACGAACTGCTCGGTAAACACAATATTGCTTTCTGTATTCATGACATGCCCGGTAAAGAATCACCCCGCGTAGTGACATCGGACATAATCTACATTCGCTTCCACGGTACGAGCGGCCGCTATGCCGGGAACTATCCGAAATCCGAATTACAGGACTGGGTTAAATGGCTTAAAACCCGGGCAAAAAACGCCCGTGCCATCTATGTCTATTTCAATAACGACGCCCATGGTCATGCAATTAAAAATGCCAAACAACTAGAGAAATTGCTTTTTCTCTCATGAAGAATGAAGTGATTCACCAAAATGAATTTGTATTATTAGACTAAAAACATTATAATTAGAAAAGGCGAACCTAATCAACATTGATGATGTTTGCAGAAAACATATATATAATGTTTCAAGTTACTAAGAGAGAAGTTCATGTAATACAGAATATATGGATAAGGTAGAATCAAAATCTAATATTACTCCATGCAAAGCAGTAATTTTGGCAGCCGGTTTATCAACAAGATAGCAAGTGAGCATTAATGAAAATGAACAAGATCAATATTATAACTCTCTTTTCTGGAAAAATATAAATCTTAACATTCAATCATTTAATAATAATCAGAATAAAATAAATATTAATACGCTAAGGGAGCCGTGCGAATCAAATTTAGACTGGCATAAATCATGCTCGAGACTGAATAATATTAGAATTATACAATATGCATTAGATAGTTTTGCAAGTTGTGAGATAAATGAATGGCTTTTTGTCGTAACAGATAATCCCCAACAAAAAGGTCAATTTGAACAAATTTCAAATTACATAAACGAAGCCCAAAAAATCCACTATAAGTCGATAAATATAAATACTATATCTATTAATGGGGATTTTCAACTTACACATTCACTTTATCAAGGATTGAAAAGGATATACAAAAAAAATAACTATAATGGAGATGTTATTATAAGCTATTCAGATATAGTGTGGGAACATGAATTATTAAAAAAACTACTATCAGAAAAAGATGGTGATATTATTGTCATGGTGGACACTGAGTGGCAAGATAATTACCCTTATGAAAGGAGATTCTGGCACGACAAACTATATGCTGAACTTGTTTACTTAGACAGAGAAAACAACATTGAAAGAATTGGCGAAGCAATAAATAGGTTTGATATGCTTCCTAAGGACTTTAACTTTTATCGTGAAGAAGAATTTGATGAGATACTCAGTCCTTGTCGAGGAGAAATTGTAGGACTTTTCAAATTTATACCAAAAGGAGCCAAAGCATTTCTAACTGAGTATAAACGTATATGCAAAGAAGAAGGTACTGAGATAAATATAATTCCATGGGAATCTCCGAGTTCTTATGAGAACCTTATTTCTATAAATAGGATTCATATAGAAAAACAAGCCTTATTGGGAGATTATATAGAATATTTGAGTAAAAAAGGTATAAATATAAAACTATTAGAAATACAAGGTAGTTGGGCAGAAATAGACCATTGGGGGGACATACAATTAGCAGAGAAGAAAAATTTAGATCTAACAAGACCAACGACTTCAAATCAAAGTAAAGAATCAAATTTAGTAAAGGATTTTGGTAGGCTTCGCCACACTAAAAGTATCCTTTCTGCAGATTTCATAGACAGTCTATCGAGAGCATGCGTCAAACGCATACCTATTATCGGTTCCTTTTTATATGATGTTATCTATGGCACGATTGACAGCCAAAAATATAGGAAAGAGTCGAAGGTACAAAACAAAATTTCCAAAACGTCGAAGACAACAAACGGAGAGAACATATATACCGAAAAGTGGTATCAAAACCGTACAATTCAAGCAGCATTGATAGGTGCTGCCACCCTCATACTGGTCTCAATAATAAGTTGGCCGATTTCATACTACATTAACAAACCTAAAATAAGTCAAGGCCGACAAGAAATGACGCCCAGCGAAGTCAAACTCCCATTATCACTGAAGGAGATATGCCAAGACATAGACAACAGGCCACTCTTGCAGAGAGAACAAACGGCCAAGAGTTACGTTGGGATGCCCGTAAAGAGAGAAAACTTAATCCTATTTGAAATTTCTCCTGAAGAAGAAAATTACCTAATATTGATGGTATTTCCGGGGGAGTCGTACAGACCATTTTTGGCCGGTTGGGGAGTCTCCTTCACAATAAGGAAGGATGACTATCCGGAATTGGCCGGTGCAAAGAAAAGATTATCTTTCTATGTATCTGGACAAATTCAAGATGCCGGCAGCAACTTTATTCATCTCTCAAATGTATCCTTAAGCTTTGATTAAGTCCTGATATGAAACACTTGGAATAAACTTACATATCCCGATTGATTTTAGCTTAG
>CAZKYP010000251.1:0-4787 GCA_964556885.1 uncultured Pirellulales bacterium | reverse complement strand
AGCCCGGCTTTTTTTATTTATGCAATCTATGATATGACATATAATCCTCTTATAATGCATCCGAATACAAATTAACCGGTTAAATCAGGAGTTGAAAAATGCTGCGATTCAAACTAACTTTATTATTGTCATTCTGTTTTATTCTTTCTGCTTCGATTATAACTTTCGGTCAAAACCAAGGGCCGGTCGTCTCGGGTGAGATGAAAAAGTGGCACAAGGCGACACTGACTTTTACCGGGCCGGAAAGCGGCGAGACCGCCGAGCCGAATCCATTCCTGGATTATCGAATGGAAGTAACTTTCGCAAAGGGCGATAAACGATATATTGTTCCCGGCTACTACGCCGCCGACGGCAATGCCGCTCAAACCGGCACAATCGAAGGTAATAAATGGCACGTGAATTTCGTACCGGATGAAGAAGGTAGTTGGTCTTATGTTGTTTCATTTCGCAACGGGCCTGATATTGCTCTAAACAATGATCCCGGAACAGCAACAGCGTTCGACGGGGTCAAAGGGACTTTCAACATCGGGCCGACCGACAAGACCGGCCGGGACCACCGGTCAAAAGGGTTGCTCAGGTATGTCAGCAAGCGTTATTTGCAATTTGCCGAGACGGGTGAGTATTTTATAAAAGGCGGGGCCGACAGCCCGGAGAATTTCTTAGCTTATGCAGATTTTGACGGCACATTCGACGCCGGTGCACTGGATCGCCAGGGCGAAGCGGCCGGCAGCGAGTTTATCCACTGCTATACGCCGCATCTCCAGGACTGGCGCGAGGGCGACCCGACATGGAAGGACGGCAAAGGCAAGAGCATCATTGGAGCATTGAATTACCTGGCCTCCAAAGGTATGAACAGCGTTTATTTCATCACTTATAATATCGACGGGGGCGACGGCAAGGATGTCTGGCCCTGGACTAATCCGGATGAGAGATTCCGATTCGATTGCAGCAAGCTGGACCAGTGGGAAATCGTTTTCTCGCACATGGACCGGCTCGGACTGATGCTCCATATCATCACCCAGGAAACGGAAAACGACCAGGGACTCGACGGCGGCGAGCTCGACCGCCAGCGCAAACTCTATTACCGCGAGCTAATCGCCCGATTCGGTCATCACCTTGCATTGACATGGAACTTAGGCGAGGAAAATACAAATACGGACAAACAGCGAAAAGCTTTTTCAAAATATATTCGCGACCTCGATCCCTACGACCACCCGATTGTCTGCCATACATTCCCCGGTAAGTACGATGAAGTTTATACCCCCCTGCTCGGCTACGAATATTTCGAAGGCCCGTCACTACAGACCAATGACACACACAACCAGACAATCAAATGGATTGATGCTTCCGCAAAAGCGGGCAGGCAGTGGTTCGTCAGTTTGGATGAAATCGGTCCTGCCAGTACCGGCGCAAAACCGGACAAGGACGATTACCAGCACGATGAGATCCGCGCAAAACATCTATGGGGCAATCTTATGGCGGGCGGCGCAGGAGTCGAATGGTATTTCGGTTATGAATTCGTACATAACGACCTGAATTGCGAGGACTGGCGCAGCCGCGATCATCTATGGGATTTGACCCGGTACGCCCTTGAGTTTTTCCATCAGTACCTGCCCTTTACCGAAATGCAGCATCATGATGAGTTAACCTCTACTGAGAACGATTACTGTTTCGCCAGGCCCGGCCAAATCTATGCCATATACTTACCCGAAGGAGGAACTACGAATCTTGATTTAGGTCAAAACACATCGACCTTTACAGTCCAGTGGTACAACCCGCGCTCCGGCGGCGAGTTACTTAAAGGTGCAATCTCAGAAATCTCCGGCCCCGGCCCGGTAGCCATTGGCTCACCACCGGAAGACACCAACAAAGACTGGGTCGCTTTGATAACAAAGAAGCTCACCAGATAAAGTCGGAACTAAAAAGAGGGCTGACGGTTTTTTAAGCCGCCAGCCCTTATATACATTAATCATTCAAATCAACTTTACTAAAAGACGCTTTTTATCTTTGCGAATTACCGGCCGTAAAGTCGAATATCATCAATAAAGACCAAACCTGAGCCGCCGGGCGAACCGTCTCCGAAACCAATAGTAATCGTATTAATATTGGCAAGGTTAAGTCCCTGGTCGGCAAAATCCTGCAAAGAAGGATCCCATGGGGTCCAATCAGTCGCCCGTGCCGCATTCGAGTCAGGATTATACACTGTTGCGCTGCCGTTAAGAGTGACATACATCGGCTCGGCGGCATTGGCCGCATCACCATAGTACCACAGCGATAATGAACTAATACCTTTTTGTGTCCAGTCTCTTATAGAAGTAATTGTCCTGGTAATTTCAGATTTCGGAGCGGTAGTATTGTCATAGAAATACGGCATCGACTGTTTGCCGCCATGAACAGTATCAGTCTCGACGAAATGCTCTCCGAAAGTAAAATCAGGATCGGGATAACCGGCCGTCGAACCGTTGCTCGGATCATCGAATCCATCAATCCAGGTATTCCAGATTTCATGCGGGGGAAAATCATTGTAGTCTTCGAAATCATCCAAAACAAAATATTCCTGTGTAGTAAAGTTCCAGATGTCACTCTCCCAGACATCCGTTCCGTTTACCTCGTCCACACTCCAGTAGTAGGTCGTACTCAAATCAAGGTCAAGGGGACCGGCGATAGGCTCGCTCACGGTTATACGAGTACCGGTCCTGTCTATGACATCCCGTATATTGTCGGCGATATAAACATCATGCGAAACGGCTTCTCTTCCCGCCCGCCAGCTAAGAGTCACATCGAGAGGTATGTTGGTCGTCCTCGTTTCAGGACTGGGCTCTCTGGCGCTAAGCGGTATATAGAAGAATCTTACCTCACTGAGTCCGTATTGGTTAAAGAAACCGCCGCCGCCGCCCTGGTTGCTTACGGCATTAATCCTGACAAACCTAACCGATACATCGTTAAAATCAACCGTAGTATTGTGGGCATATTCGCTCGCACCGGGCGCTGGTTCGAACACGTCAATATTATCCAGTTTCGTCCAGTTAGAACCGTCAAGCGAATACTCTACAGTTACATCTTTGAGGCCGTATAGTGACAGAATGGATTCTGCATTATAGTTCCATACCCACATCTCGGTTAGCTTATATATCTTGTCGAACTCATACTTAATCCACGCCGTATTAGGCTCGGAAGCCAGACTGAGCCACATAGCTTCGGTAACCGTTGAGTGCAGGTCATCCGACAAACCCGAGCCGTTCACAGTATTTTCAGGTCCTTTGCCCCTGTCGTAGCTCGAAGCTGTTGCGATTATATTGTCACCGGCAATCGGATAAGCAAACGGTTCAACCGTAAAGCTCCAGATATCCCCTTTGAAGATGCCCGGATCAGACGGCGCATTAACTTCATCCACCCGCCAGTAATAAGTCTGGCCGAAATCCAGAAGGCCCGGATCATATACGGTGTCCATCAGGCCCTGTGCGGCCAACACATTTAAAGGATTATCCGTATCGGCATTATTAACATCATCAAAGACCTCGCCGAAGTAAACGTTGTGCCTGTAGGCGAACGGGCCCGGTGTCCAACTCAGTACCGTATCGCGAGGTACATCAACGGCACCATCCTCCGGAACCGGATCCTTAGCTGTACGTTTTATTTCGAGAACGGTCGGGATATACTGTCCTTCGTAAAATCTCACGCCATCAATCCAAAATTCCGCGGCATCATAAGCTATAAGGAACACAACGTCCGCGGGATTGACGTTCGCATTAAAAGTGGGAGTTGTTACGTAAAGCTCCTGCCACTCATCGGTTATTGTGAGTGTCTCGGCACCGTATCCTGTATTGGGAGCCTGGTCAAGTTCAGGTTTGAACATGGCATCTACTGTACCTGTTGCGCATTTGACAAAGGCCGAAAAAGTATAACGCTTGCCTGATTCAAAAACAAGACCCGGGTACTTAAACCAGACATCCCAAAAATTTGTACCTGCGTTTGGAACATTAATATGTACACAATAGTTGCCTTCAATCGGATCTTCCGGAACGTCCGCACCGACTAATTCCGTAACCACCTCGAATGTAGCATTACCATTCGTGGTCCACGGCTCAAGGACTCCATCCTCGAAACCACCGTTAATCAGAATATTTTCCTGCGTGTAACATGGTTCAAATCCCAAGAACATGATCAAAATGGCCGCTGTAAACCAGACTATTCGTGTTTTCATGATATTTTCTCCTATAAAAAAGGTACGATATAAACGGCACTTTCCGGGCTACAAAAAACACCCTTTATTTCCAGACAATATGAATGGCCTCATTTTTGAAACTGATAGTCAATATTTAACGAAATGAAAACCACCTCCTATTTACAATAACCTACCATCTACTCCTCTAAAGGTATAAATCACGAAGATTTACGCATATTTATACACAACTGACTTGTATATATTAAACCAAATTGGACGGCTTGAAGTCAATGAGAATCTTTCAATATCCTTATTCCCGTCAATTAAACCGGGATTTTATTGACCATCAAACACAACCCAGCACTGAATACATAATAATTTCAATTTCATAATTCTGTATCTTTGAATAAAAAAAAGGCTGACTTTCGCTCCGGCTGCCAGCCCTTTACACGTCCTGAATATCTTGTTTTTTTAGCTGATGTTTATGGTATTACTGCCCGGTTGTAGATACAGACATCATCAATTAAACCGGACCAAAAGCTGCCCGGCTCAAGATTCTTACCTGCTCCGATATATAAGCCATCCTGTGAACCTATGAGATTAGACTGTGTGTCTGAAGATG
>CAZKYP010000250.1:0-4794 GCA_964556885.1 uncultured Pirellulales bacterium | reverse complement strand
CATAGCTGCGGCGTAACAATCCATAACATCCTCCATTTCAGACCGAATGAACACCAATGAGCGATTTTACTTTTTGTAGGATGTCACCGACAACCTGAAAGATATTTTTTCCTATAAAAATCAACGGTGTATTGATAATCCAACTACCCGCTGAGCTATAAAGGCAGATTTGGACAATTGACCAGGGACCGAGTGTATTATCTTTTAGCAACAGCAGAACTGTAAATATAATAGGGAGCAAGCATACTATGAGCAGGATAATTCTCTTGGTTTTTGTGAGGTTTGAGTTGAAGAACGAGATAAATCCGACAAGAAGACCTGATTGGCCGGACCAAATGATCAATAACGCATATGTAATCGTCAAATCTGATTGTTGAAATATTGGCCGGAATGGCTCATATTTGGATGAAGTTCTGAAAACAACACAGATAAAAGATAACAGAATGTATGACCAAAGTAGAGTCAGGCTGATTATAAGGATGTCGAGTATTGTTGTAATCCTTTTTGTACGTTTCTCGATGAGTTTCCCTGCTTTTGGAAAAGGTGGGGGGCTTTTTTTCAGGGCGAAGTGAATAACGACAATAAGACCAAACGCTATTATCAACCAAAAGTTCCCACTAAACAGAATGTTTGGAATTACTGTTGAGATCATTGAGCGTCTCTGGAAAGACTACTCCATTTTTTCTTCGAGATATTTTTTATAAGCCAGGACTATTCCTTTGACGACGAGGTTGGGTACGTAGTTATCTACGAATTCACAGTCGTCAAGAATCGTTTTGGCTCCGGCCCCGGTGATGATGGTCTGCGGCCATTTGCCGACGTCTTCGGCGTATCGCCTGACGACCTCCTGCAAAGCGCCGACGATGGAATAATACAGGCCGCAGTTTATGGCGTCGACGGTGTTTTTGCCGTATGGCGCCTTTGGTTTGGTCACCTTGATGTTCGGCAGTTGGGCGGTGTTTTCCTTCAGCGATTTGGCGCTTATCTCGAATCCCGGGCAGATAATTCCGCCGAGGAATACGCCGTTCGTGTCGACCAAATCGATGGTTACGGCAGTGCCGAAATCGGCCACAACCACAGCGTCTTCGACGACATCGTAGGCCGCTGCGGCCGCGACTATACGGTCGGTGCCGACCTTTTTAGGCTCATCCACCAGGAGGACCATCGGCAGCGGGATGCCTTTGCCTATGATGTATATCTCTTCGTCGAGCTCGTCGGCTGCAATTTCCTCGATTGTCTTCGTCCAGGCCGGTTTGACGCTGCTGACGACGATTACGCCGTCGCGTTTTTTTTCCTTCGAGCTTGCAAGTATCGGTATCTGCTGCCATGCGGATTTCAGGCATTTTGCCAGTTCCGCCCTGTCCATGCCCGAAAAGGACTCGATGAACTGCTCCTTGTCGTCAAGGAACAGCCCGATGTGTATGTTCGTATTACCAATGTCTATTGCGATTATATTCATAATTTATTACTCGTACTTCGTGAATTGAGCCTCTTACTTAATACCCGTTTTCCCGGCACAAGTCAATATTAAACCAGCCGATTCTCCAACCTGATACTCTATAAATAAAACCGCGGGGTGTGATGAAATCAAACCAGCCTGTATAGATGACAATATGTCTTTCTTCTTAGGTATTGATTGATTTAGAGAAATCAAGGTGAGCGTTAGGAAAAAGGCTATGATTTTCTCTCTCGAGCCTTTTAGCTGCCTTTTGGCAATATTCGGAATCTATCTCAATTCCAATGCTATTTCTGTCACATTTCATTGCAGCAAGCATTGTTGTGCCTGTTCCGCAAAATGGATCAAGAACCGTGTCACTAAAAAATGAGAACATTCGAACAAGTCGATAGGCTAGTTCAAATGGAAATGGGGCAGGATGATTTTTAGTTGATGCGCCATTGATTTTCCAGAATTGCTGAAACCATTCATCGTATTCTTTTTTTTCGATTCTGCTTTTATCTCTCTGAGTATCTGATGGTTTACGATAACCACCAGGTTTTCGCTGCATCAAGATAAATTCAATATCGTTTTTAATTATGGCATTCGGCTCATAAGGCTTTCCAAGAAACTTTGTTCCGTTCTGCACCTCGTAACTGGCGTTTGATATCTTATGCCATATTATTGGATTTAAATTATCAAAACCAATCTTTCTGCACATAACGCAGATATCTGCATGTAGTGGTACAACTACATGTCTACCGTTTCTTTTGCGTGACAAACAAACGTCACCTACAACACAAACCAGCCGCCCACCGGGGACAAGAACTCTAAAACACTCCTGCCATACTTTTTTCAGTTCCTCCAGGAACTGTTCATAATCCGAGATGTGCCCAAGCTGATTTCTATTATCATTATATTGCTTCAGGTTCCAATACGGAGGTGAGGTGACGACCAAGTGTATTGACTCATCCTGTAGAAAAGAAAGATCGCGTGCATCACCCTGGATTAATTTGTGTGTAGTCAAGATTTCTTTTATCTGTGTTTTCAATTTCTAATTACCATAAGTAAGGATTTGTGCTCTCAGAGAACTTGTAAAAATATCAAATTTCAAATCTTCTGCAGGTTCAGTGAAATCGCCATTTAAACCTTTATCTTTGTGAGAAGTAATAAAACAAGTGGCATTATAGTGTCTTTCTCTCAGTAGTTTTCTGCAAAAGATCTCATATCTTTTTGTATAGGATGCACCCTTAAATTCAGGAAAAACCTCAAAGTGAGGTTCTTTCACGCTGACAGGTGATTGCGATTTAGCGCAATCTTCCAACATGAAGAAATATCCTAACCAGGGTTTAACTGTTTTGTTAAAAGCTCCTTCCCTGTAGGCCGTCCATAAATCCAAGGCGCTTCCTATTGCTTCTTCCGTTCTGTTATTAAAATTGTTTCCAAAGGAAGGGCCGACCTGAGATTTTGCTTCTAAGGCTATCAGCAATTGATTATCTTTTACTACCAGCAAATCCCACTCCTTTGTAGGGCGAAAGTAACCGGGCAATTCGAGAGATTTCTTGCAATAGATATGCTCTTTGTCAATTCCTGCCGATTCTATTATTTCAGTCACGAGGCTTATAAACCCATCCATCTGTGCACCACCTGTGACTGCGCCCCGAAAACCTTGATCGTGTGTGCCTGTTTTATTTTGTTTTTCTACCTGACTTCGTCGTGTTCGCCAAAAATATGTTATTGCTTGAGAAATCTTTGAATGCAGTTCATTTTGCTTTTTGGGCATCTGATCTCCAACAGATTTATTTACAACGTCATTTCTTCATAAAGAGGATAACAATTCTTCACGTATAATGAAACCCAAAATTTTTTTAGCTCGTAGGAAATAATACGCAATAGTTTTTATTCCGCGATTACTTAAAAGGAATGACGAGTGATACGCCGCCAGCGGAGATATCGTTTATGAACTGCAGTTCGGCCTGTATTTGAAAGCTGTCAGCTATTTTTTCCGCTGAAACACTTAAGTTATCTATTGGAATTGTTATCGAAGTTCCTATATAGCCGCCAAAGTTGTTTTTTGCTTCCAGATCGGCGGATAATTGCATACCCGGGACTTTAACGCATATATCACCATCGATACATTGATAGAATGGGCCGCCGTAGATAGCAAGATTGCCGATATTTTTCGATAGTCCGAGCAGGACCCGGGTTTCGAATGTTTCTATCCCGAGAGTCCAGGCACTCTCATCCCGCTCGATGTCGGTATAAATAAAATGGCCCGCTATACCCAGATCCAGGCCGTCACCGAACTGATATAGGAGTGTTTTGCAATTCAGGCCGCCCACGAAGCCATACATATCCTCTCCGAGAAAACCCATTTGATTGATTTCGCCCTGGGAGCCGCCGAAAAGGACGTTAATTTCCGAATTATTGAAAATACCATAGCCGAACCTTGCGAGGTACGTCACGCCTTTGTAGGTCATCGTCTCCGAGGTTTCGGCCTCGTAATCGAAGTCGTTATGAGATAAATCGAAGCCAAAGCTTAATTTGCCCGGCTCGACAATCGGAACCGGCGGGCCGAACAGGGATAATCCGTAAGCGGCTTGTGACATTAAGATTGCTGACAAAAGGGTTAATGTGACCTTTCTCATGATGACCTCCAAACTAAATTTTTCTCGCTTTTTTTTGACTACAAGGGCATTTTTCAGCCCAAAACATAAATATTTAATCACCTCCGGCGGTTCTTGTCAAGAATTTTTTGCCTTTTTTAATATTCTTCAAGCTATATAAGGCGTAAATAACAATCAAATCAGATAAATAAAGGAAAAGGAAGTGACCTCAGTAGTCTCTCTCTTGGTTAAAGAATCGAGCCTCTTACATAATTCCAGCTTTCCAGGTATAAGTTAATATTAAAACAGCCGGTGCTCCGGCCAAATATGCCATAAATAAATCCGTATATTACGTTTACCTAACCATCTTTTTCTGGTAAAATTATTGTATGGATGAACTTATTTTTCCAAAAGTAGAAAGAACGGCCTTTTCGGTAGGCTCACTTTTCGACAAATCAGATGACAAAGAATACTGGTTGTCCAAAACGCCTGACGAACGCCTGCAGGCCGTAGAATTAATGCGTCAAATTATCTATGGCGATGAAGCTACCAAACGACTTCAAAGAGTTCTTGAAATTACTCAACGACCATAGTCATGTTAGGGTGGGCTTTGGCCCACCGATCAAATTAAGGCAGGTCGAGTCCTATTCTATTTCTTTTGTCTTAAAAACTTACCAGAATAGCCTTTTTCTGGAGTACCAAAAGTTATCTCAAATATTAGTTGGCAGATTGGCATACCAGGAATTAAACGGA
>CAZKYP010000249.1:0-4832 GCA_964556885.1 uncultured Pirellulales bacterium | reverse complement strand
CAATTCTACCACTGCCACTGCAAATTACTACAGGATAATTTACGTTTATTGAATCTTATACAAGGAAGAATATGAGATGTGTTTCGTGCAGGATATGGTTTGGAGAATAGAGAATTAAAATTACTGCTTCTCCGTGATGATGGCAGTTGCCAAAAAGATAACCCCCGGCTCTTACCGGGGGTTATCAGGAAGGCATAAATTTATGTTATCAGTTTTTCAACGGATCTGGTTCGTCGCTGTCGTTCCGGGGATGAGCACTGTCATAGACATCTTTGAGCTTCTTTGTCGTCAGGTGTGTATAAACCTGAGTGGTAGACAATGACTGATGGCCGAGCAGTTCCTGAACGCTTCTTAAATCAGCACCATTATTCAGCATGTGCGTCGCAAAACTGTGACGCAGCGTATGCGGACTGATCGCCGGGTCGAGACCGGCAATCTTCAGGTACTTGTCCATCTTGCGGCGAACACTGCGCGTGCTCAGCCGCCTGCCGTGCTTATTGACGAACAGTACCTTGTTGTCGAAATTGCCGTTCGTCTGCGCCCGTTTGTTCCTGTATTCCATGTAATGCTGAATGATCTGTAAAGCGGTCGAGCTTATCGGTGCGATTCTCTCTTTCTTGCCTTTGCCCCTGACGTGTATAACCTCGCCAAGAAAATCTATATCGTCCATATTCAACGCCACGAGCTCACTTACTCTTATTCCCGTGCTGTACAGTGTCTCGAGGATGGCCCTGTCCCTGGCACCGAGCCACGTATTTGTCGGAGGCGTATTGAGCAGCCTTTTCACTTCTTCATATTCGAGAAAACGCGGCAGCTTCTTTTCCTGCTTCGGTGTCCTGACCACTACGACAGGATTCGAGCTGATATAGTTTCTCTTAACAAGAAACTTATAGAAGCTTCTTAACGTTGCAAGTTTGCGGGCAACAGTCGCTTTGGAATATTGCCTCTCGTTCAGAAAAGCAAGATAAGACCTAATGCCGTCTGTTTGAACAGAAAGAAGCATTTGATCGATATTAACATCAACCTGTGTCGCAACAGCCGTAGCCGGTCCGGCGTGATGACCGGACGACATGAGCGGCTCGTGATCCGAGTGACTCTCATCCGACGAACCTCTCATAAAATCACTGAATTGTGTTAAATCGGCTCCGTAGCATTTCGCCGTATGCTCCGAAAAACGTCTTTCCAATTTCAGGTAATCCAAAAACTGATGTACTATTGTGCTTTCTTCCATAATTTACCTATCTGTCTAATCTTGTCTGAGGTTTAGTTGATTTAATTACATAACAATCGTCTATTCTCAATCACACCCCATAATTACTAATTCGTGCGAAGCTGCGCATCTGAATTTTCGCTGAGCAGCTCATCAGCCTGGCCTATAAGTGACTGCGTTAATTTAAAACTCAGCACAGCCGCATCGAACCAGTCGAAATCTGTTTTTTTGTTTTTCGCCTGTTCAATCAAAGCATCCAGGAGCTGATCTTCGTGCCCGCTTTCATAACGAAATATGAATTTCTCTTTTCCCTTGTTCAGTACCAGTTGTCGCTTCATCTTGTTTATCACTTCGTTCTGCTCCAGTTACAATGAACAAGTAAACACTTGTTCATTAATTACATCCTATAAATACCTGATTTATTTATCGGCCCAAAAGCGGCATACTTAAGAAAAAAAATTAAATAACTTTTAATAAAATTTAAAAGTCCCCAATTAAGCAAACGCCACAACGCTATTATCGGCCAATAAATCTTTTTGCTTTACAAAATCGAGTGTGAATTTGGAAAGATTTGGTGGGGTAATTCGGTGAGATTTGTCACTTTATTGTCATCCCGAGCAATATACGAAGCTCAGGACAGGATTCTGTAAAAGACCTTTCCGTCTTTTTGTTCGGTATCAATCGCACCCTTATATTGAAGGACATCGATATATTTTAATGCTTCGTTACGTCCGATATCTAAACCCGAACATATATCCTTTAAAGAACAAGGACGTCGTTTTAACATTGATAGCACATCTTCGACTTTGCTTTCAATATCGAATGATTTTTCTATATCCGTACAACCGACCGGCACTGCGATGTCACGGTCATATTGGAAATCCGCCACAACTTCACAATTAGGGCCTAACTGGACTGATAAAGCCTGTAGTTTATCTTCCTCCAATTTACGAATTCCCGGCTCCGCCGCCGGCCTCACGGCCGTATTAAGATGAATCTTGTCGGGACGAATCAGAGCAATTGCTTCTTTGATTCTTGCAACCTGCTCCGGATTAGTATTGATACCTTCCACAAAAAGAATTTCCAGCCATATCTTGCCGGTATATTCTTTTCTGAACTCGCACAATCCTGTTATGACATTTTCAATGCTAATATTCCGATGCGGCCGATTTATCCGCTGAAATGTCTGCTCGTCACCGGCATCCAGCGAAGGCATCACCACGTTTGCCTTTGCACAATCGTTGCGCACGTCCTTCCGGAAGAAAAGCGTGCCGTTTGTCAACACAGCCACTGCAATGTCCGTAATTTTTTTTATTCCGTTGATAAGCTCGCCGAGCCGGGAATTCAAGGTCGGTTCGCCGGAGCCGGCAATAGTTATAAAATCTGCTTCGACCCCTTCCGCAATCGCCATTTTTAGCTCTGATAAGATAGGCTCTATTGGACCGTAGTCGGCACGTTCGATTGTCCTGTCTACAGTTTTTCCCAACTGGCAATAGAGACAATCCAAAGTACATACCTTAAAAGGCACTATATCAACACCCAAACTTCGCCCCAGCCTGCGTGAAGGAACAGGTCCGTATAAATATTTTTTCTTTGTGCTCATTATTTATTTACAATCCCGAAAATTTCTTTGCAAATTTTCAGAAGCTCTTCGAGCCAATCCAGCGGCAAAACACATGCGGCGTCCGACTTGGCCTTCTCAGGCTCCGGATGGACCTCGATAAATAATCCGTTAGCACCGGCCGCTGTCGCCGCTTTGGCAAGTATTGGGGCCATCTCCCTTCGCCCTGCTGTTGCATTACCCAGACCGCCGGGCTGCTGGGTGCTGTGCGTAACATCGAATACAACCGGGCAATCAAGCCTCTTCATAGCATCAATAGCGGTCATATCATTAACAAGTCGATTATAACCAAAAAAAGTACCCCTCTCGGTAAGTATTATTTTTTCATTATCACAGGCACGTATCTTTTCGACTACATTCTTCATCTCGGCCGGCGATATAAATTGTCCCTTCTTGACATTGACGGGCTTGCCCGTTTCCGCACAGGCACAAAGTAAATCGGTTTGCCTGCATAGAAAAGCAGGTATCTGCAGACAATCTACAACCTCACCGGCCGCTGCCGCCTGGGAAGGCTCATGTATATCTGTCATAACCGGCAGGCCGCTTTTACTGCGAACGGCATCAAGAATCTCAAGCCCCTTTTTCAAACCGGGCCCCCTAAAACTCTTTAAGCTTGTTCTATTGGCCTTGTCGAAACTGGCTTTGAAAATAATTCCTACCTCCGTCTTCGCCCCGATATCGACAAGCCTTTTTGCAATCTCAATAGAGGATGTTTTGCTTTCGATTACACAAGGCCCGGCCATCACAAACAGAGGCCCATTCAATCCAATTTTAATGTTACCAATATTGAAATCCCTTATACCCATATATAACGTCCTATATAATTGTTCTAATCGGTTATTTATATTACCCTATAGCTCGAATTATTCTTGTCCTTATACCGGCCGGCTTGGCGCCTTCGGGGACTATGCAGTTGACCGCCTGCGGTATCACCTTTATACGCACCGGCAGGGCCGGACCCGGATCACCATCGATTTCAGTCCTGATATCAGCAGAATATGAGCTTACAGAAATCTCTTTGCCCTGACGATAGATAACATCACGCCCTTTTGCGTGGTGTTTCAAGATAGTCATCAGGGAGTGTTTCACAAGGTGTATATGAGAAGCGCATTTATAAATACATATATCCAGCTTGCCGTCTCCGTAATTAGCGTTACGTAATATTTGCAGACCAACGGCGTACCTCGAAATATTTCCGACGAAAACCAGGCCTCGGCCGTTGAAAATTTCCTCCCCGTCGACTTCGACCTTCATAGGTTTGAATTTATACTCCCAGAACGTTCTCCATATCGGCCAGACATAATCGAAATGACATATATGTCCGGCCCGCTGATCACTTACCCGCTTGACCACTTCTCCGTCGAATCCGAAGCCCGCTATCGATGTAAAGCACCTGCCATTTACGCTCCCCAAATCCAAAGGTCTGATGTATCCGGCCTCGAAAGTCCTGATAATGGTTTTCAGTCTCTCGTCGAAACCAAGCTCATTAGCCAGCAGATTCTCCGTCCCATGGGGGATTATCAGTAATGGTTTGCTGCTCCCCTCCAGCCCATGCGCCACCTCCCGTACCGTACCGTCGCCGCCGACGGCCACTACCATTGCACAATCGTAATCAACAGCAGAATCGGTTGCCAGCTCACAGGCATGTTTTAAGGAGTTGGTCAGGCTGACCCTGACATCGAATCCCCGTTTGACGAGGTACTGCTCAAATCTGCGCCCCGTCAACTTTGTACTTGAGGCACCCGATTTCGGATTTACTATATACGTTATATAACCGTCTTCCGGCTTCATATAATTTTAAAAAGCAGATACGTTGTAAGTACTCGTTTCTTACGATATTATTTGCTCATTACCAGTCTCACTTAATTTTGATTTTATCAAAGAAGCATAACTTTTCGCTATATGCGATAATTCGGCCAGTCCTAATTCCTTTTGTAAGGCGGCGATTTTTTCCTCGTCCGGCCCTTCTATTTCCACGAAATCGCCCAACAGCTCCAAATG
>CAZKYP010000248.1:2616-4854 GCA_964556885.1 uncultured Pirellulales bacterium | reverse complement strand
CCGTTTGTCTTGCTGGCCGCGGCGACATTGGCAAGAAGATTTCTCAGCCAGCTATAGCCCGTACCGACCATTGCGATGTTTGGGAATTCTTTTTGAATTTCGCCGGTAATTTTGATGAGTCTGTGCACGCCAACGAGTGGATGCTCGGGCTCTTCGTACCCGCCGATTATTGTTTCATTGAACGGTCTGCCAACATGCGGATTGTAATACGGATTTGCGATTGTAATGTTGATTAGTTTGACCCCACGCTTTTCTAAAAGCTCGAACAGCTTCTTCGGCTCTGTCAAATCCGGTTTTGTGTAATCGTCTTTATCGACCGCCCAGCCGTAAGGATATGGGATAGCGTCATATATTCCAATTCTGGTGGTAATCGGCGCCTCGTCACCGAGTTCGCAGCGAATCTTGTCGATGATTTCGAGCAGGAACCTCGTTCTATTCTCGAATGAGCCGCCGTATTTCCCCTTCCGGTTGTGGCAGGCAAGAAGCTCGTTAATCAGGTACCCGTGACATGATTTGATATCGACGGCGTCGAATCCGACTTCGAATGCGAGTCTGGCCGCTTGTACATAAGCATACTGGAGCTTATCGAGGTATTCGTCGGTAACCAAAGGCCAGCTATCCGGTATTTTGCTTTTCCTGTTAGGGTCAGGTTTTTGCTGTGGAATTAGTGGATCGCGGTATGGGTCGCGCTGGCCGATAATCGGGTAAGCTATGCCTTCCGGTTTGCTGTATCGGCCCGAGTGAGTCAACTGGGCAACGATAACGGGATTGTGGTCCGGTCCCATGCTGTCGTGAGCGGCTCGCCGCATCATCATTATCATCGCGGCGAAACTTTCTTTGCTGTCCTCGTGAAGCCACAGTTGTCTCGGATTGGCCCTGCCTTCCGGTACGACCGCCGTCGCCTCACCCCAAATCAGGCCTGCGCCGCCGGAGGCGAACCTGCCGTAGCGACGCATAGTGAGCTTGCCCAACCGGCCCTTGGAATCGCCGTCGCAGCCTTCCATAGGATGAACCGCAAGCGAATTCGGTATGAGTAATCCATCGGCTTTGACAGGTTCTGATAAAATCGAAACGTCTTCGATGGCCTCGACTGGGACTTTCAACCGGCTGCTTAGCTGTTTTAAATCCTCGATGTCTTTCAGTTTGAATTCCCACATTTTACTGCTGTCCTTGTACCTTGCTGTGCTCGAGTTTTTCTTTCAGGAATTTAGCTGTGTAGCTTTTCCTGTGTTTGATTATTTCTTCGGGCGAGCCTGCGGCTACTACCCTGCCACCTGCCTGGCCACCTTCGGGGCCGAGGTCTATAATGTAATCGGCCATCTTGATGACGTCAAGGTTATGTTCGATAACCACGACCGTGTTGCCCAGGTCGGTCAGCCGCTGGAGTACATTCAGGAGGTTATGGATGTCGGCGAAATGCAGCCCGGTAGTCGGCTCGTCGAGCAGATACAGTGTGTGCCCGGTCGAAGCCTTGCCGAGCTCTGAGGATAATTTGACGCGCTGCGCCTCGCCGCCGGAAAGCGTCGTCGAGGCCTGGCCCAACTGCAGATAACCCAAGCCGACATCGGTCAGGGTCTTCAATATCCGTACAATGGTCGGGAAATTTGCGAAGAAATCGAGCGAATCTTCGATTCTCATATCGAGCACGTCGGCGATATTCTTGCCCTTGTATGTAATCTGCAGGGTTTCAGGATTGAATCTTTTGCCCTTGCAGTTCTGGCAGGTGACATAGACGTCGGGCAAAAAGTGCATCTCGATTTTTTTTGTGCCCTGTCCCATGCAGTATTCGCATCGTCCGCCCTTGACGTTGAAGCTGAACCTGCCGGGCTTGTAGCCGCGAATCTTCGCTTCGCGCGTCATACTGAATAGTTTTCTTATCTGGTCGAACGCGCCGGTGTACGTGGCAGGGTTGCTTCGTGGTGTCTTGCCGATAGGCGACTGGTCTATCTCAATGACTTTGTCGATTTGCGTTATGCCGAGGATATTTTTATGCTTGCCCGGTTTTTCGCGGGAGTGATAGAGCCGGCGTTTCAGGGCCTTCAGGAGTATTTCGTTGACGAGAGTGCTCTTTCCGGAGCCGGAGACGCCGGTGACGCAGGTAAATACTCCCAGCGGAAATTTGACGTCGATTTCCTTGAGGTTGTTATGAGCGGCTTCCTTGACCTCGACGCATTTCCTGAGGTTGTAACGTCTCCTTTTGGCCGGCAGGGCGATGCTCTTTTTGCCGCTGAGGTATTC
>CAZKYP010000248.1:0-2516 GCA_964556885.1 uncultured Pirellulales bacterium | reverse complement strand
CCGACCAGGCCGCTGCCGACCTGAGTGGCAAGGCGGATTCGCTGGGCTTCGCCGCCTGCAAGCGTGCTGCTTGTCCGGTCTAAAGTCAGATAGCCCAGGCCGACGTCCAGCATGAATTTAAGCCGGGCCTTTATTTCCTTTAGTATCGCGGCGGCGATGATGGTCTTTTCCTGGTCTAATTTGAGCTTGTTGAAAAAGCTTTGTGCGTTTTCGATGCTCAGCGAGGTAAGCTCATGAATGTTTTTGCCGCCGACAGTCACAGCAATGGATTCGGGTCGAAGCCGGGTTCCCTGACAGGTTCGACAGGGCTGTTCCGACAAATAGCCGTGCAGCCTTGTCTTTACGTATTCGCTGGTCGTATTTTCCCACCGGCGTGTGAGATTCGGAATGACACCCTCGAAACGGACACCGTATTTTTCCACATCTTCGTCGGTTGTACCATACATCAGAATCTGTACGAATTCCTTCGGTATCTCGCTGAAGGGCACCGACTTGTTGATGCTTGTATTTTTGCAGAATCTTTTGACGAGCCGGTTGTAGAAGATGTTCATTCTCTTGCCGCCCTTGCGCCATGCATCGATAGCGCCGTTTTCCAGCGAGATGCTCTTGTCGGGTACGATCAGGTCCGGGTCGAATTCGAGAATCGTTCCCAATCCGTCGCAGCTTGTGCAGGCGCCATATGGGCTGTTGAAACTAAATAATCTTGGTGACAGCTCCGCGAGACTGGCCTGCGGATGCTCGGGACATGCAAATTTCTCGCTGTAAATGATTTCCTGCCACGGGCCATGTCCGTTATTTTGTATTCCGTCAGTGCTGCCGGATTGATCCGTGCCTGGTTCCGCCGTTAGGCGTCCCTGAGCGGACTGCAACAGAACCAGAATAATTCCTTCGGCCAGTTTCAGTGCCGTCTCGATGGAATCTGCCAGGCGGATGCGAACTCCCTGTTTTATAATCAGCCTGTCGACAACCGCCGCGATATCATGCTTTTTGTTTTTATCCAGGGCCGGTGTGTTGCGAACATCGTAGAGCAAACCGTCGATGCGTACCCGGACGAAGCCTTCGCGTTGTATATTGGTCAGAATGTCCTTGTGCTCGCCTTTCTTGCCGCGGATCAACGGGGCGCATATCTGGATTTTCGTGCCTTCCGGCCGGGAAAGTATCGAATCGACTATCTGTGAGGAATGCTGGCTGGTAATTTCCTTGCCGCATACCCAGCAGTGCGGCTGGCCGGCGCGGGCGAAAAGCAGTCTGAAGTAGTCGTATATTTCGGTGGTGGTGGCCACAGTCGAACGGGGATTGCTGCTGGCGCTTCGCTGCTCGATTGCGATAGTGGGGGGCAGGCCGGTAATCTCGGTTACCGCGGGTTTCTGCATCTGTTCGAGGAACTGCCGGGCGTAGGTGCTGAGCGATTCGACGTATTTTCTTCGCCCCTCGGCGTATATGGTATCGAACGCGAGCGAGCTTTTGCCCGAGCCGCTGATACCGGTTATCACAACCATTTTATCGCGAGGGATGCTCAGGCTGATATTTTTGAGGTTATGCTCGGAGGCCCCGGTTATTTTGATTGCTTTCTCTACTCCTCTTGCCATTTTTATTTTAAGTAACCTTAAGTATATTCCTTGAGAAAATTCGACAATAACACAAACTAATGATTGTAACAGAACACTGCCAATAGGTAAAATGCTTTGATTTAATTATTTGTCGAAACTGGTCGATGATTTGAAACTGTATGCGGATAAAGGATTTACATAACTGGGATTTATCGTATTCGCAGGCCAGGGAGTTGCAAATCGAGCTTGCGGGCAAGGTGCAGTTTACGCCAATTAAGAAAAAGCCGAAGCTGGTTGCCGGTCTGGATTGTGCTTTGAGCAGGGACGGCCGGAAGATTTACGCCGCCGGTGTTGTTTTGATGCTGCCTGATTTTGAGTTAATTGAAACAGCCGGGGCCGTCCGGAAATTAACATTTCCCTACATACCCGGGTTGCTTTCTTTTCGCGAAGCCCCTGTTTGTATCGAAGCGGTGGAAAAACTAAAGAGCCGGCCGGACATTTTTATTATAGACGGTCAGGGTATCGCTCATCCGCGTCGACTCGGCCTGGCGGCGCATTTAGGTTTGTTTTTCAACAAGCCGACTATTGGCTGTGCGAAAAGCAGGTTAATAGGCAATTTCGAAGAGCCCCCGTCTTTAAAAGGTACGTACAGCCCATTGATGGATGGAGAAGATTGTATAGGTGCCGTTGTCAGGACACGCGATAATATCAAGCCGGTTTTTGTCTCGGTGGGAAATAAATGTCTGCTGGATGAAGCGGTGATGATTACCCTTGCCTGTACAACTAAATATCGTCTGCCGGAACCGACACGTTTGGCCCATCAAACCGTAGGGAAATTAAAATTAAATATCAAAAATCAAATATCAAAATAGTGGTCATAGGGACTCCTTACGGAGAATCATCCCTTCGGGATGGTGACTTCCTTAATTTTGAATTTTAATTTTTGAACTTTTATATTTTATGATG
>CAZKYP010000247.1:0-4855 GCA_964556885.1 uncultured Pirellulales bacterium | reverse complement strand
GATCCGACAATTCATCTTCGCAGCGTCTTTTCCGAAAATTACAATGAAATCGTCCTGCTTCGCAACATACCGTTTTACAGCATTTGCGAGCACCATTTGATGCCTTTTATCGGCACGGCGCACGTTGCATATCTGCCGTCAGGTTCGATTCTCGGTGTAAGCAAGCTGGCCCGTATCGTCGACTGTTTCGCCCGCAGGCTGCAAACTCAGGAGAGACTTACCTACCAGATAGCCGACTTTATAATGGACAGCCTCAAGCCCCAGGGTGTCACTGTAGTTCTGGAGGCGTCACATAGCTGCATGACCATTCGCGGCATAAAAAAATCCGGCTCGGTAATGGTGACATCGGCGCTTCGCGGGATTTTCATGAAAGACCCGAAAAGCCGAAGCGAAGTTTTAAGTCTGATGCGCGACGGCAGGTGAAAAAGATGTTTTGCACACATAAGCTGGCCAGGCTGGTGAGGTTTTCGATTAATCCTTTCCTGTCCGAACAAACACAGGGATTTAATTCATTCGCATCCGAACCGGCCGGCGAGGGCCTGTCGATTTTCCTGGAATTAATCGTCGAGGTAACCGGACCGGTTGAGCCGTCCACGGGTTTTATTGTCAACGTCACCGATATCGACAGGAATGTTCGCCAAATCGCCGTGCCGCTCTTTGCCGAGCGAATTAAAAATGATTTCCAGCGAAACAAACACATCGGATTACCTGTAATAGTTGAGCTTTTAAGATTAAGCTGGAACCGATTAACCGGTGAGTTCGGTCTTATAAAATTGAGTAAGTTAAGCCTGAAATTAAATCCTTACAGAAAAGTTACATTAAATTCAAAGGATGCTAAAATGGTCTATTTCAGCGAGAAATTCGAATTTGCGGCTATGCACAAACTCTGGAACGATGACTTTTCAGAGCAGCACAATTTTGAGATTTTCGGTAAATGCGCAAATCCTTCGGGCCATGGTCATAACTATACAGTCGAGGTTACGATAAAAATGCCCGAAGACGGGAGCGGCTTTAGGATAGGCGATTTTCAAAATGCTGTGGATAATGAACTGATAAAAATCGTGGACCATAAGAACCTGAACGTTGACGTGGAGAGTTTCAAAACGACCATTCCGACGGTCGAAAATATCGCCAGTTTCGCCTGGAGCAGGCTCGCAGGTAAACTTGGCAAGGCAGCATTGCACTGTGTTACTATCTGGGAAACCGACAAGACATATTGCTCATATATGGAAAAAGTCGAATAAACCTCCACAACAATCAACAAGGCGTATTATTTATAACGACTCCCGCTCTGAAATAGGTTTCGACAACTATATATAACGTGTTTATAATTATTCACTATGCCTGATAACAAGACCGATAAAACACTGTTCCAAAAATCTGAAAAGGCCAATATTGCCTCAGCAGCGCCTCTGGCCGCAAGAATGAGACCGAGAAAACTGGATGAGTTCATCGGACAAAGACATTTCCTCGGCCCCGACAAGCTGCTTACAAGAATGCTCGAAGCCGATCGACTAAGCAGCCTGATATTCTACGGCCCGCCCGGAGTCGGCAAGACATCGCTTGCTATGGTGATAGCCAATCATACCAAAGCCAAATTCAATTATTTAAGTGCACCTGCGGCCGGAGTTAAGGATATTCGCGACATAATCTCCGAGGCACGTGACAGACTCGCCGCCACCGGCTCAAGGACTGTGCTTTTCATCGATGAGATTCATAGATTCAACCGCGCTCAGCAGGATGTCCTTTTGGATGATGTGGAAGCGGGGATATTAATCCTCATCGGTGCCACAACTGAGAATCCGTTTTTTTCGGTCAACTCGCCTTTGATTTCCCGGAGCACCGTATTTCATTTCGAGCCGCTGAATAAAGATGACATTCTGCAATTGCTGAAAACCGCGATTAACGATACCGAAAGAGGGCTTGGCAGGTTCGATATCGAAGCAAACCAGGAAGCATTTAACTTTCTCGCGGTCATGTGTGACGGCGATGCGAGAAAAGCCCTGACGGCCCTCGAGGTGGGTGTACTGTCTCAGGCCGCCCGCACACGCGGGGGAAAAATAAAATTTAATCTCGAAGTTGCTACTGAGTCGATACAAGAAAAAGCAATTGTTTATGACGGCACAGGTGATACGCATTACGATTTGGCAAGTGCGTTACAAAAAAGTATGCGCGGCTCGGATCCCGATGCCACCATTTACTGGCTTGCCCGGATGCTGGCCGGCGGGGAAGATACTCGCTTTATTGCCCGTCGTATAGCAATATGTGCCGCCGAAGATGTTGGTAACGCCGATCCGATGGCGACGGTCCTGGCCGCTGCAGCGGTTCAGATTTCCGAATTTGTGGGATTGCCGGAAGCCCAGTTGGTGTTGGCGCAAGCCGCATTGTATGTAGCCTGTGCGCCAAAATCAAACGCCACTGCTTCGGCTGTCTGGAAAGCAATGTCCGACGTAAAACAACAAACAACCAAACCGGTACCGAAACACCTTAAGGACAGCCATTACGCCGCTGCGAAAAAGGCCGGTTTCGGAGTGGAATATAAATATCCGCATAGCTTTGACGGCGGCTTCGTGGTCCAGGATTATCTCCCGGCGGATATGAAAACGAAATACTACAGGCCGACGGAACGCGGCTATGAAAAAAATATTAAGACTTATTTACAAAAGCTGCAAACCCTGATACAAAATAGCAAATCAGTTGAAAAAGATGTTACAACGTTGAAGTCACCGAATTCGCCTCCCGGCGGGGCTGCTGAGGTGGGAAGGATTAATAAATGAGCAAGGCTGAATTGCGCCAAATGTTACAGAAACGCCTGTTTACCATACCACCTCAGACAAGAACCGAAAAAAGCCGAAAAGCATGTCAAAACCTGCTTTCGACGCCGCAGTTTCAAAACGCATCAACGATTATGATGTACTTATCTCTTTCCCACGAGACCGATACATCCGAAGCCATACTCAGCGCCTGGCAGCTCGGCAAGACCGTCGCCGTACCGAAGATATCCTGGGAGCAAAGGCACATGATACCGGTTGTAATTAATTCCCTGGAAACAGGTTTTTCAACCGAGACATTAGGTTTACGCAATCCGATAGCTGGTGTACCCGTACCGTTCGAGGAGATAGATTTAGTTGTTACTCCCGGTCTTGGATTCGACAAAAAAGGTAATCGTCTCGGCCGCGGCGGCTCGTATTACGACAGGTTTTTTGCAAATCCCGAACTCAATGCCAAAAAGTGCGGATTCGCCTTCGACGAGCAGCTTATAGATGCAATCCCCGTAAGCGAGCACGACGTATCGGTGGATTTCCTTGTAACCGACAAAGAAATAGTATATATTAATGAAAATTAAGGAGAATTAGAATGGCTCGTCATCCTTTCAGTTCGCAAGGAAGACAAATAGGACGAATTCCGAACCGCATATACATCATTTTGGCGGTGCTTATAGTAGCTACGGTCATCGCTTTTATTTACAGCCGTGGTCCTTCCGGCTCAAATAACAACGAAATCCTAACCGATGAAGCCACGCCGGCAGCAGACAGCGGAGCGTCCGAAGCCGACGATACAATACTCCCCGTGCAAATAACCAAAGAAGAGCCTGAGCAGAAACAAACAGAAATCGTCCAGTTACAAGTTGTCGAGCCGGCTCCCGAAACAGCCAAACCGGATGAAACTCGCACCGTTACCGAAACATTTCCTGAAACAACCGTCGTGAATAATCCGCAGACATCCGATTTAATCGCAGAGGCAACCACGCTTTTAAGAGAAACACCAGGTAAAATTATCGAAGCCCGCGATAAGTTTAACGAGGCCCTGCGAATGTCTATTACCACCCAGCAACGGGCATTCGTAAAAGACCAGCTCTCCGGGCTCTCCGATCAATGGCTTTTCAGCAGGACTATCATTCCCGGCGATACTCTTTGTGAGAATTACCAGGTCAAACCCGGCGACAGACTTTCCATTATAGGTAATAGATTCAAAGTTCCATTTGAGATATTAATGGACATAAATCATATATCGGACGCCAAGCTGCTGCAGGCCGGACAGATGATTAAAGTGATCAAAGGCCCGTTCAATGCCAAGGTTCATCGCACAACATTTAAGATGGATGTATACCTTCAGAATACCTATGTAAAAAGTTATACCGTCGGCCTGGGCAAAGAGGGGCGAGAGACGCCAACCGGGCTTTGGCGCGTCAGGCCGGACGGCAAGGCTTATGCAACCTCCTGGCGGGACCCTGACACCGGACGTGTTTATCAGCCCGAGGATTCGGATTATCCCTTAGGTTCGAGGTGGATAGGACTGGAGGGTATTACAGGCCAGGCAAAAGGCAGAGAAGGCTTCGGCATTCACGGAACGAAAGTGCCGGATGAGATCGGTACTGCAAACTCACGGGGATGTATCCGCATGTATAACGGCGAAGTTATTAAGGTCTATAACATGCTGTTTCCGGGATTATCTACGATTGAGGTTGTAGACTGATCCTTCTTTTTCATCATTGAAAACAATTACAATACCGGACCATGTCTGTAGTGTCGATTTAAACTGTTTTTATATCTTCCCGGTTGACATTATCCGACCAAACATGTGATTTTTTTACATATTTGTTGCGAAAACATCTCATTTTGACCGCTATTCACTTGACAATGGGCTTGTTTTATACATATAATTTATATGTTGCGAATGCAAGCGACGGCTTCGCATATTAGCACTATCCGCGGTAATGTGCAAAAAGGCATATCGCAACAGGGAGGCTGGCCCAAAACTCGTTAAAAACATACGCCAGTGCCTCCCTTTTTTTGTTTCCATATTCGTCCGGATTCCTGAACGAGCTTCATATCTAAAAATTGGCTTCCCTTAG
>CAZKYP010000246.1:0-4873 GCA_964556885.1 uncultured Pirellulales bacterium | reverse complement strand
GCCTTGCGAATATCGCCGCTATAGGCCCCGCCGGCCTGGCCGAACGGGGTTGCCTGGCTGTGACCCGGCAGGATTGTACCCTCGATATAAATCAGGCCGATGGTGTCTTTTTGCGGCTCCTTGGGAGGATTGAGCATCTCGGCGAGCAGGGTGAAGAACGCGAACGGGCTGGAGAGGTTGATTTGCGGCTTCTTTTCCTCACCGTAACGATTATCGATTGTGAGCCGCCCATCGAAGTCCGCTTTGACGCGGTCGACGAACTGCTCCCGTGTTTCGACTGCATCGATCAAGCCCTTTTCCAGAGCCTGCTCCGCCATACATGGGCCGCTGTCGATTATCTCTTTTACTTGCTGGGCCGTCTTTCCGCGCGAGGAAGCTATCATCTTCACGAGTGAATCGTAGTAGCCGTCCAGCAGCCAGTTGACATTTTGCTCGGCAGGTTCGCTCGGTGCCGTTCGTGTAAGCGTCTCTGCGGCGGATTTATAATCGCCGATATGCAGAAAGTCGGCCTGGATCCCGATCTTATCCAGAAGCGATTTTACATAGAGTGACTCGCCGTAAATACCGGTCAGCCAGAGCGCCGACTCCGGTGCTACGCTGAGATTGCTCCCTGCGCTAAGCAGGGCGTAAACGAAAATGTTCATACCTTCGGCGTGGACGTAGACTTTTTTGCCGGACGCCTTGATGCGCTCAATGGATTTACGAATCTCCTCCAACTGGCCGAAGCCGAATGACATGCCGTCGTATGTTATGATAACGGCCTTGACCTCGTCGTCGCTGCCCGCCTTATCCATCAATTCGACAAGGTCCTTGAGTGATATGATTTGTCCGGCGGTCAGGTTGAACGGGTCGATGATAGGCGATTCGGTTAGCTCGCCACTCAGGTGAAAATGCGCGACGACCGGAGGCGGCGGGGGTTCCGGCAATTGTTCCTGGGTCGAAGCGAAGGTAGAAGCTCCTGTAATAGTGAGAATCATCACGAATACTATTGAAAACAATTTGGCCTTTAACGATTTCATAATTTCTCTCCTTTTTCTATTGAGATTGATTTTGCCGATTCGCTGGTGGCAGTATAACACGGACCTTTAATATGGTAAATACTCGAATAATGCCAGGAGCCTTGGATAATACAGATGGCAGCCCCAGATATTGTACCACGCCGCCCACGTATACAGGACAATGACGGTCAGGAAGATATAGACCGCCCAGAAACGCAGGTATACGGTCAGGACGATGACAACGGCGAACTGCCAGAGCTTTCCGACAATCGGCCCGAGTACCGGCCCGAGGGCCATCGCCACCATGCGAATTGTCGGGTGCCATTCAGCGTCTGTGCCGTAAACGAGCATGATATAAACCGTTGAGAGCATGTCCGCCGAGGCCGCAGCAGCAGTCAATATAAGCAAAAAATAGTATCGACTGACATACCCACGCCAGTTTATGCTGAGGCGTTCGACTATATCCTTAAATGTGCGAACATGAGCCATCGCAATTACCCTTAACCAGGTCCGGTCATAAAAGCGTGATAAATTATAATATTTCTACTGCCTCTTGTATATACGCACGTAGTCCACCAAAAATTTTGCAGGAAATTCAGTATTTGACGGATCTCCGCCGGCATGACCGCCGATTGCGAGGTTCAGGATGATATAAAGCGGACGATGGAAGGGATTTGTCCCGTCTGCATTCAATGTTTCGTTAAGGTCCGTCGTGTTAAGAAGCTCGTCGTCTACATAAAGTTCGATGCTGTTGGGGTCCCAGTCCATCCGCCAGACATGGAATTTGTCGGACCAGTTCGGGTCGTTGAAATCCGTTATGGGCTTTTTGACTGTGTCCCATTTTGGCACCCATCGCTGCTTTGTTCCCCATGCCACATTTGCCAGGATGGTGCCCTGGTAATATTCCATAATGTCAATCTCGCCGCAGCTCGGCCACTCGCACTCCGTACCTAACGTCCAGAAGGCGGGCCACAGGCCGGGACGAGTGTCAATCTGCCCCCGCATTTCAAAGCGGCCGTACAGCCAGTCGTGCATGCCTCTGGTCGTCATGCTTGTCGAGGTGTACTCGGCATATTGGCGGTTTTGTTTCCAGTTTGTGCTTTCGGAATCGTAATTTGGATTTTGCTTTTGTTCGCGGCGGCCTTCGATAATCAACAGGCCGTTTTCGCATATCGCATTATCCGGCTGGTACCACTGTAGCTCTTCGTTGCGAACGAAGCCCTCCTCGTATGTCCAGTTGCATGGATCAGGCGGGCCGTTCACATCGAATTCGTCCGCCCAGAGAAGTTCGTATCCTTCGTATGATGCATCGTTGTTTTTGTCTATGGTTTCTTGTGCCGCTGCGATTAAAACCGAACTCAGAACAAGGCATGTTACTGTTATAAAATGTTTAGTGCTCATAAATGTCCTTTCTATTGTAAAACACAGGTAATCTTTAGTATATTTCCTTTTAGAAACAGATTAAAATAAACCCGCAAACTAATCCAATATTATCCCCGAAACAGGGATTGGCAAGGGAAATCACCTTTTGGCATATAGAGTGGATTTTACTACAGTTTGGCTTTATTTGTTGCCGGTCTGTCCGGGCCGGTAAGTAGCTTCCGATTATTCATTCATGAGCATTCCTTTCGGGAAGTATCGAATGGTATCTTCAAAAAGGCCCATGCCGGCATAAAAAACGCTGATGGCGTCAAAATGGGCGTATTTTTTAAGCTTTTTTTGTAATATCTGTGATTATAACAACCGAAAGATTTCTAAGGCAAGGTTTGGGTTCCTGTAATACGGCCCTTTTATGGTCCCATAAAAGGGTCGCGATAGGGTGAACATCTTTGCCGTATTACCGTAGTTTTACTTGACTTTTATTAGTCAGTAATGTACACTATTATTAGTAGTTGGAAGAGTGATAAACGGAGTTGGGTGCATTCCATAATAAATATGAGGGTTGATTATTGTCTATCGAAGGTCTTTTTAGGCTTTCACAGGTGATAATCACGGGGAATTATAAAGTATTGTTGATTAATCCAACCTATATTCAATAGAAAAAAAAGAGAAGGTGATGAAAAGATGAATACTAAATTATGTGTCTTATTGTTGGTATTATTGATGGGTGTTTCTCCTGCAGTCGGCGTTGTCTGGCCCAAAACGTATACGTTTGAGCCGATTGCGAATTCGCTTCCTACCGTTGGAAATGATGCGGACGAGATCTGCGAGCTTGGCGAAAAGGAAGCATGGTTCGGCTACCGCATTACTGCGATTCCTCCCGTTGAGCAGATTGTATCTGCATCATTTACGGCCGTGATGATAAATTACGTCGACACGACCCAGAGGACACTTTGGTATGACTCGGACGACCAGTGGATTTTTGACAGAACGGACCCGGACAACAGGGTACCCAACGAGCTTGTCGGTACGCTAATTCATGAAAGAAGCGACTGGACTGCTATAACGATCCCGATAGACATCAGCCTGCACGACTGGGCGAACGATATAGCCGACGGTTACGTTTCATTAATGCTTACCGGGCCTCTGAGCGGAAGCCACAAGTGCGGATCCGTTGATTTCAGGGGTGCTGTTCTGGAACTGGTGACTATACCCGGTGAGGGAAATTATAGCGGCCCGGCACTTGGTTTCGGACCCGAAGAAATAATTCAGGCGGGCGGAACCGATATCGAGGTCCCGGGCTACTCCGTGCCGTCCTTTGAAGACCTGAATGAAGATGGTTTGAACGATCTGATTATCGGCGAGGGTGCCGGACCGAGAGACAACGGTAAAGTCCGGGTGTATATTAATGTCGGAACGGAATCGGATCCGAGTTTTTCGGATTATTTCTATGTACAATCCAATGGTGCCGATCTGGTTTGTCCCGCTGCCACTGCTTTCGGATGTTTTCCGAGAGTCGTTTACTGGGACGCCGACGAACGAAAGGACCTGCTTGTAGGGCTGGCCGACGGCACAGTCAAGATATACCGCAATATCGGGACCGACAAAGGGAAAGGGCCGAGATTCGACGTCGATGGCGGAACATTGATTCGACTTGGTAATGGCAGGAATATCGATGTCGGGCTTAGGGCGACACCTTCTGTTGTGGACTGGAACAACGACGGAAGAAAAGACCTGGTCGTCGGGGCCTTTGACGGGAAAATTCATATCTTCCTGAATCAAGGTACCGATACCGCGCCGCAGTTTCTTACTGAAATCAAGGCCCTGGCGGATGGTAAGGACCTAAGGGTACCCGGCAAACAATCAAGCCCGGAGATTCTCGATTTTGACTATGACGGCAAGAAGGATATCCTTACAGGCAATGCAAATGGTCAGTTGTTTTTCTACATTAATGTCGGCACTGATGAAGAACCGGCTTTTTCAGGCTATAGTGATGTGGATTCCGATGGCGTTCCGGTCGACCTTGATAGAAACGCACGTTCGAGACCCTTTGTCTGTTTCTGGACGGGCAGCGGCCTGTTCGGATCTGTAGACGCCTATCCCGATATACTTGTCGGGGCCGGGGACGGAAGGGTGCATCTGTATCGTGGAATACCGATTGAAGGCGATACGGACGGCGACGGCGACGTGGACGACGATGACTGACGTGATAAGAAACTAATACGTTTTATAAGTCAGTACGATTATTCTGAAATAATACAGCGGCGGCTGGAATCTCCCATCTGCCGCTGTTTTTTTGGGGGCCGCAGCGGCCTCAAAAGAAACCCGCTTGAATTTCCGTTTGGTAGTTATTTGTCTTCAGATAAAAAATATTTGGCTAAAGCTCCTGAACATAACCTTTTTCTTCAAGATAAGTTTTAACTTCCTGCACGGACGAATCGAAATCCTGGTTTGGGCCGGTGGGATCGTTAAACCATTTCGTCCCTCTGGAGTCT
>CAZKYP010000245.1:0-4911 GCA_964556885.1 uncultured Pirellulales bacterium | reverse complement strand
GCCCTGAATATGACTTATGAGATTATAAACGATACTGATGAGGATGCCTGGATTCTTGCAGGGAATTATAGAGAAGATGACAATACATTTGGTATGGATGCTGTGGTGTATGTATCCGAGGATGGCCGCACTTTTACGATAAGGTCACGCTTCAATATAGAAAGTTATATAGAAAGTTACACGGAAACTTTTATACCTGTATATTCAAGATTGGTCTGTTTACGACACGGCCAAAGCCAGCCGGAATCTCTTTTTATGAAGCTGCCGGCGTATCCTGTTCCTCGATCTGAAAATATCAACCGACAGGGACATGCTACTAATTTGGTTATAGAATTGGATTATTTTCTGGGGAATCTTCCTAAAAGTATTTTCGCAGAACTCGAAGAAAAAGAGAAAAATCGGCCATTGGATTCGCATTATTCAGTCCTTCCGAGTTTTATCTCCGGGCGACATGAGTGCTTAGCTTCAAGAGATGAGGAATTATTGACATTGTGGGGAGAAATCAATCCAAAAATTGCGAAGGAAAGGATATTGAGAACGGTCATCGAGAACGTCTGTATTCCATACGAAGAGATGGAATCTCATAGAGAGAAATGCGATTGGCCGAAGCTGGCTTCCTGCACAAAAGTCGAAATTACCTATCATCCTTCTATGCTCGAATATTTCTTCCCTTTTACGTTCCAAAAAAACTTATTGAGCTCTGGAGAGCTGGAGTATTTACAATCTGGAAAGACCCTTATTGTAGAAGACGGCCAAAAAATCTATGCTCTTGCTGATGATGTCCGGAATGCAAGTACTAATTTTGTGTATTCCGGCGCATTTGCAGAACGATATCGAAGCAATGTCGATATATTCTGCTATTATAATGATAAGCCTCTACTGTCTTTTGCAATATATAACAATGAAACTATCAGAATTAATAGTGATATACTGCGTTGCAGGAAAGGTTTACCAAGTTTGAAGAGATTGACGCCGCAGATAAAAGCATTTGATTTGCGGATGCAATGTGCGGCTAATCTTAAAAATCTATGGTACCACTTTCGTTTCTATCATTTCCACGAGGCTGCGCGAATAAAAGATTTGTCAGTAAGAAATCAAAGGCTATACCCTGCATCAGCCCAATGGTGTGATGAGATCGTTTATGCTGGAAGATCCGATGGATATAAAAAAGATTATGTGTCAAAGAATTTAAAATGTCCTGCGCAGAAGGATGGTAAATGTCATTACGCAATGAATCCTAATTGTGAGCCGAATTCGCCGGGGGATATGGTGCTTTTGTTTGAGACAAAGGCGGGCTGGAACCAGCATGGCGGGCCGGAATTGTTTACATTCGATAACCACGATCCCAAAGGCGGCTGTGTATTGCTGAACGACGGAACAGTAAAATTCATCCGCACCCAAGAGGAACTTAATGCCCTAAGGTGGAAATAACCATTTTGTCATTTTTTGGGGATGAGTTTTATTTCGAAGAGTTTCGGCCAGTATTTTCCGGTGACGTATAGATGGTTGTTTTCGGGATTATAGGCGATTCCGTTCAGTACGTCGGTGCCGCTGCGATCCTCGTCGGTCAATAGGCCGCTCATATTTATCCAGCCGACTATCCGGCCAGTGGACGGGTCGATTCGGACGATGTTGTCGGTGGGCCAGACGTTGGCGTAAATCTGGCCATCGATATATTCAAGCTCGTTCAATCCCCATAGGGGCTTGTCCTTGTCGTGCACTTCGAGTGTGCGAACCGGTTTGTACGTATCGGTGTCCAGGAAATACAAGTTCGGCGAGCCGTCGCTTCTAATCAGATTTTTGCCATTATATGTTATACCCCAGCCCTCGGTGTCGTAAGTGAATTTTTTAAGAAGCTCGAAGGTCTCTTTGTTGTAGACGAAACCAACGTTGGACTGGTACGTCAACTGGATGATTTTGTCATCGAAAACGGTGATACCTTCGCCGAAATATTCGTCGGACAGCTCGAGGATTTTCAGGATGCTGCCGGTTCGGATATCGACCTTTCGCAGGCTCGAATTGCCGTGCAGGCCGGTCCCTTCGTACAGGATTCCATTTTCATAAACAAGACCCTGCGTGAAAGCGCCGGGATCGTGGGGGAAGGTATTGATGATTTCGTATGTCCATGTCATAGGTTTAGCGGGTTTTTTGAAATGCAGGCAAATGACCACAAAAATCGCCACCGCCAATATTAAAAATATCGGGATGAACAGTTTTCGTCGTCTTTTCACGAATATTGCCCTGGGATTATGATTAAATATTAAACCTGAAGTTTATAATATCACCGTCTTTTACAACATACTCTTTTCCTTCGAGCCGGATTTTTCCCGCGGCCTTGAGGGCCTTTTCATCGCCGTGCTCTTTAAGCTCCTCGAAGCCGAAGGTCTCGGCCCTGATAAAGCCGCGCTTGATGTCACTGTGCACCTTGCCGGCCGCATCCAGGGCAATGGTGCCTTTCTTTATCGGCCAGGCCCGGACCTCGTCGGTGCCGTGAGTCAAAAAGCTTATCAGGCCGAGCGCCGAATAGCAGCTTCTGGCAAATTTGCCCGCGGCCGATTCGGTAATGCCCATATCCGCCATGAATTCTGTTCTGCTTTCTATATCCAGTTGCGAAAGTTCGTATTCCAGCCCGGCACAGATGGTAATAACCGGCACCGAACCGGCGAGATTCTCGTTAAAAACAAATTTTTCATTCAGCCGGTCCTCGCCCGTATTTACCGCGACGGAAATTGGTTTTAGGGTCAGGAATCCCAGCGGTTTAATCATCGCAAGCTCGTCATCGTTTTCAATTGCCGAGCTTATCGGTTTTTCCGATTCTATTGTTTCCTGTAGTTTTTTCTGCAGGGCCAGTTCGGCCTTGTCACGGGCCTGGGTTTTGGTGGGCTTGGTAATCTGTTTTTCGAGCTTCTCGATTCGCGTGGTCACAAGCTCCAGGTCGGCCAGAAGTAATTCGGTTTGCAGTTCGGTCAGATCTCTTTCGGGATTTACCGAGTTGCGGTAGGGCGGGGCGGCTTCATTCTCGAACGCCCTTACAACCAGTACGAGCAGTTCGGCGGTCCTTATCTGATTTATCAGTCTCCGTGCGGCCGCACGACCGTGCTCATTGGTGAAATCGAAACCCGGCAGATCGAGACAATCGATTGTTGCATAGGTTTTTTTCTTCGGTTTATGATATTCGTTAAGCCAGTCTATTCTTTCATCGGGAACCGGCACGATTGCTTCCTCGATCACAGTCGAACCGGACAGAGCGATTGCCTTGCCGCTCAGGCTCGCGAAAATTGTACTCTTGCCGGACTGAAGAAGTCCGATCAATGCAACTTTCATGTTGTTACTCTTTTCTGATCATAAACACTATTACAATAGCAATCGTAGGCCACTACGGCGGGGAAATTGACGACTTCTAACTTTCTTATGGCTTCGGTTCGCAGGTCTTCGTACGCGATTATCTCGGTGGCGACGATATGTTTACTCAGAAGTGCCCCGGCCCCGCCGAGAGTCGACAGGTGAACTGCCTTGTTGTTTTTCAGGGCGTATCTGACCTGGCAGCTACGGTACCCTTTGCCAATCATAGCTTTCAGACCGCTGGCAAGGAGTTTCATACTGAATGGGTCCATTCTCGATGATGTGGTCGGGCCTGCGGCACCGATTATTTTGCCCGGTGTGGCGGGGGTCGGCCCGACGAAATAGATAATCGCTCCGGCCAGATCGAAAGGTAGCTTTTGCCCGGCGTCTATCGCCTCACACAGTCTTTTGTGCGCCATATCTCGGGCGGTGTAGATTACGCCGCTGATGAGTACCTCGTCGCCCGCCTTCAGTGAAAGCACATCCGTTTCGGTCAAAGGAGCCTGTAATTTTTTTATTTCATTCATGGTTCCACTTTATTTATACGAACAGAAATACCATATTTCATAATATAACAGTGTTGATATGACTTGAAAAGATATAAAAACCTGCAAAAAAATGAAGCGCTTGATATTATCAGGTGGGGTAGTTACGGAAGCTCGCGATTAATTTATTTTTTATTTTGTATTTATATTATGTTGATTATGTTAAGATGATTATATGGCCAAGTATCCAATATTCCTGGAGCTGGGCGGCCGCAGGGTCGTTGTTATAGGCGGCGGGGCGGTTGCTGTTCGAAAGGCCCAGTCATTGCTGGCGGCAGGGGCCAGGCTGGTCGTGGTGGCTGAACATATCGATAATATGCTGACGACTATCTGTAAGGGCAGCGACACCGAGTTAATAAGGTCGAAGTATTCGAAGGAATATCTTGCCGGCGCATTGCTGGCAATTGCGGCCACGGACAATCACCAGGTCAACGAACAGATATACAAGGACTGCCAGGAACTGGAAGTTTTGTGCAACGTGGTCGATGAGCCGGAGCTATGCGATTTCTTTGTACCGGCCGTTGTCAAACGCGGTGATTTGCAGATAGCCGTCGGGACCGAAGGGCATTATCCCGCGTATGCCGGTCATATAAGGAAAAAATTGGAGGCGATTTTTACCGAAGAGCACGGTCAATTCCTTGCCGAATTAGAGAGGATTCGCAGGCATATAATCAAGAACATACCCAATCCTGCTGACAGGAAAACTGTATTAGGGCAGTTGGCGGACGATAAATCATTCGAATATTTTCTTGAGAACGGCCCTTCGAAATGGCAAACCTTTGCCGACGGAATTGTCAGTAGTTTGCCGGCGGCCAGAAATTGATATGTTTATTTAAGCCTGGATTTTATCTACTGTTATTTGCAGGTATTTCTGGCGGTGACCGATGCGTTTCTTGCTGTTTTTTCTTCTTCTAAAGTGCATCGGGTAAAGTTTTTTCCCCTTTACGACGGCTTCTTCAGCAGTAGTTTTGAATGAGGCAATGACTTTGGCGCCTTTTAGGTAGGGAGTACCGATTTTGGTGTT
>CAZKYP010000244.1:0-4912 GCA_964556885.1 uncultured Pirellulales bacterium | reverse complement strand
CGGCTTCGACCGCGTCCCAGGCGGGATCGTCGCCATGCTCCCGGCCGTCCCCCAATGCCCACCCCACTTCAGGCGTGTAAGCCTCCGCCCACCAGCCATCCAGCTCCGACAAATTGATGCCGCCGTTCACCAGCACTTTCATGCCGCTCGTGCCGCTCGCTTCCCAGGGCCGCCGCGGCGTGTTGATCCAGACATCCACACCCTGCACCAGCTGCTCCGTCAAGAGCATGTCGTAGTCGCCGAGGAACACGATATGGGAACGAATCTCCAGCCGTCGAATGAACTGTGTCCATTCCCGTATCAATGCCTGGCCCGACAGGTCTGCCGGATGGGCTTTGCCGGCAAGCACGAGCTGCACCGGGCGCCCGGGCCGGGTAAACAAGCGAAGCAGCCTCTCCGGGTCGTGCAGAAGCAGGTTCGGCCTCTTGTAGGTCGCGAAGCGCCGCGCAAATCCCAACGTCAGTGCATCAGGATCAAACAGCCGCTTCGCTCCTTCAACCTCCTCGCACGATGCCCCGGAGGCGGCCAGTTGCCTCGACAACCTTTTGCGAACGTATTCAATAAAAGCTCTGGTGGCGGCAGTACGCAGTTGCCACAGTTTGGCATCGGAGATTCGTTGAACATCCCGCCCCAGGGTTTCGCCCATCCCCATCCAACGGCTTTTCCCACAGCATTCCATCCAGAGATCGTCGGCCGCCGCCGAGTCCCAGCTCGGCATGTGGACTCCGTTGGTTATGTGCCCGACGGGGATTTCGGCTTCCGGCCAGCGCGGAAAGAGAGGCATAAAGATATTCCGGCTCACCTCCCCGTGCAGGCGGCTTACGCCGTTGACCGCTCCGCTCCCCCGGACCGCCAGATACGCCATGTTGAAGCTTTCCGACGAGTCGTCCGGGTTCCGGCGCCCCAGGGCCAGCAAATCGGCAGGCTTTATGCGGAGTTTCTCCTCGGCATAACCACCAAGGTAGTGCTCGATAAGCGCTGGAGAAAAAAGGTCAAAGCCGGCGGCTACCGCCGTATGGGTTGTGAAAAGATTACCCGCTCGAGTGATGGTCAATGCAGTTTCGAAGGGATGCTTCGTATTTTCCATAAAACTCCGGGCTCGTTCCAGCACGGAAAAGGCCGCATGCCCTTCATTCAGGTGGCAGATTTCCGGCTGAATGCCGAGAGCGCCGAGCAGCCGCCATCCGCCGATTCCGAGAAGCAGTTCCTGCTTGAGGCGCAGCTCCGGCCCGCCCCCGTACAGCTCGCTGGTAATCCCACGATGCTCGGGAAAATTGGCCGCATCGTTGCTGTCCAGAAGGTAAAGCTTCACTCTGCCGACCTGGACCTGCCAGGCGCGCAGCCACACCGAGTAACCGGGGAGCGCAATCTCCAGCCGCAACCACTCCCCGTTTGCCTGGCGCAACGGCGTGATCGGCAGCTGTCCGGGATCGTTATATGGGAAGAGGGCCTGTTGGCCTCCATTCCTGTCGATCACCTGGCGGAAATAACCCTGCTGGTACAGCAGCCCCACCCCGACAACCGGCACGCCCAGATCGCTGGCGGCCTTGAGCTGATCGCCGGCAACATTGCCCAGCCCGCCCGAGTAGATGGGCAAAGCTTCACTCAACATAAACTCCATGCTGAAATAGGCGACGCAGGTCAGGGCGTCCTGCGAATGATTCTTCTGAAACCATGCGGGCGCCTTCGCCGCATTCCGCCTGGTCTTAACCAGACCATCCAATTTTTTTTGAAAAACAGGATCGGCCAACACGTGCTCAATCCGATTCCGCGAGACCGTCTGCAGCACTACCCACGGATTATGCGTGATGTCCCAAAGTTCGGGGTCAAGCCGCCGCCACACACCGTCGGTTGCATGATTCCAAGACCACCGCATATCCAGGGCCAGCTCGGCTAGAGAATCGAATCCCTCGATCTCCGTGGGCAGAAGGTTGTAGATCGGGTGACTGACGCGGGTATGCTTGCTCATGATTTCTCCTCAATCTTTGTCCGTCGTCCAGACGCTTCTGTCCGGACGGACAAAAGATGCGCCTGCGCTCTCTTCGCCTCCGAAGCCAAGTGAGCCGCCGAGAGGATCGACGCCCATGCTGATCTTCGAGTCCCGAATGGCGTCCGTATCGATAAAATTGCCGAGGTCGGCAATGTAGGCATTGAGACAGTCGTGCCGGTGTGTCGTGGGAGCGCGAAGAGCTTTTTCGAAAGGAATCCTTTTCAATCCCGGAAGGCCATTCTCGAGCAACTCGTTTGCCTTCGCCTCGATCCAGGTAGTGACTGCGGATTCCGCAGGCCCTCCGTTTGGGGGATTGTATTTGAAACCGCCGTCATGGGGCGGATTGTGTGACGGCGTGATGACGATGCCGTCGGCGAGTCCTGTCTTCTGCCCGCGGTTGTGCGTGAGAATCGCGTGGGAAACAACAGGAGTCGGGGTATATTCATCCCCCGGTGCAATCATGACATTCACTTCGTTTGCCGCCAGCACCTCAAGCGCGCTTGCAGGAGCCGGTGCCGAAAGGGCATGCGTGTCCAGGCCGAGAAACAGCGGGCCGTCGATTTTCTTCCGCTTCCGGTACAGGCAAATGGCCTGACTGACGGCCAGGATGTGCCGTTCGTTGAAAGCCTTGTCGAATGCGGAACCACGATGTCCTGAAGTGCCGAAGGCAACCCGTTGTTCCGGCATAGAAGGATCAGGCGCCTCCGTATAGTAGGCTGCGATGAGTCTCGGCACGTTCACCAGCATCGATGCCTCAGCCGGCTTTCCTGCATAAGGATTTGATTTCATGGCTCTCTCGTGTAATGCCGCGCTGACCTTTGCACCAGGGTCTCCATCAGCTTGTCAAACGGCTTGTTGAATTTCTCGACCCCTTCATCCTCAAGTTGCCGGGTCAAATTGTCGATAATGATTCCCAGTTCCGGCAGTCGTTCCAACGCCCGGCGGGCTTCCTTGACATTTTGTTCGAGCCGGGCTTTCGGCTCTCCGTGGTCACGGTAAGCATCGAGGGTTTCCATCGGGGCCGTGTTGACTGTGTCGGGTCCGATGAGGGCCTCGATGTATTTCACGTCACTGTATTCCGGATTCTTGGTGCTGGTGCTGGCCCAGAGCAGCCGCTGGACACGGGCGCCCAGAGCAGCCAGCTTCCTGAACCGGTCGCTGTCGAAGATCTCTTGGTAAATTTGATAGGCCATCTTTGCGCTGGCAACGGCAGTTTGCCCGTGCACCTTTTTCGCGAGGTCTGCCTCCCTGCCGCCTTGTGCAATGAGTCTTTCCAGCAGTGGATCCACCAGCGCATCAATGCGGCTTACAAAAAAGCTGGCCACCGAAGCCGCATGCTTCACAGGCTTCCCCTGGGCCGAGCGCGCTTCGATGCCGGCCATGTAAGCTTCAGTCACTTTCCTATAACGAGGCAATCCAAAGAGCAGCGTCACGTTGACGCTGATTCCTTCGCTGATCAGCTGTTGGATGGCGGGCAGCCCTTCGTCCGTGGCCGGGACTTTGATGAGGACATTGGGCCGGTTCAGCGCCGTCCACAACCGGCGGGCTTCTTCCATCGTTCCGTTGGTGTCGTGGGCCAGGTGGGGATTGACCTCCAGGCTGACATATCCGTCACGGCCGTCAGTCCTGTCATAGAGAGGCCGGAACTCGTCGGCGGCGCTCTGCACGTCGCGCTGGCTGAGGGCTTCGTAGATCGCTTCAGTGCCTTTTCCCTTAAGCGTCATGGCCCGAATGTCCTCGTCGTAATCATGGCTGTCCGCAATCGCCTTCTCGAAGATGGATGGATTCGAGGTCATCCCCCGCAGTCCATCATCCTCGATCAGACGCCGGAGCCCGCCGCCGGACATCAGGTCTCGCCGGATATAGTCCAGCCAGATGGATTGGCCGAACGTTCCCAATTGTTTCAAAGGATTGTTTTTCATGTTCTTGCCTTTCCGTTTTCCAGTTCCGCGACTTTGGCCAAATGACGCCGGTGACGCTCGGCTCCGTCTGAAGATCGAACAATTCCCGGCTGGGCATAGATACGAGGCGCGTTTGAATGTTCCGCCTGTGCAGTTGTCGTCCTGCTTCGACGATCAAACTCACCTCCGATCCCGTTGCGATCAGAATGACTTCGGGCCGGCCGCGCATAAGGGCCTCGCGAAAATGGGCGAGCGCTTGAGGCGGGATATGGAAGAGCGGCTCCACGGGCCAACCCAGGTCCTGCTTCGTCAGCTTGACCTCTTCCACGCCCAGCGGCAGGCCCGGGTGGCCACTGTCGGCCTTTTGCACGGCGTCGACCGACAGGAAACGGATTGTATCGACGGACAGTTGATCCAGTTGCGCGGGATTGAGAGTTGTCGCTATTGATGTGTTCATGGCTGGCTTTCGTGTTTGTTGGCGATTCCTCATCTTCTTCCTGTTCCGGAGAAAACATGATTTTCTGAGTGCAGTGGCGCCCTTAGCGTTGAGGTTCGATCAGCAGGCGCTTGAGCACGTCCATCGCCTTGCCGAATTTTTCCCAGTCTCCCCGCTGGATGGCCTTCTGGGCCTCCTCGAGCTGCGTCCTCGCCTGGTCCAACTCCGTCTGCCGGCCGGGCGCCTGCGCCGCTCTCTCCTGGGGTTGCTGTGCGCCGAAGAGGGCTTCGAGCGCCCCGTTGAGTGTGGGCTCCATCACTACCTTGTCTCCCGAAACCACGATAACGCGCTTGAGCTGGGGGATATTCGTGCCTTCGGCCGTGAGATACACCGGCTCCACATACAGGAAGGAGGTTTCGATCGGGATAACGATCAGGTTTCCGCGTGTGACCTGCGACCCCTTCTGGTCCCAGAGGGATAGCTGTCCTGAGATAGTGGTGTTCTGGTCGATCATCGCCTCGATCTGCATTGGGCCCAGGACCAGCTTATCCTTCGGGAGCCGGTAAACAAGAATCTTCCCATACT
>CAZKYP010000243.1:0-4918 GCA_964556885.1 uncultured Pirellulales bacterium | reverse complement strand
CCTTCAAGAAGCGATTGCGCAAGTGGCTTCGCAAGGTCGAAGAAGGTGAAAATGTTTCCACAGCGGCCAGAAAATGCAGAATAGGTGCACCGGTAGCCTGGGCATTCGACGATAAAATCAACCAGGGCAACACACCGGCGATACTGGAAACGCTTGAGTCGTTCTACCGCTCCAGCTACAGCTATTCGGTCAACCTTGCACGCTGCATTATGTGGCCCTGCGTTATAGTCGCGATGGGATTTATTGTCGGATTCGTGGTTCTTTCGATATTTTTACCCGGTATCCAGGTTATCAATAGTTTGTCAGGCTCGATAATACCTTAAACTGGAAAGTGTCAAATATGATTTTAATTGAAAAAAATAGAAATAGCGGCTTTTTTACGATGGAACTCGCTATTGGGATACCAGTGCTGGTAATTATACTTGTCGGACTTGGATTGACACTGAATAAATTGGCAAGGTTCAATCACAACCAGCTTACCAGGCAGCGCTGCATCGCCGCAGCACAAGCCACACTTGACAGTATAGGAGCAACAGGTAAAGAAATTTCAGATGATGAATTGGAGAGACTCTGGCCGAAGATAGATATTTCAGTTAAGCAATCGGATGGCAAGGGACAATGGCAGGGATTGAAGTTAGTAGAGGTGACGGCAACCGGTAAAAGCTACAGCCTGGATGTCAAAATCCAAATGGCAAGATACATTCATGAAAACGAATTAACCGTTTCAGAGGCACAATAAATATGCGTAAAGGATTCACATTAATTGAGATGTTAGTGATAATCACTGTTTTTCCGCTTGTGCTTATTACAGCAGATAAACTGTTCAAGTCACTTGCCAGTGACATACCCAGGTCATGCCGTGTGCCCCAGGAAAATCAATTGGTGCTGAATATGCTTGACAGGTTACAGCAGGATATCGATCAGGCAAAGAGACTGCCTGAGTCGGCCGGGGGATATACTACCGGAGATAAGCTGTTACTAATTGAACAGGCGGACGACGTTATATGCTATAAAATTGAAGACGGACAGATAGCAAGAAGCAGGCTCGAGAACATTGACAGCAAAGCACCTCAAGACCGAACAGTCTGGCCGCTGCTTGACGCGGAGATTCAGTGGCGACTATATAAAATCAACGGTACGAATGCCGCCGTGGAGATCAGGACTCATATCAATCTCCAGGCTAATAACCGTATGGAAGAAAAGCTGGCTAATTCACACCTGTTTTTTGTCGGGGCTTTCTGAATATGAAAAGCATTAGAAAAAAAGGATTCGTTTTCTACCTTATCATCATGGTGATGGCACTCATGGCGGCTGTAATGGCTGTTTTGGCCAACGCGGTAAACACAATGTATTTCCAGACCAGTTCGACATACCTAAAGGCGTATGAAAGGAATCTGAAAGCCAGCGGAGTAGCATGGGCAAAGCAGATTGTTGAAAATAATGATAGCGAGAACACCAACAGGATGATACAATTGGATGTGAACGATCTGAATATTCGCGAGTCGGCCCTGGAAGTTACGATATATACTCCGCTGGAGAGTAAACCGGAAATACGGATCAATACGTCGTGCAGCCGCGGCAGGCAAAGCCTCAGGCATAAATACATTTATAAAATCGAGCCATGATAAGCAGAAAGCAATTACTGGAACATGCCAAATCCCAACACGCCACAGATATACATATTTCCGCCGGAGCACCGATTTTATTCAGGGTTGGAGGCAAGCTCGTCCCCATCACAAAAGAGCAACTGACCGCCGAGCAGAGTCGACAGATATCCCTTGAATTGCTCACTGAAAGTCAGCGGACACAGTTCGAAAAGAATCTGGATTTCGACCTGATGCTGGCTGACGAGTCGGGACGTTATCGCATAAACGTCGGATATTTCAACGGTTCGGTCGGTTCCACCATCAGGATTCTCGCCACAAGACCAAGAACGATAGATGAATTGTTCCTGCCTGAAGTCGTAAAGAAACTCACTCAGCGAACCAAAGGTCTGGTCCTGATAACCGGCAGCACAAGCCAGGGCAAGACAACTACTATGGCGGCGATGATTGATGAGATTAATTCGACTTCCGAAAAACACGTTGTCACTATCGAGGACCCAATCGAATACGTGCATACCAATAAAGTCGGTGTCGTCCGGCAAAGGGAAGTCGGCAGAGATACTCAATCTTTCTATACGGGTCTTCGGGCCGCACTGAGACAGGATCCGGATGTCATCGCAATCGGTGAGATGAGGGACTATGAGACCATCAAGATTGCCCTGGCTGCGGCCGAAACCGGCGTGCTTGTTTTTTCAACTTTGCATGTCATATCAATCGACAAAATTATAGAAAGACTATTGAGCTACGCCCCCGCTTCCGATGAGAGTCAGTTGCGGTTTCTTCTGGCCGAATCGCTACAGGGAATGATCCATCAGGAATTGATTCCGACGGTAGACGGTAAACAAAGAGTCGCCTGTGAAGTATTGGTCGTAACTAACGCCGCGAAGAATATCATCAGGAGAAAAGGCAGCTTCTTCCTGCGGTCCGTAATCGAAACAGGCAAGAAACATCAGATGGTCACAATGGTCGAATCCATAAACACCCTTCTTAACGACGGTATAATAAGCGAAGGCATTGCCAAAAACGTCTTGTCCAATTACGAATAACAAGTTACCATACCCCGCTGTTCCGGTTTTTTATGAATTCAACCGGAACTTTTTCAGTATTCAAACGACATTATATACTGAGAATCTTTCAGGATAATTGACAGGACTTACTGTGAAAGCTATCGAGATTAAGGCACTGACTAAAAACTACGGCCCGGCACGCGGCGTCGAGGATTTATCCTTCGATATCGAAAAGGGCGAAATATTCGGCTATCTCGGACCGAACGGCTCGGGAAAGACGACAACTATACGCTGTCTTATGGGCCTGCTCAGACCTACAAGCGGCCGTTGCAGTGTATTAGGCAGGGATGTTATTCCGGGGCGGGCTACGAATCATTCTCGCATTGGTTATCTTCCCGGTGAGTTTCGCATCTGGGGTTGGCGAGCGGCCAGAAAGTCACTTACATTGCTCGCCAAACTGGGCAACGGCGATGAAGTAAGCAAGCGACAGAATGAACTGGCCGAAAGACTCGATTTGAACCTGGATCGGCGCGTCGGCGTTCTGTCGAAAGGCAACCGCCAGAAGGTCGGTGTCATCTATGCATTTCAACATCAGCCCGATGTGTTGATTTTAGATGAACCGACGGTTGGGCTTGATCCGCTCATTCGCCAAATTGTACTTGATTTGATTCGAGAAGCCGCTGATGCAGGAGCTACTATATTACTTTCCTCCCATGACCTCAGCGAGGTAGCTGCAATATGCGGCCGGACCGCAATACTCCGCGAAGGCCGACTAATAGAACTTGCTCCAATCTCGAAAATCGTGCAGCAGGGCCAAAAACGATTCAAAGTCTGGTTCGTCGAAGGAACCCAGCTATCTGTGATATCTGAAAACCTGCCGCAGGACGTGAAAGTAGTCCGAGAGAATTCAAATGCGTTGGATGTCACTTATCATGGTTCGGCCGATGCTGTGCTCAAATGGCTTGCAAAGTTTCCGGTCGAGCGAATCGCCACACCACAGTCATCGCTCGAAGACGCCTTTATCCAATACTACCGGCGGGAGGACGATCATGGAAGATAACCTGCATCCGAGTTTTCCCTGGCCGCTGCTGAGGTATTGGACAGTCCGTACTCTGCCGTTTTGGGGATTCATTGCATTGGTCATATTCTTGTTTCAGATATCAGTTTGCGGAATAGTCCATGACAATGAAAATGTAAAAACGTTCTTACAGTTTCTCAATGTCCTGCCGCCGTTTATTAAGACACTCTTGGGCGGCGAGGCGCTTCGTATGGGCAACATCGTCGGACTTATTGCAATTGGTTATCAGCATCCGATGGTCCTGACGTTATATATGATTTTTGCCGTTGGTGTTCCGACTGGCCTGCTCGCCGGCGAGGTGCAGAAAGGAACGATGGAGCTTATCCTGAGCCGCAATGCCACGAAAACACAGGTCTATATATGCGCCGGCCTGATTACCGTAATCGGCATGTATGCCCTGGTACTGGTCATGTTTCTGGGAACGGTGACCGCTGTGAATATATACGAGTTCAGTCAAAAGGTTCCGCTGTACTTCTTCTTCAAGATTGCAATTGTCGGTGGAATACTTGCCAGTGCAGCAGGAGGAGTTGCATTGCTGGCCGCGGCGTGTTTCAGTCGTGGAATTGCTGTTGGTGTTACTGTCGTATATCTGGTCATAAACTATTTTATCTCCTTTGTAGCCGAGTGGTGGCCTCGGATGAAATTCCTGGAGCCGGTGACTATCTTTCATTACGTTGACGGGCAGGAAATGTCACATCCGACTGCATGGCCTGTTTGTGACATGTGTGTGCTGCTGTCGCTTCTTGTCGTTTCTACCGTTGCCGGCGGCATAATCTGGGCTCGCCGAGATTTGTCACTGTGAGACATAATGTATGGATAAACAAAAGAAGGCATACGTTTGTGCTTTGCTTGCCGTTCTTTTCTGGTCGACTTCCGCATCTGCTTTTAAGATTTGCCTTTCGTCCGAGTTGCTTAATGTCCCTATATTGTCACTGCTTCTGGGCGCCTCACTTGTATCGTGCTCCGTTCTATTTCTTCAGTTGTTGCTGTCGGGCAAAGCAGGCTCATTAAGTACCCTTTCAAAAGAGGATTTTGCACGCTCGGCATTTTTAGGATTCCTGAATCCGTTTCTGTATTATATTGTTCTTTTCAAGGCATATTCGATATTGCCTGCCCAGGAGGCCCAGCCGCTCAATTTTGTCTGGCCGCTGACTCTTGTGCTGCTGTCGGTCCTGATACTTAAACAAAAGATTAAACGAAGGGACATCCTTGCCATTCTGATCAGCTTC
>CAZKYP010000242.1:0-4938 GCA_964556885.1 uncultured Pirellulales bacterium | reverse complement strand
TTTCGCGGTTGCCCTCGGTTTTGGCGAGCGTCTCGGCGATGGCCTGCTTTTCCAGCTCGTTTAGCGGCATACCTGCAAGGCTTGTCCTGAGCGAAGTCGAAGGGCCGACACCGATTCTATCTAAGCTGCCGGGCAATTGGCGCCTGCGGGAGATGTCCGGCGGGATGTCCTGGACATCGAGTTTCTCATGGTCGCACATTACGACCATCGTCCTGATACAGTTGCGGAGCTGGCGGATATTGCCCGGCCACTCATAATTAACCAATATTTCTTTAGCCGCATCGGTTATACCGGAAACATCGGAGCCGACTTCCTCAACGGCTTCTTTGAGAAAATACTCGATGAGCAGCGGGATATCTTCGGCCCGCTCGCGCAGGGTCGGCAGGGTAATATTGACACCCTTAATGCGGAAGTACAAATCCTGCCGGAACTTTTTCTCCTCTATCAGGGCGGGCAGGTTCTGGTTGGTCGCGCTGATAATGCGAACATCCACAACGACCGGTTTTGTAGAGCCGACCGGTACTACAATACCGTCCTCGATAACGCGCAGCAGCTTGGCCTGCGAATTCTGGGCCATATCGCCAATCTCATCGAGAAACAGCGTGCCCTTGTCGGCCACTTCGAACAGGCCCTTTCGGTCTTCGGCCGCACCGGTAAATGCACCCTTGGCATGGCCGAACAATTCGCTTTCCAGCAGCGTCTCGGTCAGGCCGGCACAGTTCACCGGCCGGAAAGGTTTGTCCCAGCGTTTTGAATTATTGTGAATCGCCCGGGCCAGCAATTCCTTGCCGGTTCCGGACTTGCCTTCGATAAGGACGGATATGTTTGTCGGCGAGACCCGCCGCAGTACCTCGAATATACCCTCCATCGCCGGGCTGACGCCCTTGACCGCCTCGAATATGAATTCGTCATCGTCGGCACCGGGTCTTTGGGTGTGGTGAGTGGACGCCGCGGAGACTTTTCGTGCGGCCTCGGAGACAAGGGTGCGAAGCTGGCCGATGTCGATCGGCTTGACAAGATAATCGTAGGCCCCCTGCTTGATGGCCTCCTTGCAGGTATCGATGGTACCGTAGGCGGTTATCAGAATTACCTCGGTCCGGCCGTCCTGCTCTTTGGCGGCTTTAAGGATGTCCAGGCCGTCAATGTCACCGCCTAACTTCAAATCGGTCACGACGATATCGACATGCCGGCTGTGCAGAATTTCGATCGCGTCCCTGCCGTTGTAAACGGCGATTGCCTTCGAGCAGTATTTCTCAAGGGCCTCGGCGATGCCGTCGGCATGGTCCCGCTCATCGTCAACAACCAGAACTATTCCAGCCTTCTGCTTCACGCCGCTTACCTCACCCGGCCTCGACGGGCAATTTTATAGTGAACGATGTCCCTTTGCCGAGCTCACTTTCGACGGTTATCGCGCCGTTGTGTGCATCGATGATTTTTTTTGCGATGGGCAGGCCCAGGCCGCTGCCGTGCGGGCGGAACGAATGGAAGGCATCGAAAATATAGGGCAGGCGGTCCGGCTCGATGCCGATGCCGGTATCGCTGATTTCGATGATTGCGAATTTGTTCCGTTGGGATGTTTTTATTATCAGCTCGCCGCCGGTGCTCATGGCCCGCTGGGCGTTGATGAACAGATTGAGTATGACCTGTTTCAGCATGTCGGCATCGACCTTACAAACGAGCGGTCCGTCATGTAAAACATGGCGAATGGTTATCCGGCGGCTGACGGCCTGCGGCGTATAGAAATCGACCATGTCACTTATAAGCTCGTTGATGTCCGCGCCGGCAAGCTGCAATTTTGTTTTGTCGACGTAACGCAGGAAGCCGTCGAGAATCTGTTCGAGCCGGTCGGCCTCTTTTTGAACAATTGCTATTTTCCTGACCGCCCTTGCCAGGGACCCGCGGGCCTTATCCGCCAACCCGCCGTTTTCCGAATCGGAAAAATCCTCAAGCTCCTCCCTGATAAGTCTTAGATTTATTTTCAGGCTCGAAAGTGGGTTTTTAATCTCATGGGCGAGTTCGCCCGTCAAGCGGCTTAACTCTTCAAGCTGTCCATTGTGCTCGCTTTTTGCATCCCGCAATGGAACCATATCCTTTGACCTCTTTCGATTCAGGTGCGGATTTTTTGTCCGGATATAACGCAATGTGCGATATTCCAGTAAATGTTGAAAACAAACTCGGTCGTCAGCTCCGGGATTTATTTCTTCCCATCGGCTTTTTCTTTTTTGCCCTTATCCGCAAGAGCGGCCTTGCGCGAAAGTTTCAACCTGCCCTGATCGTCGATGGATATCAATTTCACAGGTATCAAATCGCCCACCTTGCAGACATCATCGACGTTCTTGACATAGCCGTCGCTCAGCTCGCTGATATGGCAAAGTCCTTCCACCCCTGGAATAATTTCGACGAAGGCCCCGAAATCCTTTACGGATACCACTTTCGCCTGCTGATATATTCTCCCAACCTCAGGCGGCCGCGTGATCGTTTCGATAATTTCTTTGGCCTTGAGATGCCCGTCCCCGCCGAGGCAGCTAATATAAATAGTCCCGTCCTCTTCGACCTCGATTGTCGTCTCGGTCTGCTCCTGAATGCCCTTGATAACGGAACCGCCCGGACCGATGACTTTGCCGATAAGCTCGGGATCAATTTCTATGCTCACCAGTTTCGGTGCGTACACACTCAATTCCGGCCTCGGCTTATCAATAGTCTCGGCCATCTTTTTCAGTATCTCCAGGCGGGCCGCCTTCGCCTGCTGAAGTGCCTCGACCATAACATCATGCGCCAAACCCTCGACCTTTATATCGAGCTGTATCGCCGTAATCCCGTTAACCGTCCCGGCAACCTTGAAATCCATCTCTCCAAAATGGTCCTCCTCACCTATAATATCGGTCAGCAGCTTATGTCCGCCGCTTTCGTCGCTGATCATACCAATCGAAATGCCCGCAACAGGTCTTTTAATCGGAACACCCGCATCCATAAGGGCAAGCGTCCCGCCGCAAACCGAAGCCATCGAGCTGGAACCGTTCGACTCGGTAATATCCGAAACGATCCTGATAGTATAAGCGAATTCCTCGTCGGGAGGCCTCACCTGCTCCAGCGCTTTTTCGGCAAGGGCACCGTGCCCGATTTCTCTGCGTCCCGGCCCCCGCATCGGCCTGACCTCACCGACGGAAAACGGCGGGAAGTTGTAATGCAGGGTGAAGTTTTGTGCGTATTCCTCCAGCAGACCGTCGATGATTTGAGCATCTCTAATCGTCCCTAAAGTCACGCTCACAATAGCCTGGGTTTCCCCTCGCGTGAATAAGGCCGAACCGTGTGTCCTGGGCAGAATCGCCACTTCGCTCGATATTGGACGTACCTCGTCGAATTTTCTCCCGTCGGACCGCTTGCCGCTCAACAGCAGCTTTTTCACAGCCTGACCTTCGATCTTATCCAGGATACGTTTTATCATCGCTTTATCATATTTTTCCGCGACATCACCCACAACCGGGGTATCGCCGTCGGATGTATCGCTGATTTCAGAATCATCATCGCTCAGCGGCTTTAATCCACTTTCCGGACCATATTCAGCCATCACCTGCTCGAACAGCTCTTTAACAGACGTGTTTCGCCGCTGCTTGTCGGGTATCTGCTTAAGCTCATAGAGTTTTTCCGATATCTGTGAGTTTATTTTCGAATACAACTGCTCATCTATTTCGGTGAGAATCATTTCTTTTTCAACACCGACTTTCCGGCGGAGCTCTTCGATTAAATCACAGACCTGAGTTATGACTTTATGCGCAACCATTATGGCTTCGGCTATTGTTTCCTCCGGCAGCTCCTTTGCACCGACTTCAATCATATTGATTGCATCTTTATTTCCGCCCAAAAGCAGATTCAGTTCACCATCGGTGCTCTGTTTGTGCGTGGGATTGATAATGAACTGGCCGTCCACCCTGCCTAATCGACAGGCGCCGGTGGGTCCGATGAAAGGAATCTTGCTTATCGTAAGAGCCGCACTGGCCCCTATCATTGCCAGAATGTCCGGATCATTTTCGCGGTCTGCGCTTAAAACGCTCGCGATAACCTGGACTTCCTGGAAATAACCTTCAGGAAACAGCGGCCGAATCGGCCTGTCAATCTGACGGGCCGTCAGGATTTCCTTGGTGCTTGGTCTGCCCTCTCGCTTGATAAAGCCGCCGGGGAATTTGCCGGCCGCACTCTGCTTTTCTCGATAATCGACACTAAGGGGGAAAAAATCTATTTCTTCGAACCTGGGCGGCGCGGTCACTGCGGCCACAAGAACAACGGTATCTCCGTATTGAACTACCACGGCCCCATCGGCCTGCCTGGCTATCTTGCCCGTTTCGATTGATAATTTTCTGCCCCCGATTTCTCTTTCTACTCTGCACACGTCAAACATAAGCTACCTCTTTTGTACTATCCGGCACTAAAAAGACTATTAGCTTGCACCTTTTCAATGCAGGATAGATAATCCGTTTCCGATTTTCTATTCCATTATTTGCGCAAGCCAAGCCGGGATATTATTTTGTGGTAGCGATTGACGTCCTTTTTGCTCACATATTTGAGCAATGCCGATCGGGTCCCGACCATTTTTAACAAACCACGCCTTGATGCATGATCTTTTTTATGAGTTTTGAAATGTTCTGTCAGGTCATTGATTCGTTTAGTTAACAGTGCAATCTGCACCTCCGGCGAACCGGTATCACCATCATGAACCTCAAAATCAACTATAATCTTCTCTTTATCCTGCTTCGTCAACATCTTCCGGACAAACCTTTCCTATACGTCCTTAACCATTCTTTCTATTTACATTCTTATTTTAAGCCTATTATTATAAAGGCCGATTCAGGAACCTGCAAGTTTTTTTCCGCAAGAGTCTAATAAAAAAGAAAGTTTATAATTTGCCTAAAAAGGCACTTTCGACGTGATTTCAACAATCCA
>CAZKYP010000241.1:0-4942 GCA_964556885.1 uncultured Pirellulales bacterium | reverse complement strand
AGTCCACGGCATTCGCCCAATCCTCCCTGCCGTATGGAAAGGCCAAAGCCATCTGCAAGCGACCTTCCTGCATCAAGTCAGACTCGACACGAACTGCAAGTATATCAAGCTCAGGGTGACAGACGGTTGTAACTTGAACACGCTTGCCTTCTATTTCAAAGCTGCTATTCAACAGGCCGCTCCATAAATCCAGAGTTTGAGAAGCGTTTTGCAGGTCATTAATTCCAACCTTAGAGCCATCGGCTTTAGTCAGGTAAAAACCGATCTGCCCCAGATGCAGACGATGAGGATTCGCCCGCAGCCAGTTTGCCGCTTGTGAGTATCCCCTCGAACCGCCGCCACCTGATGCGTATGGGACTTTTCGTCCCGCAACTTCATAATACTGTAGGGCATCCGACATTTTATACCCGTTCGGATTAGGTGCAGTATGCCATCCCCATTGAGACTGAGTACAAATCGCCATACCCCGTTCATGAAACTCCGGAAATGTCTGTAAGCCTGTGATATCGGCGGTGAATGCAAACTCACCATTACCCACGCTGAGAGGAGTTAGTGAATTGGGTTCACTCAAAGTGACATTATGCCGTATCACCAAAGCATGTCGGTCAATCTGAGAAGTGTTCGAACCCGATGCTCCAGCTATCACCAAGGAATTGAGCATACAAAATAATAATCCGGCAAATATTAATTTTCTAATCATGGCATTTCTCAAAAAAAACCTGCTTTTGTTAGCGAATCACAATATCTTTACAGAAGATTCTTACTGGGCATTTCTGCGTATTATAGCCTCCCCTTCCTCGACTTCAATCGTAAGGCCGGAAATGTCCAGGTCCCTGACATTCTCAAGAACAAAACCGCGCCGGGCTTTAATACGACAATTCTCAAAGGATACGTTTACAATAGGGCTGCCCTCCAGGCCATGCATGTCCCCGACGTTGGCTGTCGTGCCGGACACGTTTATAATCTTAACGTTTCGGACAACCGGCAGCGGGTCCGCCGGCGGCTTCGGATTGACCATGCGCCACGCCATATTGAATTCGAATGCCTTGCGAGTGTCCTTAAGCTGGATGTCACGATAAGTGATGTTCTCCACCACGCCGCCGCGGCTTGGCTGAGATTTGAAACGGACCGGCGCCCAGTTGTCGGCATCCATAATACAATTACGAATCTCCACATTTCTGATGCCGCCGGACATCTCGCTGCCCATAGATACACCACCGTGTCCGTAGCGGAAGTGACATTTTTCCACGATGATATCTTCGGCCGGACGATTGACGCGCCGTCCGTCTTCGTCTTTTCCGGATTTGATGGCAATACAATCGTCGTTTACATCAATGTCACAGCCCGTGATAAGCACATCCCGGCTCGAATCCACATCAATGCCGTCGGAGCTTATAATATTGTGCTCGGCGCGAATCGTCAGGTTCTCTACAAGAACATTTCGCGAATAGAGAATGAATAATCCCCAGCAGGCCTGGTTCTTCAGCGACAAACCGGAAACCCTTACATCTTTGCAATTCTGGATAGCAATAAGACGCGGCCGACCGGTGCGCAGCTCGCGGCTGCCCCTGGGGAATTTGTCCATCCACTTGTCCCCGGAGCCGTCGATTGTACCTTCTCCGGTCAAATCAACATCGGTCATGTCGAAGAAATTCAGCAGGGCCGCCGTCCAAACCATTTCCTCCCCTTCCCAGCGAGTTTCAACCTGTGGATAATCATCCGGGTTGTCCGTGCCTTTTAATACTCCATCTTTTTCAATGAGAAGGTCGACGCCCTGCTTGAAAAATATCGAGCCGCAAAGGAAAGTTCCTTTCGGTACGACAAGCACTCCTCCGCCGTCGGCGGCGCATTTATTAATTGCATCCTGAATTGCCTGGGTATTTATGGTCTGGCCGTCGCCAATCGCACTATAATCCGTGATAACGTAACGCTTTTCCGTTTGAGCCTGGCTGTTGGCATCAACCGTAAAACTGCAAGCTGATATACATATCACGAAAACAATTATTAGAAACTTATTTATTCTCATAATTTACTCCTCTTACTTATGTTATTTAACATTAATCTCAACTTATTAATATGATATTGCAGAAGCTGCCCAATTTACACATAATACCTGTTGGGTTGTTTGTATAGACAGAGTAACTCCCGGCTTTTATTCAAAAAGCTGAAAATTCGTGAAATTAATGTGATATAAAGAAATGAATGAACTTAGATCACCCCTGTAAGTTCATTAATGATATATTGATGATCAACTATTTAGACTCCGTCCCCCTCGGCGTCCTATCATCGTCGATCTAAGCTCCGCCCTCTTTTTGCAGACCTGAACAACCAGGTTTTATACCTGTTGAAAATGTACCTGTTAGAAACGAATTTTTCAAGGATTATTATGCCAAAATAGGTATCACAAATCAGTATTATAAATGAATCTTAAATTATTGTGATCAGCGACAATCATTCTGTTGAGTTTAACGATAAAGCACCATGGCCGACCCTGCCGGACGGAAGCGGCTCATCGCTCGAGCTAAAAGATCCTAAACAGGATAACTCACTAGCCGGCAACTGGGCGGCAAGCTCACAGACCGGAGGTACGCCCGGTCTGCCAAACACAGCAGTCAATAGCCAGTGAGTATAAGCAAAATACGGTCTCAATCCGCAACTAAAAGCTTTTTCCGATGAAAGTAAAATACGCCTGAAGGGACTCGAACCCATAACCTTCGGTTCCGTAGACCGACGCTCTATCCAATTGAGCTACAGGCGCATATCTCAATTTTCTTAAAGATAATCTGCTGATACGGCCGCTGTCAACAACTTTCAGCGCGGAGTTTCAGCCTAAATGTAAAAAATGAGGGATTAAGAGAGGAAATAATGCGTGGTGAGAAAAAGAGGATCAGAAATCTTTACGGCTGATTGTATGCAGGTTCTTTGGGCTTTTTACGAGAGCCTGTATCAACAGTTATAAGCTCCTGCCGTTTAGTTTCCGGAACAGCTTTTGAAACAGTTTGTGAAATCGTTAGAGGAAAACACTGCATCTGAGAAAATGCAGATTCGACTTTTGCCGTCACTATATCCCTGTCCGCGGAACTGCGGCATACCAACTGTGCCGTCCCGTCGCCCTGACTGCCTACACCTTTGCCGCCATAAATGTGTTCGGCGATTCCTTCATAATTCAAAACACTATGCAGAAGAGGACTTGATAAATTTTCAGGAGAATGGGGCGCAACGAATTTGTCAAAATTATGCTGTGCATCAACCATCAATGCCCCAACCTTCTCGGCATCACCGGCCGAAATTGCCCGATAAGCCATGCGTGTAATTCGCTCATTGTCCTCGCCCAGTGCTTTTTGCAGATTCTTGTCCTTCAGATAATTTTGTTGTAAATCACCGAGAATTTCAACCGTGTCTTTCTTTCCCGCCAGATCGACAAAACACATATAAATCGTCCTGTTGACAGAAATAGGCTCTACACGAACACCTTTTGATTTTTCAAAAGTCAACAGAACAGGCGTTTTTCCATATACACACGCCTGGTCCATACGGCCGCACTGGCTGCCGGTAAGTCTTTCACCATGATAAGCCAACTGCATTAGCTCATAAGGAAACAAGCCGAGTTTGTACACTTCATCAAGAGCCTTCGCAATAAGAATACATACAGCAGCGGAGCTTGACACCCCCTTCTTTAAAGGCAGGTCCATCGAACTTATCCGAATATCAATTCCCATCTTTAGATTGAACCTGTTAAGTACATCGTAAGCTACACCGGCACAGTACCTGAAAAATTCCGTCTCATCTTTGGCTGCGGCCAACAAACTCTCGGCATCCCAAGGACAGCTCATTTGCCGTATCCGGCCGCTTGGTCTTCCTGAATTATCCGGCAATCTCGTCTCGACTATAAAACGATCGCTCGGTTTAACAAACGCCCTTATGCCCTGGTCGGTGCCCGTTACGATACAGAAACCAGGATGGATGCTGTAATCCGCCGCCCAGTCACTATGCTCTCCAAACAGACAAAGCCGTCCCGGCACAAAAAGCTCCGCACGATCAGTTCCATTTGTGTCACAATTCTTCATTTTCAGGCCACCAATTATTCAGTTGAAAATAAGATTCTGGATGATTATGTTGACACCACCAATTCAAACAATGACTTTGTGATGTTGATTATATGGTTGTGAAATACTACTCGGCAGTTTTTTGTTACTGTAAGTGTATGCTGTTTGTGCATTGACATATCCGGCGGGAGTTCCAATGTCATACGCCCGCCCGGCGATTTCACAAAGAAAGTATTGCTCCGGGTATCTATTCAATAAAAGCAATTGTGCATCGGAAAGCTCAACTTCCTTGCCAGCCCTTTGAGCCGCTTTGCTGACATGCAAAAGACAATCAAAAATTTCAGTGGTGAAAACATATATGCCACAATGCGCCAGAAAAGATCCTTCAGGCAAACCATCGGTCACAAGTTCCTGCTGTGCTGTCAGCATATCAGGTTTTTCCATGAACTTTTTACAACGGTAAATATTTTCATTAATTCTGATTCCGCCTGTAATCCCCACTTTTGACAATTCATTCACAGTGACCTGTTGCACCCCTATCATAGCAACGGCGTTCATAGAATCAAATGCTCCGGCTACCTGTTTTGTACATGCTGGTTCACCGTATTCTTCAACCTGTAAGTGATCACTCAGCAGTAACATAAAAGGATCATCACCAATAAAAGACGCGGCCTGTAGTACCGCATCACCGAAACCGGCCGGAGCAGGCTGTGTGATATATTCAATATGAGCCGGCAACCTGCCATAATCACCTGCTACAACTGAATTGAAATACTTTTTCAATACATCGGTTTGTCCGTCAGAAACTACGATTCCGACATGCTCAATTCCAGCAGACACAATCTGTTCAAGAATCAAATGCAACAAACACCGAATAGTATTATTACGCCATACCA
>CAZKYP010000240.1:3406-5006 GCA_964556885.1 uncultured Pirellulales bacterium | reverse complement strand
GGGCTTGCAGCTTGCGGATGGATGCGGCTAAATCGACAATATTCTCATAAATCGGTAAATCGCCCGGTGCAATCAGGACATCTCCGGTAAATAAAGCTGATTCACTTTCATAAAGAATAGAGACCGAGCCTTTCGAATGTCCCGGCGTATGGATAATCTTCAGCTTCACATCTTCATCCAACTCAAGATAACTTCCATCGTGCAATTTTTCATCTACAGAAGTCGAGCCTGCAACGAGTCCGGAGAAACCGGGAACCGGCCTCTGCTCGAACTGCTTTTGCGTATCCTCGACCCAGTCGGCCTCGGCCTCGTGGACAAAAAGCCTGCAATTGGTAAATTCCTTTATTTTCATCGCGGCCCCGATATGGTCAGGATGAGCATGCGTCAGGATAAGGGCGGAAATCTCCCCCGGCTTTCGGCCCTGTGTTTTTATGTATTCGTAAATGATATTTTCACAACCGGCCACGCCGGAGTCAATGAGGTATATGTTCTTGCCGAAAATCAGGTAGACATATACGAACCTATCCAGCATTACGTCCGGAGCTATGGGAATTTTGAATGAAATTTTCAGCGCATGTATACGTTCGGTGATTTGCATTTACTTGAGTCTTTCTGAATTAAACTCCTTCGACTACGATCGCCCTGCCGGTGGTTGAGTTTTCACGCAGCGGCGCTATTGCACGGTATTCTGCCGACTGAAAGCATTTCTGTAACTGTTCCCGGCTTTTAAACTCGACAATTATCAATCTGCCCGGCTTCCAGTCGCCGAAGAAGTTAACGGCGCTGCCCCCTCTGACATGATATTTGCCGCCGTATTTTTTAACAATTTCGAAAGCGGCCTCGGCGTATTTTAAATAAGATTGCTTATCTTGTACTTCCTGAATCTCGGCAATAAAATAAACCGGCATTTTTACAATCCTTCCTTATCTTTATTATCACGGCCGCTAAAATCATGTTCACATTCAGTGTCGGAATCTGTTTTTATTCTTTGCCAAAGCTTTGGTATCAATCCAAGAAGCATAACCGGAGCCCACCATATTATCATGAACAAACGAAAAAGACGACCTGTAAAAGAGATTTCGCGTGACCACATCTGCCGCCACATCCGTCCCCAGATATCCGCCTGCCAGATAATACTCTCATAAGGCATAATCGGAGTAAACTGCCCGACCGCCCTGCCGCAGTGTGGGCAATAATGATATAGCGGATCAACGGGCTTCAGACAGTTCAGACAAAGCGGTGTTTCATTTCCCTGTTCGCCCGATTCATTATTTTCTTCGATTTCAGATTCCATTTTATGAACCTCAACAAAATAGTTTAAAGTAATTATTATATCTGATTATTCAATTTATTTGATAAAATCTCAGATTCGGCTCTATCAAACCAGATAATCAAGCAATAACAGCTGTTTCAGAAAACGATTTTTTGCCAACCAACCAGAATATGATTCCTATTGCGGCGCCGCCCAGGCTGTTGCATACGGGGCATACCCAAAACAGGCCAAATGAGTTGACCTTCTTCTTTAACGGCACTTTACATTCCGGGCATGTGAACATAAATTTTTACCAGTCAGATTATTGACAATACATCCGCACAAATT
>CAZKYP010000240.1:0-3306 GCA_964556885.1 uncultured Pirellulales bacterium | reverse complement strand
TTAGAATATTTTTCTGTATATATGACAGTAAGGTGTCTTATGGCTCTTATCGTAATAATCCTGATGATAATCCTCTGCAGGCCAGAATTTGCCAGCGGCGGTTATTTCGGTCTTGACGTTATCACCTTTTTGCCTGAGGGTCTTGACCAGTTCAGTCGCAATCTCTTTTTGTTCGTCATTCAGGTAAAAGATGGCGGAGCGGTATTGCTTGCCTACATCCGGACCCTGCCTATCGAGCTGGGTGAAATCATGCGTCTCGAAAAACAGTTTCGCCAACTGCTCGTAACTTGTCTTGGTCGTATCGAATACTACCTCGACTGCCTCTGCATGTCCTGTTTGGTCGGTGCATACCTGCTGATATGTCGGATTATCAACGTGACCACCCGTGTAACCAACTGTTGTTGAAATTACGCCGGGAGCTTTGCTGAAATAATATTCCGTTCCCCAGAAGCAGCCGGAGGCAAATATCGCCCTGGCGGTTTTTTCCTCGGGCGTCGGTTTGAAGTTCATCGAAATGGAGTTTACGCAATGACGTATGTTCTTTTGCGTATAACCCTCCCCTAAAAACACATGGCCCAGATGCGCCCCGCACTGGTTACAGAGTATTTCTGTCCGAACGCCGTCGGCATCGGGCTGCCACTTGACGGCGCCTTCGATCTGCTCGTCGAAGCTCGGCCAGCCGCAGCCGGATTTGAATTTCGATGTCGAATTATAAAGTGGCGCATCGCATCGCTTACATGTGTATATACCTTCTTCGAAATGGTCGTCGTACTCGCCGGTAAATGGCCGTTCGGTTCCTTTTTGAACGATTACCCGTGTTTCTGCGGCCGTCAGTTTTTTATACATCTTATGCTCCCTGTAAAATCCAAATTCATCGAGGAAAATCTCCAGCGTCTGCGGCTGCACGCTGGTCAGGCTTTCAATCCGTACCAGTTCCATGCTGTCCGCAGGCCTGATACTATTTGTCGCGCGGAACATGCGAAACGGCAACTGGTACTCCTGCCACTGGGCTTTCAGATCAAGCGGGGCCTGGTAAAGCCGTGCACCACCTTCTGCATCTATCCAGAATCCCACTATCCATCTGCCGGCGGCGCCCTTCGCCTTAAAGTATATACCTTCGTAAACAGCGGTATCAAGACTGTCGTCGGCATCATTAATATTAGCCTTAGAACCAATAATTTTCAAGTTGTTTTGGGCGGAGACGGGTCCTTCGATTTGCAGGAAAGATACTCCGCCCTGTTGCCTTAATTCCGTCCGGCCCGCCTGGCCTGCAACAGCCCATACCAGACTTTCTCTTGGATTATCCGTTCTGTCGAAATTGTTGATGAGGATATGATTGATGGGACCTGCTGTTTGACGTCTCGAATTGGCCGCCCAGCCGCCCAGGCTGATGACGGCAACGCATAATAACAGAATTGATACTATTGATAAGTTCTTAAATAATCTATGTTTAGCTTCCATGGCATTCACCTCATTTCTTAATAAATTAGCATTCTACATATTTATACTCCTGATTCAAATATGTGGTTCGTAAATTATTTACCATGTTTGCCGTTCTTATGCGGTTTTTAGGGATTTGAATTGACTATTTGGATTTGATGGCTTATGAGATGAAATTATGGAAATAGCTGTTCTAATATACGATGATGTCAATGCCCTTGATGTAGTCGGGCCGTGCGAGGTGCTATCCAAGGTTCCGGGCACCGTCATCAAATATGCCTCCAAGGAGCAGGGACCAAAATCAACCGACATCGGGATCAAACTGATTGCCGATTACAGCCTCGAACAAGTGCAAAAGCCGGATATCCTTCTGGTCCCTGGCGGCCAGGGTATCAAATCATTAACCTCAGATAAACAAGTCATCGACTGGGTAAAAAACTGTCATGCAAATACTAAATGGACAGTTTCGGTCTGCACAGGTGCCCTGCTGCTCGGTGCGGCCGGAATTCTCAAAGGGTTAAAAGTTACTACACACTGGATGTGTTTATCAAGTCTTGCTAATTTTGGCGCTGAGCCGCAGAAGGAGCGAGTAGTTATCGACGGCAAAGTAGTCACTTCGGCCGGAGTGTCGGCTGGAATTGACATGGCACTTACACTAACGAGTCTTATCGCTGGAGAAACAACAGCCAGGACAATCCAGCTTGCTATCGAGTACGATCCCGCCCCGCCGTTCGATTCCGGTTCGCCGGACAAGGCACCGAAGGAAATCGTCGATCTCATCCTACGCAAGGCACAAGCAGGCAACTCGGATTAAATAATTTTTCAGGAGTGTTCGGATGGCTATGAAGAAGCAGGATTTAATCGCGTATTGCGGCTTATATTGCGGGGATTGTTTCGGGTATAAAGGGACCGTGGCGGACCTGGCGAGAGACCTTCGGAAAGAGCTAAGAAACTATCGTTTCGAGTTATTGGCCGATGCACTTGGTGAGGTACCGATGTTCAGGGAATTCAAAGACTACGAAAAGTGCTATAAGCTGCTTGGTACGATGGTGAAATTCCGCTGCAAGAGGACCTGTAAAGGCAACGGCGGCCCGCCTCAATGCAAGATAAGAAACTGCGCCCGAAAGAAAAAGCTGGACGGCTGCTGGCAGTGCGATGACTTCCCCACATGTGAGAAACTCAAAATCCTCGAGCCGCATCATGGTGCGGCTATGCAGAAAAACCTGCGAAAACTAAAAAAACAAGGCCCCGCCGCATTCATAAAAGGCAAAAAATGCTGGTACGCAACAAAATGATTCCTTTCTAATCGGATTAACTATAAATCCGGTACCGGCAAGGTCTTTTGTTGATTCACTTCGATATTTTTCCCACTTTTTCAAAAAACACCGTAACAAATTCTTCCTATATTTGTCTCTTACTTTAGAGGATATGGTATTGCTTTTTAGTGGTGTGAACAGATAATGTTTGATAGCAATGGGAGAATATAATGATGGTGCGGACGAAAATTCTAATAATATTTCTAATTGTACTGATTGCTACGCTATCTTTGCAGGCAGAGGATTCTGAGGATTTCCTTAGTTTCTTGGAGGCCAGGAACGAGTCCGTCAGAAGCTATCAGATCAAACTGCGGCAAAAGTATTTGAATATCGAGCTTTCAGATTTCGATGCTTTCAAAAAAGACGTCGAGCAATTGGTACAGAACCAGGCTGAAGATTCTAATCCATCCCTGCTTGCTGAACAATTAGTCCAAAAATGGACTGATGAAGAGGTCAACTGGTTTAAAAAAATTATGCTGTGTCGCGGCGAGCTATTCAAGGAAACAAGCTTTTCCAGCCGCGGTGGAACCAGGACAAGCTGGTACAATGG
>CAZKYP010000239.1:0-5067 GCA_964556885.1 uncultured Pirellulales bacterium | reverse complement strand
TACTCGGCGATTCGAATGGCGTTTGTATTGGCTCTGTTGCCTGCATTTCTAAGCAACGGCTGACTAATAGATACTGAGAAATTGTCTCCATACGCCGGATTGAATCTCGGATCATTAGAGTCTGTTTTCCTACGTGTGTCAATCAAATCGAAAGTCAGAGTACCACCGGTCCGAAGAGGCATTTCAACACCCATATCTGTACTGGATGAATCTGCTTTTGAACCCGATAAGTTAAGAGTTGATGAAGTAGGTGTATCGCTTTTTTCGTATGACATTTGAGTAAAAAAAGACGCTTCGAACTGGGCTTCCTGCTCGCTGACCTGTTGTGCGGCGATGGTAGGATTGATTAACTGGACTTTAAGATCGAGATTATTCTCTAAAGTCATTGCCCGGCATTCTTCTAATGTAAGTTTCATCTCGGTAGCGGGTGCTTCGTTCACGTCCGGCAGGATTTCTTCTTCGGCCTTGCTTTCTTTTAGTTCAAGTGTTTCGATTTGATGTGTCTTCTCCGGTGGAATACTGATTGTGTAAAACTCATCGTCCGGGAACTGTTTACAGCCTGTAAGAAGTAATATTAAACAAAGAAAAAAACATAATTCTGTTTTCCGTCTTCTGTCTTCTGCCTTCTGTAATCTGCCTTCTGTCTGATGTCTATTCATGTCTGAGGGCCTCAATAGGATCAAGTCTGGCGGCTTTTATTGCAGGGAACATCCCGAAAAAGATACCAACGCAGCCTGAAAAAGCGAATGCAAGTATTATTGCCCCGACTGGTATATACGCCATGTCGAGCTCGACTTTCGGGATGTGAGCTATTGCCGTAGTCAGAAGCTGGCCGAGACCTATTCCGACAAGTCCACCAACAAAGCAAAGAACTATGGATTCGATTAGAAACTGAGTTAGTATCGCGCTCTTTTTCGCTCCTACGGCTTTTCGCAGTCCGATTTCTCTTGTTCTTTCCGATACCGATACGAGCATAATATTCATAATGCCTATACCACCGACGAGCAGAGAGATACCGACAATACCTCCGGCGACCATTGTCACCACTCCTGCGATTTCATTGAAGGTCTGAAGTGCGCTCTTGAGTGATTCGACATTGAACGTGTCCGGCTCACCGGGTTTAATATGGCGTGTCCGGCGAAGGAAGAAGCGTATCTCGGCCTGAGCATCTTCCGTGGATTCTGCGGTCTTGCTTTCGGCAATTGTCCAGACGGATGGATACCGCTGCATCTTAAGGCCCGTTTTGAATGGGATAAATATCTCGGAATTTTCCTGGTTCCCTCCGCCAAACACATTTTCCGGTCTGGGTTCGAGCATACCGACAACATAAAAAGTATTGTGACCGATTAGAATCGGCTGGCCTATGCAATCTCGATCGAGGCGAAGATCATTTCGCAGCTTCGGATCAATCAGACAGACCTGCCGCACCTGCATTTCATCAATAACAGAAAGGGGTCTTCCGATAGTAACGGGGCGGCTGTCGATTTTATGACAGGCCGGTTCGACGCCGCGGACAGTCACGTTTTCGACCGACTTTTCACGGAAACTTACATTATAATTTCCGACCCAGGTCTGGCGGCCGAATCGCGCCACGGAGGGACAGTGTTCGAGCATGTTGTCAAATTGTTCCGGTTCAAATCGAATCTGCCACCACGAGGCATGTTGCAATGGCCCGCTGTCCGGACGTCTGGGTGATATAAATATTGTATTAGTGCCGAATGACTGGACCTGTGTCAGTATTTTTGCTTTCAGGCCGCTGAGAGCCGCTATCACGGCCGTCACCGAGGCGACCCCGATGACAATCCCAAGTGTCGTCAGCATGCTCCTGGTCTTGTTGGCCCATATCTGGCCGATTGCGAGATATATGCTCTGATATAATAGACTAATAAATACTATTGGTGCGCGAATCAGGGCTCTCATGATTGGATCTCCTGTGGATTATCTTCCATAATGTGACTTTGTTTGATATGTTCTTCCACCGAAAGGTCGCTCAGAACGCGGCCGTCTTTCATACTAATTATTCGTTTTGTATGGCGTGCCACGTCTTCTTCGTGTGTCACCATAATTATTGTCTGGCCCTCGCGATGGAGCTGGTCGAATAATTCAAGGATATCTTCACTTGTTTTGCTGTCGAGGTTTCCGGTCGGCTCGTCGGCCAGCAGAATGCTCGGATTGCAGACAAGGGCGCGGGCGATTGCCACGCGCTGTTTTTCGCCGCCGGAAAGCTGGTTCGGTTTGTGCTTGATTCTGTCACCCAGTCCGACTCGCTCCAGAGCTTTTTTGGCACGTTTCCTTCTGGAAATCCAGCCGTTCCGCGAATAAATCAGCGGCATCTCCACGTTTCTAAGCGCGCTGTGCTGGCTGAGCAGCTCGAACGACTGAAACACAAAACCTATCCGTTCATTGCGAACGCGGGCCAGGGACGCATCGGACATTTTTGTGGTGTCCTGTCCGTCAAGCTCGTAGTATCCGGAAGTGGCCCTGTCCAGGCAGCCCAGGACATTCATGAGAGTACTTTTGCCTGAGCCGGAATGGCCCATGATAGCGATGTATTCGTTATCAAAAAACTGGAGGTTTATTCCGTCAAGTGCATGTATAAGTTCGACACCAACTTTATAAATTCGTTTGATGTCAAGCAGCCGAATTATCGCCTTTTTAGTTTCTGTCGTCATTGTCGTTAGTTTTTATCAGCCTCGGTATCTATGCTGTTGGTATCGGTTCTATTGGGGTCGGTTTTGTTGGGATCAGTTTTAACATCAATGTCATTGGCGTCTTTTTTTGATTCCAGCTCTCTTTCGTCTTTTATTTTTGCATCATGCTTAAGGCCTTCGAGAATTTTATACGGTCCGATTACTATCTTGTCGCCTTCACTAACTCCCGATTTTATAATCGTATGTGTCAGGTTGCTCGGCCCAATCCTGACGGGTGTAACGACTGCTTTGCCGTCGATGTATCGATATACCACCGGTGTATATGTCTTGTCTTTTTCAACATCCGGGCAGTTGTCCCTGATATCCAGGGGAAGATCGTCGACCGCCAGACCCATGACAGCCTGGCTGGGTACACAAATTATATTTTCGTGCCTTAAGGTCTCGATATCTACATGTGCGGTAAGGCCTGAATACAATTTTTGGACATCGCCCTTAAGCAATATCTCCGTCTTGAAATATTTCGTGCCGGTCGATGACAGCCTGTGTGTTAATGCAATCGAATGAACAACTCCTTCGAACTCATCATCCGGAAAGGCCTGGACATAAACCGTCGCTTTTTGACCGACGGCCAGTTTACCTATGTCGGCTTCATCGACCTGAGCAACGAGCAGCATTGTGGCTAAGTCCGCCACCTCGAGAATTACCGTCCCGGCATTGTTCATCGTTCCGGTCATCACCATCTCTCCCACCTCGGCGTTCAGCACAGTTACCACACCATCCATGGGAGAACTAATTATCGTATGGCTGAGGGCCTCGCGGGCCTGATCGATAGCGGCGTCGGCGGCCTCAAGATTATGCTGCAATACTACAAGATTAAGCTCTGCCGACTGTATAGAGTGCCTGGACGAATTGTACTGCGATTTAAGATCGTCATATTTGAGTTTGGCCTGGTCATAAGTGGCCTGGCTTATATCCTTTGATTGCAGCAGTTCCTGTTGCCGTTCCATGTCGCGTTGAGCCTGTTTGAGTGAAGCTTCAAGGCCGACGAGGCTGGCCTGCTGGCCGGAAATCCTGGACTTTTCCACTTCAGTCTGTGCGGCCTGGGCGGCACGACCCGCCTCTGCGGAAGCAAGCCGGGTTTCCAGATCCTTTGAGTCCAGACACACAAGAATTGAGGCCGGTATGGGTGGATTTGCATTCGGGTCGCCGCAGGTTACTCTGTCGCCTTCATCGTATGGCAGCTTTGTTATACGTGCGGACACTTTTGCACTTATTTCCACCTTTGTTTTGGGTTCGATTTCGCCGGGTGCGCTGACGAGCTCTATCAGCTCACCGTACTTAACCACCTCGACTTGAACTGTTGTGAAATTGGTTGATTTCTTGTTTTGGGCCTTTTTGGCCGCTACGATTCCTATAAGCACAACAATTGCGATAACAACCGTTATAGTTACTATGCGGGATTTTTTCACTCTTAAACCTTTCTGTTTCAGTAGATTAGGACCGATTTAATATTCATACATCTTTTTTAGATATAACGCATGACCGTAAAGTTTGTTACGTGATTTCTAAAAAAACTGCACTTTTCATCAAAGAATGAAGAAATAAATCACTTATGGCTACTATTATAATATATTTCTACATTTTTCTGTTGTTAATTCTTCAATATATGTGCAATTATGCCGGTAAAATGTTACCGTTTTGTGACGATTTTAAATATTTTTTTGCTTTTTTTTGGAAATTCCGCCCCGCCTTTTGTTTCCATTAATATGCAATCAACCGAATAAACTAAATGGCAAGCTCCTTTCGGGCTTTATTGTTTTGTCCAGTAGTCGACCACAAGAATCTTGTCCAGATATGGATCGACTAATGTCCCTAATTCCTTGTGCACCGGATGCGGCAGATACACACCTCTGTCGGCTTCGCTTCGGAATGTCAATATAAAACAGTGCGTGAATCCCTGCTGAAGATTCTCGACGCTCACATCGGTTCCCCATTCGTAGTCATATATTACGTCAATCTTGCTCGGCATCGCACTAAAGGTGTTTTCTATCTGCCTGATTTGTTCCGTGGTGGTGCCGTCTTTGAACTTTACCAGTACTACGTGACGTAAAACCTGTGCAGGTTTAGCAGCCGCAGCGTACGGGCATATCCCGGCGGGATTGTTATCCCTGGTATGCTTGGATTCATGAACGGCTACGCAGCCGGTTAAAAAAGTCGCTGTCAGAACCATAGCTAAAAGATTCCTGTTCATTATTTTGTTACCTCCAAAATTTTTCTATTGTTAAAGATACTTCAAGGGAAAATTTCCTCGATATGTACCGCGCACTTTCGGAATTTGTCCGCAGGTAGTGTCACTGTTTTCCATTTCGGGCTGCGGCGTCTCATAAACTTGCGATAATCGTCCAGCCTGATACAG
>CAZKYP010000238.1:0-5095 GCA_964556885.1 uncultured Pirellulales bacterium | reverse complement strand
TTCCATTCCTTCCAGTTCTCGTTACGAAAGCCGAACATCGTATAGCCGATATCGACGGCCTGCGTATCGATGCCGATGCATTCCTTCAAATCATCCTCTATCAAACCGAGCATCTGGTACGGCTCATACGCCTTGATGAATCTTTTTTCAAGTCCGTAATAATCTCGAAGCTCCCGGACACAACTGACATGTATGCCGGTCTGTCCCGTACCCCCGAAGTCTATCGGGACGCGTTCGGGCTGTCTGTGATTAACAGCATCCTGAATTATCCGCCTGGAATTCACTATTTCTCCTGTTCTATACGATTACATCTAATCAATAAGCTCTTTCTCGATTTCTTCCAGCGATTTTCCCTTTGTTTCCGGCAGTTTGAACATTATGACGAAAAATCCGATAACACAAATCGCCCCGTAGAGCCAGAACGCACCGTGCGCCCCAAGTACTCTCTTTAAGGTCGGGAACGTAAAAGTAAGAGCAGTGCAACCCGCCCAGAGAGAGAACACTGCTATCGACATGGCCGCACCACGAATGCGGTTCGGAAAAATCTCCGATATCACAACCCACGTAACAGGGGCCAGTGACATCGAATAACAGGCGATTGCCAAGACCACCAATATCAGCATGTGTATTCCCTGGCTTTGAAGAAAATATCCCAGTCCCAATACTGCATATATCCCGGCCAGCCCTCCGGCGCCGATGAGCATCAGGATGCGCCTTCCGAACCGGTCCACGGTATAGATGGCAACGAACGTAAATAAAAGATTTACAATGCCGGTGATTACAATATTTAACATAATTGCACTTACGCCGTAACCGGCGGCCTGAAATACTTCCTGGGCGTAATTGAAAATAACATTGATGCCGCACCACTGCTGAAAGACCGCCAAAAAGACACCAAGCCCGACAATTCTCAGCAGCCTCGGTTCAAGCAGGTCGCGGAAGTTCACACGCGCAATTTCCTCAGCGGCCAGTGTGTTATTGATTTCAGCCATTTCCGCTTCGGCGTGAATTCGGCCTCCTATCCGACTTAGTATTCCCAGGGCCTCTTCATCGCGACCGTATTTGGCGAGCCAGCGCGGACTTTCCGGCACGAAGAACATCAGCAGGAAAAACGCCGCAGCCGGCACGGTTTCGGCCCCGAACATCCATCGCCAGCCCTGCTGGCCGTTCCACGAATTGAGAATAAATTCGACAGTAGCATCCGCCGGTACTTCTCTGGCGATCAACATGTTGATTAGCTGGGCGGCTAAAATTCCGATGACAATCGTCAACTGATTTATAGAAACAAAGCGGCCGCGCATCGCCGCAGGTGACACCTCAGCGATGTACATAGGCGAAAGGTTCGACGCAAGGCCGATTCCGATTCCACCAAGCCAGCGAAAGATATTAAATATCATAAAATCTCGTGCCAGAGCGGTACCGACAGCAGATATGGTGAACATAAAGCCGGCGAGTATCAGCAAACGTTTGCGGCCGAAGCGGTCGGTCAGCATTCCCGAAATAACAGCTCCGAAAAGGCACCCAACCAGGGCGCTGCTCATCGCCCAGCCCTGCAGAAAGGGTTTATCGACGATATCGAAGAACGGCTCATAGAACGGCTTGGCCCCGCCGATGACCACCCAATCGTACCCGAAGAGCAACCCGCCCATCGCCGCAGTTATGGAAATCGCCCAGATATATCTCATATTAATGTGCTGTTGATCATCCATACAGGCTCCCATTTTAACGTTTTATTAAAAATATTGCACTTCCATAAGGCATATTATTATCTCTTTAAGTATGCATAAAGTAAATGCGGGCTGCCTTTGAAATCTACCATCTTCTCATATTGAAAACCGGTTTTTTCCAGTACGCGCTGCGAGGCGATATTGTCTGGATGCGTCACGCACGCCAGGCGTGTCGACCCCAAATCAGACTGTCCAATTTCCAATAAACTTTGGACAAGCTCCGTTGCCAGGCCTTTGTTCCAGAATTGCGGCATAAGACCGTAAGCAATCTCTACCTCAGGTTTGCCGCCCAACTCGGAATTTCGCAGGCCGCCCCGTCCAACGAAATCACCGGTAGCAATCTCGCGTAGAATCCATATCCCGTAGCCGTATTTGTCCCAGTGGTCCAGTGCAAACGCCATGTAATTTTTAGTCTGACGCCGGGAGCGTTTCCCGCCGAGGTAGGCCATTATCTCTTCGTCCTGATGCATCTGGAAAATAAGCTCGAAATGCTCCAAACGCAGGCGTTCGGCGGTGAGTCTTTGAGTTCTAAAATTATCCAGGTTAACCATAAAATTATTGTTCGGTCAGCTCCGGCTTGTGATTTCAATAAGATGGAATCCAAATTGTGTCTGGACGGGACCGTGGACTTTTCCGAGGTCGCCGCTGAAGACGACGTCGTCGAACTCTTTGACCATCTGGCCTTGTGAGAACTCGCCCAAATCTCCTCCCCGCCGGCCGGAAGGACACGTGGAGTGCTCCTTGGCCAATTCAGCAAAATCGCCCCCGTCCTCAATTTGCTTCTTTATGTCTTCACATTTCTCTTCCGTTTCAACTAAGATGTGACGTGCTTTCGCTCTGGCCATGATTGCCTCCAATTCTTTTTAAGGTTTTCAATAACGAAATTAATTCAACGTTGGTACAGGTTTATTGCTGAATTTCTGGAAATAGTTTATACAGGTGTCACGCCATGTAATAGCGTCTTTTTTGTGCTGCTCTAATTTACCTTTTACATGTGCGAAAATTTCCGGGTCGATTTTACCTTCGAGGCTCGCCCAGTCTTCAATCATCTTATCGACGTATGCCGTCCCTGAATAATACTTAATACACAATTCGTCCCAAAGAGTGCGGCCCGACTTCATCTTATAGTCCCACGGGACATGATGGAACCAAAGCAGGTATTTTTCCGGACAAGTTTCGATATTATCGAACTGCTCACGCAGCGGCGAAAAGTACTGGCTTGTCGCATTGGAGCCGGTCGAGCTTCTGTCGAACCCGATGCCGTTGCTGTCGGCGCGGTGATAATAGACGCTCGTCCAGTCCTGTCGCTGCGACCTTGCATAACTCGGCTGCGGGCCGTAATGAAAGCCCTCCTGCATAATATGATGCAGGCCGAGCGGTGTCATGTAATTGATGCAGGCCTCCCACGAACCGGCCATCATCGACTTGATTTTCTGTACGACCTGTTCATCCGCACTGAGTGTCATCTTTATCCATTCGTCCGCAATCTGCTCGGCGCTGAGTGAATGGTCCCACGCCAGCCGGCCATAGGCATACCAGTTGGCCTGTGCGAACAGATGGCCGCACCAGTTTCGGTCATCACCGATGTTCGTGACACCGGCAATGCCGGTCATGCGATAATTGAACAAAGTCCCGTCAACTACTTTGGCCGTCGTAGAGCCGGGACCTTTGGCAAACAAATCAAACTGGAGATATTCCTTCCACATCGGGGCAAGATATACCAGGTGCGTCGAATGGCCCAAATATTCCTGCGTGATTTGCAGCTCCATCATCAGCGGCGTTTTCGGCATGGCGCCGAAGAGCGGCTGGACCGGTTCTCTCGGCTGAAAGTCGACAGGGCCGTTTTTGGCCTGAACGAAAACGTTGGGACGGAACTGCCCATCCAGAGGAACAAACTCCATATATGCACGTTTCGCCCGGTCCGGGTCGGTGTCGGCGTTATAGACAAAGGCCCGCCACATGACTACGCCGCCGTACGGCGAGAGGGCGTCGGCCAGCATGTTTGCGCCGTCGGCGTGTGTGCGGCCGTAATCCTGCGGGCCGGGCATGCCCTCGGAATTGGCCTTGACCAGAAAGCCGCCGAAGTCGGGAATATACTCATAAATCTCTTTGGCCTTGTCCTTCCACCACCGCTGTACATTCGGGTCCAGCGGGTCGGACGTCGGTAAATCGCCTATTCCTCCTCTTCGCCGGTTCAGCGTGAAATTGCCTTTGATGGGAGAAGAAAAATTGATGGACAAAAATACGCGTATACCGTACGGCCGGAATACATCGGCCAGCTTCGCAATTTTGACAAGGTATTCTGACTTGAGAATTTGCGGATTGGCGTTGACGTTGTTGAGCACCGCACCGTTGATTCCGAGCGAGGCGTTCGCCCGGGCATAGTCGGCGTACCTCGGATCAATTGTTTGGGGTAGCTCGTCCCATTTCCATAACGATTTGCCGGCGTAACCCCGCTCAACGGAGCCGTCCAGGTTGTCCCAGTGATTGAGCAGTCGATATTGTATCTTCGGTGTCGAGACAAGCTCGAAAGTCGTCAGGTTGGCCCCTGTCTGAATGAGCCTTAACAGATGGAAGGCCCCGTACAACAGGCCGCTATCTTTATTGGCGGCGATAACAATCACGGGCTTTCCATCAATCGTAGTCGAAGAAATGAAAAAACCTTCCGGCCCCAGTCGCTTAAATACGGCCGGTGTTATTAAACCTCTTATCAGCTCCGAGTCTTCTGTCGTGCCGACAACCACCGAGCCGTCCTGCGAAACCGGAATGTCCTTTCCCAATAATCCGCTTAATCCCTTTTGCAGCTCGCCTCGCACTACCTGACATGTCGGGCTGCCGCCCTCGACAACAACAGATGAAATCAGCTTCTGATACTCGGCAAGTTTTGCCTGATCAGCAATCTTATCATACTTCATCCAAAGCCGGTAGCCGTCATCGGCCACAGTTATACTTTGCAAAGAAACCAACAAAATGCACAAAACCAGAAGGATATAAAAGAATGAATATCTCGATCGCATATCAGCTCCAATGAAATACCTTAAATAAATGTTTTAGATTAGGTTTATTCTATAACATTTTAGATGCGAACGGTCAAGATAAGCTGTCGTAGATTCATGAAAAATTCATTTCGGTATGTCATGTAAACTCTTCACGATTCTGGATAAAAATGAAATGAAGTGTATTTTCATAACAACTTGATCATTAGAACTATTTGAAGTTTGTTATGGTTTCGAGGCCGCGGGCGGCTGTCAGGGATGGATTGGACATTTTTTGTTTGTTATCGAAGATAAATGGTCGGCTGTGTGCATAAAGGGACTCCTGGCCGACGTCACTTTTAAAAAAACATTTGCGTTCGCATCTCGAACACT
>CAZKYP010000237.1:2105-5101 GCA_964556885.1 uncultured Pirellulales bacterium | reverse complement strand
GCGTAATAGGCTCTTTCGATATTACCGGCAATTTCCTCCCCAGATTCGAACGATTTTTCGCCTCCCTTAAATAAACTGCACATAATCATGTGTCTGTTAATTCATATCGTTTTGTTCAACTTGCTGGTTTGCGATTCTTGCTCGGACGAGTGACAGTTGGAAGCCGTTATACGGGCTCATGCCGTAGATACCCTGGAGACGGACTCTGACGGGTGTGAAATCCAGATTGAAATCGGCCAAATCGAATGGGGCGATTTGATTGCAGAAACATCTCGCCGGGCAATCCGGCAGGCAGTTCAAAATCGGAAGCATAAACTGTTGCCCCTGTTCGTCGATAAGGACCACACGCATTGACCTGCAGTTCCATCCAGTATAGAACAAATCCGGGCCGGGACCGTCTACAATCGGACCGTCAAATTCTACTTCGACCCAGTGATTATATGGCATGATCAGGTTCAGAATTCCTTTGGTGTCCTGCACGAGGGCTTCATCGGGCGTGGATATATACGGTGTTGTTTTTTCAATGGAAGTGTCAACTACCATGAAACCGTCACCGTCGGGATCTCCTGAATTAGTTACCTGTGTCGGGCCGGAGAACTCATTTCTATCCAGCAGGTACAGCAGATTTTCAAACGGGTGTGGTATTGGATTTACATATGTCAGCGTCGGTGCTATTAGTGGTGGGGGCTTGTAACGGTTAATCTGTTTTATAATGACACCGGTGACGATTGACAAAGTGATAATGCCGACAACAGTCGTTGCGGCGATGTTGGATACCGAGATTCCGAGAAAAGTTGTGGCGGAGCCGGCCGTTAACGTAGCGGCGGAAATTGACGCAGCCGCAGCGGCGTTGTCAGTAATTGCAGCGGTAAGGACCCCGAAGACCCCCAAAGCCGATAGAATCTGGTCTCTTCTGATGCCTTTTCTTGCAAGCTCATGCTGGAGGGACCTTTTGGCTCGGAAAAATAATAACCTTGCCTGCAGTTCGCTTCCTCCGGATATGGCAGCGATTTCTGTATAAGAGAGATTGTCCAGGCAGCGGAGCGTGAGAATATTTCGATATCGCAGCCTTACATTCTGCATGGCATCAATAACGGCCTTCCTCATTTCTTTTTTCATCAATGTATTAATACCGCTTTCGAAACCTGCCAGATATCTTTCGAGTTTACTGTTATCCAGGGTCGTATTTTTGCGGATTTTATTATTGCCCTGTGCCCGGAAATGATGCTGGACCTTTCCGAGGGCCGTACGGTACAGCCACGACCAGAAAAAGTTTGTATGGTCGAAGTCCAGTTTCGGGAGGGATTTGATTAGGTCCAGAACTGTCTCCTGGGCCAGGTCCTGGGATAAGTGGTAATCGATTGTAAGGCGGTATATGTATGTGAAGGCCCGCTTGTTGGCCACCATAGATAAATCGGCCATACTTTCGGATTCACCGCGCTGGGCGGCCCTGATAGTGTTTATATCTATCTTCATATTATAACTTAATCGTTATTATCCCATATATATTCTTTGCGTTTCAATATTTTTCGAGATTTTTCGGCATTTTGACGGGATATCAGAAAGCGAAAAAAAAGTGAAACATCTCGCCAAATACAGGATTAATCCTAATAAATATACCTTGTAATTTAACTGTTTTGGAAAGGAAAAAGGAAATGGTAACTCGAAAAATATGGTTTATATGTTGCGTATCGTTGATAATAGCTTTGCTTGGCTTGAATGCCGGTGCGGATAATACTGAACCGGCCCCTTATATGGGCCAGGAACCGCCGGGTATGGTCCCTAAGATTTTCGCTCCCGGATTTGTAAGTCTGTCCAACCGTTACGAAAACAACATTTGCTTCACTAAAGACGGGACTGAATATTATTTTGTCACAAGGACTTCGAACTGGTCGAGCTACCAGATTTTTGAAACCCACTATGAAAATGGGCAATGGACGACACCGAGGCGGGCTTCATTTTCCAATAATCTTTCCCTCTGCCCGAGTCTGGCCAATGACGATCAATATTTGTATTTCAGCATGAGTTCCCCCAATATTTACAGGGTAACTCGAACGTCAACAGGCTGGTCAAGTCCGACGGTTGTCAACTCGCCGGTGAGTTCTTCTCAGGCCGAATGGAGCTGTCATGTCTCGACTCTTGGAAACATGTGGATTTGCTCATGGCGTTCCGGCGGTGTGGGGGGATGTGATTTATGGAAAGTTCTGTATGAAAACGGGCAGTTCACACAGGCAGTTAATTTCCGCAACCTGAACACCAGCAGCGGCGATTGCGGCCCTGCCCCCGGCCCGAATGAAGATTATATCGTTTTTATGTCTGGCAGGCCCGGTGGTTTCGGAAATTCTGATTTGTATGTGAGCTTCCCTGATGGGCAGGGCGGCTGGACGGATCCCAAGAACCTGGGCCCAACCATCAATACGTCGGGAACGGAAAGTTCGGCCTATATATCCCCGGATTATAAGTATCTATTCTATTCCGGCACCGCAGCCGGTACTGCGGACGTATACTGGGTGAGCGTCGAGGCGTTCCTGCCGGATCCGAACGGGCCGGTTTCCAATCTCACAACATCTCAGCGATTCACATCCATCCAGGCCGCTGTGAACTTTGCCGATTCCGGCCAGACAATCCTTCTTTCGCCGGGCATGTATAAAGAGAATATCATTATACCTGCGAAGGAATTGACAATTCGCTGCGACAATCCAAAGGATTCTGCGATTGTTTCTCTTACCACAATTTCCGGGGAAGGCCAGTCGCCTGTAATAAAGGTTTTACCGGGCGGAAAAGTCAAACTTGAGGGATTAATAATCGGTGGTGGAGCAACAGGCATCAGTTGCTCAGGAGCTGAATTGCAGTTAAGTCACTGTGTTGTAGCAGGAAATGACGACTGCGGTGTCGAAGTCAGTAATGACAGCGAGCTTGTAATGACAAACTGTATTGTAGCGGGAAATTCAGGGAAGGGACTTCGTTCTTTGCCTTTAAATAATGCGCGTCAAGGA
>CAZKYP010000237.1:0-2005 GCA_964556885.1 uncultured Pirellulales bacterium | reverse complement strand
AGTCAATAATTATTTCGGATTGATTTAGTGAATCATGGATATACTTCGATATGCATTGTGTGAGCTTGGCCGTCGAAAGGCCCGGACAATAATCAACATCCTGGGATATTCTCTGGCTGTGACGAGCATGATTGTGCTGGTTGGTATCCTTTTGGCTTCGAAGGAGGGCAGTTCTAAAATTCTCGATCACACAGGGACACATTTTGTTGTTTTCTCCCCGGCAAATATGGCTTCGTGCGGGCCGTGCCAGGCCATTATGAATGAACAAATAAAAAGCGAAGGATTCGTGGCCTTCGGCATGTTGGTTAATCTGATGCCGCATGAATTTGTAGATAAAATCAGGGATCTGTCCACCGTAGCCGCAGCCGCACCATATTTGCAGTACAGATTTCGCGATCCTAACGATGGTTACTTGTTTACTATCGGGGGCTTTAATCCCGATGATTCGATGGTTGTAGGGACGACATGTTGTGCGGCTACGGATATCGTCAAGGGAGAGTTTCTCGCCGAGGGTGATGGAAGGGGCAAGGTTTTGCTGGAGCAGGCCTATGCTCAGTTAAGACAAATTGATGTTGGGGATACTATCCCGATAGCAGGTAAGGAATTTTCCGTGCTCGGGATTATTAATCCGGGCATTCGTCCCGCCAAGTCGGATATTTACATGTTGTATGAAGATGCCGAGGGATTAGTGAATTCACAACTGCCGGAATTCTCACTTAAAGGACAAGCTAATCTTATCCTTGTGGAAGTCGGCCAAAGCTCAGAGCAGGACCAGGCTATTCGGGCGGTGAAATCATTATATCCCGATCTTGTTATATCGAGTTATGCCTGTTATAAACCGGCCGCAAAAGCCAACCGAATCAGTGCAATTTCGATTACGCTGCTTGTGGTGGCCATCGGTGTCTTTACCGTACTGCTTGCGATGATGTCACAGTTGACTTCGATGATTGAGCGCAGGCGGGAAATAGGTATTCTAAAGACTATCGGTTTTTCAAACGGACGAATTATGAGTCAGGTTATGCTGGAATCGATTTTGCAGGCAGCAGTAGGGGCTGTAATTGCAATTTTGCTTGTATTATTGTTAGTACCGACTTTACTCATGAAACCGCTTGTTGCTATGGACATATCTGTCCGCTGGGAATTATGGCTTGGGATTTCGTGTGTTGCTGTTATTTTATCACTATTCGGAGGTTTGGTGGCGGGGATTATTCCTGCGTGCTGGGCCGGATATAAGAGACCTTCAACTCTGTTGCGTTGTTTTTAATGCTATGAATGATACGATTATTTCATGTTGCGATGTCACTAAACGTTTTGTCTCGCGGGGCAAACGAACTGAAGTTCTTTCCGGTGTAACTTTTTCTGTACAGGCAGGGCAGATTGTGCTGATTCGAGGTCGAAGCGGAACCGGCAAGACGACACTATTACAAATTCTGGCAGGTCTTGATAAACCCAGCTCAGGTTGTGTGGAAATTGCAGGTCAATCTATCGACAAGCTCGGTTCTAAAAAACTGACACAGTTAAGACGGGACAACATTGGTTTTATCTTCCAGAACTTCAATCTCCTGCCTTCATGGACCGCACGTGAAAATGTCGAGGCGGCGTTAGTACATACGAAACTTTCTCGTTCGAAGCGGCGGCAAAAAGCACTTGAGCTTCTCACTGAGCTGGGTCTTTCCGATAGGGTGGATCATTTGCCGTCGGAATTAAGTATAGGTCAGCAGCAGCGCGTCGCTGTTGCTCGTGCGTTGATCAATAGTCCGAGGATTGTATTTGCGGATGAGCCTACCGGTGATGTGGATGAAGAGACTGCCGGGGCTGTTATTGAGAGCCTGGTCAATCTTGTCATATCTCGAAAGGCATCACTTGTTGTTTGTACTCACGGTGATTTTCCACGGAAGTTAACAGACAGAGGATATATCCTGAATGATGGAAAAATTACCGAGCAATAATTCGAAATCTAACTGGCCGATGAAATTAAGCAACCGCATTGTGTCTTGCTTTGAGG
>CAZKYP010000236.1:0-5213 GCA_964556885.1 uncultured Pirellulales bacterium | reverse complement strand
GGTTAATTCCGATATACATCGGAACTCGCTCTACCGATTGAGCTATCGGGGAATACCGATAAATCCAAATTAAAGCATGAATTATAACAACTATTGTCGTCAAAAGCAATACCCAACATTATCGTGGAAATACCAATTTTGTCAAGCCTCCCTCCTGCCTGAGACAAAATTATTGAGAGTAAGTGCTAAAAAATGGCAGCCTATCATATAATCAATGCTTTTTTGTTAATAATTCGATAAATAATTCGAAAATCTCTTAATTTTCAATCAACACTTATCCATTGGCGAACGCTTTGTTATAAGAATCAGGGATAGATTCGATTGAATATTCCACGTATGCACCGAGCATGTGGATCGGGTTACCTACTCGATTAATCTCGGTGTGAAAGGCACCGAGGGAATAAAAAAAGGAGTTTTTAGCTCCCTCGGTTGTCTTATGTATATGAGGGAGAGTTTAATGGATAGTAGATATATGAGTTTTCCGGGGGGAAATATGAAGAAAAAAAGATTAGATTTACCATTATGGGCGGATGATATTAATGTGATGCCATCGAGCTCCCTGCCCGATTGTGTTATAATAAGAACCAGGCTGGATGAGATGGACTGGATCATTATTGTCTCAGAAACATCGAGTGCGATAAAGACGACTGCTTTGGGTTTTGATTCCTTTTCGGACGGCCGGGATGGAGCCTGGAGCGGATATATTCTGCATCGAAGTCTGCCGAAGGCGCAAAAAAGCACTGCTCGTTGCTGAAAAATGTTCCGGGCCGGAAAGTCTGAAACGGCATTATTAATACTGAAATCTAACAAAGATAGCTGTATGAGCGGATTTTCTCTGACTCAGAATTTCTTTAGCGACGAGTTGTTATTATTTAGACAATATAAGTCGAGGCCGCGGTGGTTCCGCCCCGGCCGGTCCAGTTTGTATGGAAGAACTCACCTCGCTGCTTATCGACTCTTTCGTATGTATGGGCGCCGAAATAATCACGTTGTGCCTGCAACAGATTTGCCGGCAGACGCTCGTGGCGATAACCGTCATAGAAAGCCAGGGCGGAGTTGATAGCCGGAATTGGAATACCGAGTTTGATTGACGCAGTAACGACGCGACGCCAGGATTTCTGGGCCTTTCTGACGGCCTTTTTGAAGAAGGGGTCAAGCAGTAAGTTGGCAAGTTTGGGTTTTTTGTCATAGGCCTCTTTTATTTTGCCCAGGAAGGCCGAGCGAATGATACAGCCGCCCCGCCACATAAGTGCAATGCCACCGTAGTTTAAATTCCACTTGTATTCCGATGCTGCCGCACGCATAAGCTGGTAGCCCTGTGCATAGCTGATTATCTTTGACGCATATAGAGCCTGTTGTAAATCATTGAGGAACTTTTCTTTATCACCCCTGTATATGGCTTTCGGGCCTTTCAGGGCCTTGGCCGCTTTAACTCGTTCGTCTTTCAGTGCAGACAGGCAACGGGCGAAAACAGCCTCACCGATAAGTGTTAGCGGCTGGCCGAGGTTCAGGGCCTCGATGACCGTCCACTTGCCTGTACCCTTCTGGCCCGCCGTGTCGAGGATAAGGTCGATTACTTCGTTACCGTCATCATCCTTGTAGCCGAGAATGTCGCGGGTTATTTCGATGAGATATGAGTTGAGTTCGCCTTTGTTCCATTCTGCGAAACAATCGTGCATCTGCCGGTTGGTCATTCCAAGACCTTCTTTCATCATCTGGTAGGTCTCGCATATCATCTGCATATCACCATATTCGATGCCGTTATGTACCATTTTAACGAAATGTCCGGCCCCGTTTTCGCCGACCCATTCACAGCATGGCTCACCGTCGTCCGTCTTGGCGCAGATAGCCTGGAAGATCGGCTTGACATGCTGCCAGGCCGGTGGTGAGCCGCCGGGCATAATTGACGGCCCGCGCAAGGCGCCTTCTTCTCCGCCGGAGACTCCGGTTCCGATATACAATTTGCCTTTGCTCTCGACATACTCCGTGCGGCGAATAGTATCGGGAAAATGCGAGTTGCCGCCATCGATAATAATATCGCCGTCGTCGAGGTGCGGCAGGAGCATATCGATGAACGAATCAACCGCCGATCCGGCCTTGACCATCAGCATCACCTTTCGCGGCGTCTTGAGACCGGCAATAAGCTCTTCGATGGAATGGCAGCCGATGATATTTTTGCCTTTCGCCCGGCCGTTGATGAAATTGTCGACTTTGGAAACCGTACGATTAAAGCAGGCCACTGTAAAGCCCTTGCTTTCCATATTCAAAATCAGATTTTCACCCATTACCGCCAGACCTATAAGGCCGATATCAGCTCGCGGTGAGCTTGTCGAATCCGCTTGTGCCATTTTTCACTACTCCTGTTTTGTAATTATTGGTTTTAGGTTTCAATTAAGTATAAGCTCTATCACTGTTTTCCAGATAAACCGTCAGATTCATCTGATTCTTAGCTATATTGTTCCATGAATTCTTTTGCTATCTTTCTACTCTTTGGGCTTTTGCTTTTCAACTGCTTCCTGACGAAATCTATTATCTTTTTCTTGTTTTTTGCCTGGTCGAAATATTCCCTGAAGGATTCGATGATGTATCCTTTCACTAAATCTATGCGTTCCGGATCGTGATGTGTCCTGTCTATATTTAATAATCTGTTTGTTATCTTTGTCTGCAGTTTCGGTTTTGCCTTTGCAATTTTTCCTGAAGCGCTGCAAACATAAGCGGCTGTTATAAAGCTCCTGTCGTCGAGCAGGTTATAAAATATATCGAAGATTTTTTCGAATTTGCCTTTAGTGTCTGCTTTGGTCAGATTCGCCAGAAGCTGGACCGAGCTGAGTTTATGGTATGTGTTATCGCTGTCAAGTAATTCGGCGAAAAAGTCCCATTTGGAATATAACACTTTCGGGTACTGCTCACTGATGTAAAACAGGACCTTGTGGCTATTGTATCTTATCGTTTCGTTCTTTATCCTGAGATTCTCAAGCAGCTCAGCCAGCAGCTTATCGTCCTTCAATGCCTTCTTTGCAACAGATTCTATGTCGATGTTTTTGTTGTTCAGTTTGGCTGGCATAGTGTTTGTTCGTGTGTTCCTGCCGGTTTACTATTTCGGTATAGTCGGTATATATCCATTAGATAGTCGGTGCAGGACTTCGCCTGCGTGGTGGACGACAAGAACGCCTTCGTCTTCTCTGTTTTCATAGTCGGCTATATTTATATCACTTGGATTCATATAGTCAAGGTTTACTTTTTTGCAGCGCTGCTCACTGATGCCTGTGGCGAGCACTACGTTGGCTCGCGGTTTTTCGACGCCGTCGATGAATGTACCGATGCCTTTGACGTGGGTCGAGTGGGCCATAATGCCTCTTGGGATGCCTGCAAACTGGTCCATGCGCTTTAGGAAATAGTCACGGGTATGATAACCGATTTTGTCGAGCCACTTGCCGTGCGTGTATGAAATCTCGGTTATATGCGGTGCATAAATAATAAGCGTCGCGCCGTCGGCGAGTATCGGTTCGAGTTTGTACATGACCTTGCCGGCCACCCAGAGATCGTCGTACATTTCCGGCGCGATTCCGAGGACCGTGTTATACGGTTTGTCTTTATATACGATGTGCACCTGCTCGGACAGGTCTGCGGCCTTTTCCCACGTTTCCAGCACGTCTCCGATAAAGATTCCCTTGAGCTGGTTTTCAAGTGCCACGATGGCGAAGAGCTTTCGCGGCACTTTAATTAATGAGGCCGCTTTCTCCACAACTTTTCTGGTCGGCGTCCATTTGTTGCCGTTCACCAGGGGATTCGTTACGACCGCGCCGAGCCAGTGGAAAAAATGTATTATCTCGTCACCTGCAATTCCGGGGAAGATATATTTATGCCCGCCGGAGAAACCTACGACTTCGTGCGGGAAGACCGGGCCTAAGATAAAGAATTCATCGTAGTCGAAAATCAGCCTGTTAAGAGCCACATCGACTTCTTCACGAAACAGGCCGCCGCTTATCTGCTCGATTTCGTCGGCTGAGATTTTCCCAATGGATTTGAACGTCTGCGGCTTGTCCCATTTATGGTTGAAAAACTTTACAGATTTATATTTATCATTCCGCTCATCCGCAGTCATACTGAGACGGGTGCATATCTGCTGTTCGCTCATCGGCTGATGGGTCCCGAGCGCAACGAGGCAATCAAGGGCCTTCGCCTTTGTCCCTATAAATTCGTAGATGATTTTGAATACATCACCTATAGGCCCCGAGCGGGTATTGTCCGGGATTATCAGCAGGATTCGCTTGCCGGTATAGTCGTTCTGCGCAAAGAACCGCCCTACAGTTTCTTTCGCCTGTTCATTACTAACTGAACCATCTTTATTTTGTTTTTCTATTACCATATTTAATTTTATTCACTCAGAATTGTGCGGCAGCCTCGATACATAATGTGGCACGGCCATCTTGGCCGTGTCTTTGTGCCCATTTTCTGTTATGTTTTTATTTCTACGTATCTTGCGATATTGTGTTCTTGTCACTCGCGGACAAATGCTTCGTCCGGCGTCTGTCATTATTCTTTTTCAATAAGTCAATAGACAATAGTAAATATTAAATAATCGTTCGCTCAGACTCCGCTGAAAGCTGAAAAGCCGCCGTCAACCGGCACAACGACACCGGTGACAAACTTGGCCGCATCGCTCAGCAGCCAGATAACCGTTCCGACCAGTTCTTCAGCCTGGCCGAACCTGCCCATCGGTGTATGGTCGATGATTGTCCGGCCGCGGGCCGTCAGCTCGCCGGTCTTTTCATCGGTCAACAGGAACCGGTTTTGTTCGGTCAAAAAGAATCCCGGCGCGATTGCATTGACGCGGATGTCTTTGGAATAGTTCTGGCAGACGTGCACGGCCAGCCATTGTGTGAAGTTGCTCACAGCGGCCTTGGCTGCAGAATATGCCGCGATTTTGGTCAGCGGCCGAAAGGCGTTCATGCTGGAGACGTTCAGGATTATCCCGGCGCCCTTTTCGGCCATCTGTTTGCCGAAGACCTGAGTCGGCAGCAGTGTCCCGATGAAATTCAAATCGAAAACAAACCGTATCGCCTCGGCCGGCAATTCGAAGAACGAAAGATCCGGCGATGTAGTTGCTTCCTTCTTATTCCCGCCGGCCCCGTTAATGAGGATATCGAGCGGCCCCAGCTCGGAATTGATTTTCTCTTTTGCGGCTTCCAGGCTCTTTTTATCAAGCACGT
>CAZKYP010000235.1:446-5233 GCA_964556885.1 uncultured Pirellulales bacterium | reverse complement strand
GATTTATTCCGATTTATAGTAACTGAGGCCGATAAAACAACCGAAAAGCATAGGTTAAATTACTTGGATTTGGTCATTTTGAGGGCTTGTTTGGCGGAGATTCGGCAGGGTTTGTTGTTGCGGTTTATGATGACGTACTGGCCGAGCAATGCCTTTCGCTTTAATTCTTCCCGCACGGCTTTTCTAAGACATTTGAGAGCCTCTGTTGCCATTTTATTGGTTTGTTTTGTAACCATTAACGTACCTTACAATTTTTTCGTATATATCATTATTTGAAATCTTTTGCCCATTTTTATCTTGTACAAAAATGATAACTGGCTCCGATTCAGAATTATCATAGCATACAACTTTATCGCATAGAGGGATATAAATTTTTACGAGATTGTGCATCACGCGAGGATAACGGCGGGAAATTGTGTCTTCAGGTATGTCATGTCCGCCGTGCTTAACTCGCTCGTGTATCCGGCTTTTAGAAAAGGCCGCATTAGGTATCCACAGAAAAAACAGGATAATCTGCCAGCCGTCCTTCTTAAGTTTTTTAATCAAGCTAATTTGACTGCGGCCGGACAATGTTGTTTCAAAAGCGAAATCCACCCGCTTATCGATATTTGCATGTATCTCACGGAGAAAAAGACGACCGGCTTCAAGCTGGGCAGACAACGAGTCAAAAGGTGAGAGGCCGTGGGCTATAAGATCGGCATTGACAAAATTACGACAGCCGGCAATTTTCGGTAAATAGCGTAATGCAAATGTGGTTTTTCCCGCACCGTTTGGGCCTGCAATAATAAAACAAGTTGGTAGTTTCTTTTTCCCCATTGGATATTAGATCGCAGGAAAACATCGAATTTTTACTGCCATCATAATTTTGCTTACATCACATTCAAAATAAAATGATTTTAGTGTTCAATCAGGCTTTTTCCGGTCATTTCTTCGGGCTGCGGTATATCCATCATTTCGAGCAGGGTTGGGCCTATGTCTGCCAGCCTGCCGCCTTCGCGCAGTTTGGCGTTCTTGAAGCGTTCATCAAAGACAATCAAGGGAACATCACCGACCGAATGAGCGGTGTGCGGCTGGTCCTTTGGGGTATCCCACATTCTCTCGAAGTTGCCGTGGTCGGCCGTGATTATTGCTACGCCACCCATGCTCCTGAGTTTATCGAGTACCTTGCCGACGCACTGGTCGACGGTCTCGGCTGCCTTTATGGCCGCATCTAATAATCCCGTATGACCGACCATATCCGGATTGGCGAAATTGACGATAACTACGTCGTATTTATCTGAGTCGAGCCTTTCTAAAACGACGTCTGCGACCTCGAAAGCGCTCATTTCCGGCTTCAAGTCGTATGTGCGGACCCGGGGCGACGGGACGATTTGTCTGTCTTCACCGGGGAACGGCTTTTCGGTATAATCGTTGAAAAAGAAGGTCACGTGCGCGTATTTTTCCGTCTCTGCGCAGCGGAACTGCTTTATGCCCAGAGAGCCCCAGTATGCTGCAAGGATATTTTTCATTTTGGGCGGCTTCGGGAATGCCACTTTCGCCGGGATTGTCGCATCGTATTCGGTCAGACATACGAAGTATACATCCGGTTTCGTTGTCCGGGGGAATTCCTTGAAGTCCGGCTCGACGAATGCTCTTGTAATTTCACGAGGTCTGTCACCTCGGAAATTGAAGAATATTACTCCGTCCCCGTCATCGATTGTTGCTATTGGCTCATTGTCCTGGTTGACGATGCAGGTCGGCTCTATGAATTCGTCGGTGACTTCATTTTCATAACTTTTGGCAACCGCCTCTGCGGCGCTGGCAGCCTTGTTGGCTTTGCCGATTCGGAGACATTCGTAGGCTTTCTGTACACGGTCCCATCTGCTGTCACGGTCCATCGCGTAGAACCTGCCCATGACCGATGCAATTTTTCCGACGCCGATTTCTTTTATTTTTTTCTCGATATCGGCAATGTATCCGGCCCCGCTGTTCGGCGGCGAGTCGCGGCCGTCGGTAAGTGCATGAATGAAGACATTTTTAAGGTCATTCCTTTTTGCAAGCTCGAGCAGGCCGTATAAATGTTCCAAAAGGGCGTGAACGCCGATATCGCTGCACAGGCCCATGAAATGTATCTTGCTGTTATGGCTTTTTACGAAACTTATGAGGTTGAGGAATTCCTTGTTTTCGAAGAAAGAGCCGTCGCGAATAGTCATACTGATTCTTACCGATTCCTGCGGTACGATTCTGCCCGCACCGATGTTCTGATGTCCCACTTCGCTGTTGCCCATCGTGCCTTCGGGCAGGCCCACGTCCTCGCCGCTGGTGTGAATCAGGCAGTGCGGATACTCGGCCATCAGCATATCGTCGACAGGGGTATTTGCGCATTTAATGGCATTGAATTTATCTTCTTCCGGATTCGGATTATAACCCCATCCGTCGCGGATAATCAGCATATATGGTCTGTTTTTCAAAGTTGATTTCTGTTTTGCCATAAATGACCTTTCACGTAAAAAAGGACGAGGCATAACCTCGTCCATACCTTAGCAATCCACCCTAAGGCCGATATGATATAGTTTTATAAAGGTCATGTCAAATTAATTGAAGCCGCTGAGGATGTTAAAAAGAGGGTTATATAATGTTATTTCTTGACGTAGAGGTTATTTTTTTTATTATAATCGGTATTTGTTCGATATTATTATAGTATAACGACTTATGATGAATCGTTTCTAATAGGAATACAATTATCGTAAATCTTTATTATGACGGAAAATAAGAGAGAAGCAAGTGCAACCCGGCCGATTTTGAGCCGGGCTATTTTTAAACAGATACCCATTGAGCTGCCGACGATGAAGGCACAAATTACCTTCTGGTCGTTGGCGGCGGCCGGATTGGCACTGGATTTATGGACCAAAAAGGCGGTATTTGACTGGCTGAAGCATTCCGGTTCTTATGCTGTTATAGATGGTTTTGTGCAGCTTGTGACAGCCTTAAATAACGGTGCTGCTTTCGGTATATTTGCCGGCAGGCTGTATATGCTTAAGGCGGTATCGATAATTGCATTGGTTGTAATTCTGGTGATTTTTTATTTCAGCGGTAACCGTCAGGTTTTAGTGAATATTGCTCTTGGGCTCCTGACCGCCGGTATTTGCGGTAATTTATATGACAGGTTTTTCAATGGCGGTTCCGTGAGGGATTTTATCGATGTTTCCTATCGCAATTATCACTGGCCCGCCTTTAACGTGGCTGACAGCTTGTTATGTATCGGGGTCGGCCTGCTGGTGGTTTCGACTTTTTTTACTCAGCAGTCTTCTCAAAAACATGCTCAGCAACAAAAATAGGCGCTTCCGTGGCGACTCCCAGGGCAATCGCATCGGAAGGGCGTGAATCTATTTCTATTATCTGATCGTTGATACTCAGATATATCCTTGCATAAAAAACATGGTTGCGGAGATCGTTTATTACAATCTTTTCTATCGTGGCGCCGAGGCTGTCGATGACATCCGCCAATAGTTCATGTGTCATCGGCCGGGCGGGCTTGATGCTCTTGAGCCGCCGATCGATTGCAAAAATTTCGACAATACCAATGACGATAGGGAAGCTGCGCTGGCCGTAGCGTTCCTTCAGGACGATTATCTGCTGGTCTGACATCTCGTTTATGATTGTCCGGGACAGTTCAACTTCGATTTCTTCCATTTTAGTACCGCCTTAAAAATCAGCCGCTTAGTTCCGAGAGGTGTTTTTCTACGGTTGCCAATTGCTCGGTCAGCTCCGCGAGTTTCTCTCTTGCCTGTGCTACAACTTCCGGCTTGGCCCTGGAGACGAAATTTTCGTTTGTCAGCTTTGCCTCTGCCGCCGCTTTGCCTTTTTCTATCTGCTCTTTTTGTTTTTCCAGCCGAACTCGTTCCGCTTTCGAATCGACGGCGTCATGTACATATACCTCTGTCGAGTCTGCTATTGCCACTGCGGCCTTTGCGGGTTTGACCAAATCAGTACCGGCTTTGAATTCTTTTACGTTCGCCAACTGGCCGATTAATTCGGCGTTTTGATTCAAAACATCTACTGTTTCCTGCTGGGACCTTGCAGATACGACCAAAAGCTCCTTTGGGGGTATGTTCCTGTTGTTGCGGATGTCCCGTATCGTTCTGACAACAGATTGTATGATTTCAATCTGCTTTTCGATTTCGGGTTTTTGCAGGAAATCAATTTTCGCCGGCCATTCGGCGATTACGAGGGCATCGGCTTGTTTTGCCTGCGTCAAACCTTCAAGCTGTCTGACAGGAGCGATTGTGTTGAGGTTCTGGAAGATTCCCTCGGTTATGAACGGAACGAACGGATGAAGTAACCTCAATGTCTGGTCGAGTACGAAGGCCAGAACGTTTTGTGCCGTTGGTTTTTTCTGCTCATCCTGCATTCTTGGTTTGGTCCATTCGAGGTACCAATCGCAGAAATCGTTCCAGAAGAATCTGTAAATGCTTGATAGAGGCTCACTGTATTTAAAGTTTTCCAAAGAGTCCGTAACCTCGGAAATGGTTTTTGCCAATCTGGATAGAATCCATTTGTCGGTGATATCCATTTTATCGGCGTCGAAACCGGCCGGATTGGTCCCTTCGAGGTTCATCATTGCAAAACGAAAGGCGTTCCAAAGCTTATTGCAGAAGTTCCGGCCTGTATCGAACTTCGGCGAGGTATTGACCTGCCGCCCGTCCGGCAGCGTCATCTGCTCGACCGGCATGCGGATGTCCTGTGTGTCGGTGGTCATACTGGCCAGGGTGAAACGCATGGCGTCCGCCCCGTGACTGTCGATGGCA
>CAZKYP010000235.1:0-436 GCA_964556885.1 uncultured Pirellulales bacterium | reverse complement strand
ATACCGTTACCGAGGCTCTTGGACATCTTGCGGCCTTCGCCGTCCTGTATCATCGCGTGAATATATACATCGCTGAATGGTATGTCACCGGCACAGTATTGTCCCATCATAACCATTCGCGATACCCATAATGTAATAATCTCGCGAGCCGTACAAAGCACGTCGCCCGGATAAAACGTCTTTAGTTCCGCTGTTTGCTCCGGCCAGCCCAGCGTGCTGAACGGCCACAACGCCGAACTAAACCACGTATCAAGAACATCAGAGTCACGCTGGAAACCTCCTTTTTCCCAGTGGTTTCTTTTATTTTCTTCATCCTTGTCTATAAGAGGGCAAAGGTAGACTGTGTATTCAACGTTGAGATTCTTACTCAATTCTTGATTTGGATTTTCTACAACTTGAAAAAGTTCCACAAGAACGTAATTGATATTGGTGTCAA
>CAZKYP010000234.1:0-5239 GCA_964556885.1 uncultured Pirellulales bacterium | reverse complement strand
GCCACTTCGATACCGTTTATATATGCGACAAATCCGTCGTCATATCGCATTCTGAGAGTTATGATACTGGTTGGAATCGGATTCTGATGAACAACAAAAGGTATCCGGATATAACAGCTTGTGTTATACAGGTACATCTGATTTCTTACGTCGATATCAATCAGGTGCAGATATTCCGTCCCGGTATCGTAACCGACTCCCCCGGTTCCCTGTATCCAGTTTGCATGACTAAACGCCTGTCCCCCTTTCCATGCATCGCTGATCTCTTCGATCGGAATGAGCACATATTTCGCAGCATTTTCAGGAACCAGTATATTACTTGTAATCTCACCCGGCTGGACGGTCCCCGGCAGGCGAGGATCGGAACCGTCGAGCGTATAATACACCTGCCCGGTCTGGCCGGTCATCGACAGGCTGAACGCCCCTGAGACATGGCCTCCCTGCCGGCTCAGCGCCGGCGCCGAGACCCTTGGGAACCAGTTCTGAGACTGGAACTGACTGAGTAAAACAGGATTGCGATTATTAATCCAGTCTTTCACTCCATTGACTGCATTGGACCAGGTCTGCTGCGTATAAGGCGTACCCCGCATGGCATCTCCCCAGCGCGCCGACTCGGCAATAATCGCAAACTCGATTTGTTCGGCCCGCTTATTGATCCGGGCTATCGACGCCTCTGCGGTCAGCACACCATCATTGAACAGATGCTTTTGAACACGGTCAGCGAATCGCTGGCGATAATCGGCGTTTACTGTAATTAACTGCTCATGCAGCCAGTGCGGATTAAAATAGTTCCACTGAGCGCCGGCCGTGGTAAACGGCGTTACCATGTTTTCGGCGTCTCCAGGGACACCAAGTGTGTGTTCGGAATCGTGCTGGATAAATTTCCACCCGTCCGGACTTTCACGATTGTAAATGCAATATGTATTATTAGGCCTGTTGACAAAGCGTGAGCCGGGCCCGTCTTTGTCACTGGTGTAGTATTCTATAATCATATAATCGATGAGATTATCAACATCGAGCAGCTTTTCGTAATCGGGATTAACCGAACCGTCCGGGTTTATACCCTGTACCTTGTAGTAGGCGGCATTATCACCAAGACCTGCTGTCACGGCGTTATAGAGCCGGCGATATGCATCGGTGTTACCGTCGGTGGCGGTCATCGAGTAACCAGAATCCGATTTCATAACGTCGTAATTGTCTTTATCGGCGCCGAAATAAGAGGCGGCGTAACTTGCCTCGGGACGTTCCTCCGTCTGAAAGAGACCCCAGTACTGCCCGTTTATATAAAGATGATAATACCGGCTTCGGGTATACGGGCGGCCCATTTCGCTATGCAAATCGCGTGAAAATACCTCGCGAACCATAGTATTATTGCTGCTGCCGTCATTTGCCCAGGAATAGTTTTGACTGGTCCGTAGATCAACATTTTCGAATTCATCAACTCCCTCGTCGCCAAATAGCGGGAACTTGAGCTTTGCCTGGCCATATTCCGGCCTGAAGAACAGGCGAAAGGCATGTTTGGGATTGCTGTTCCTGCGGCTATACCCTCCCCGGATTCGCAAACCCGCATCTATCTGAAAACCTTCACTCCCGTCAGGATTGATAAGCTCAACCGAAACCGGCCGCTCCCAGTCCCTACCTTCTCGATCGGCATTGACATAGATGCCATACGATGAGCTGAACAGGTTGCTCAGGGCCGTTACGAGAGAAATAGTCGGTACTGCTAAAAGCGCATCATCAATCTGACCCGAGTACCTTGAGTCGTTAACTATATCGGGATCCATGCCGTAATCAATAGCCTGGCCGTTGACACTGCCGGAAGGCCATTCTGCATCCGGTCTCTGGCCGGATGGAGATTGTCTTATAACGTCTTCGATAAATATGTATGTCCGAGTTTCTATTTTCGAAGACAGCCAGCCTGCTTCAGTTGCGATTGCACGCAGACAGGTTGTTCCGCTGACGCGGACAGGACCTGTATATAGCGTCCCTGTAGACGAGCCTCGCGCACCGATCTGGCCCGGCTCGGAACCGTCAAGCGTATAGTATATATCGGCGTCTTCGGTTTCCGTGGCAATCGTGATAAAAATCGGCTCATTATAGAAACCGTGTTCACGGCTGAACTTCGGCGTCTGAACCTGGCCCAGATAGGCATCTTCATTTCTCGTACCTGGAGTTGGAACTGTAAGAAACCGCCAGTTATCATCGGCATCCGGGTACCGGCCGTATGATACGTCGGTGGTCTGGGTGCCGAAAGAAACGGAATCTATCAATGTAATCCCATCGACATCGAACAGGCCGATTTCCTCACCGGCCGCATCGAGTTTGAAACCTGCATGCAACCCGCTTGCCGTTGTATCTTCATCGGCCCATATCAATAAATATCCGCCCGAAGCAATTGACGTTCCGTCCGGAACCCGCCATTTCACAGGATCGGAGAGATTATCGGTAAGGTACATCCCGCTAACGTCAACAGTATGAGAACCGTAGTTATATATTTCTATCCAGTCCTCATACTCGCCCTGCGGATTCCGTGTGGTGCTGGTGCTGCTGTTGGTGGCCATGAATTCATTAATCACCAAAGAGACATTTCTCTGGTCTGTCTGGTAGGCCCCCACTGGAAAAACGAAAATTATGGCTGATGCAAAAATCAAAGTTAAGAATTTGATAGACCTGCTCACTGTTCTAATCCTGAATTTGAAATAGCATTTTAGAAACTATTATCATCCGAACCAGGCGAACCGTCAATATATGCACTCGGCCGCCAGGAGTCTTTCCGACTCCAGCTATCCATATCATTGTTGGCCGGATCTATTATTGTAAGAGAAAAACCTTCACCATCGGTTATATCGAACCATCCGTCTTTATAACTAAAGTCCAAAATAGGCTGTCCGATTGCATCTTCGAGCCGGATTCTTTCCCCATTGTTGTTGAGCTTGCCGGTGTACTGCCCGGCTACATTTATTCCCCGGCCATATTTGGCATTGAAGGCACTCATATCTTCAATTACTACAGCGTAGTCACCGGGAATAAGTTCCATATTCGGGAAGATAAAATCGATTCCGTTCGTAAAACTGACGAAGTTCAGATTGATGGATTCTGTCCCTATATTTTTCAGCTCGATGTATTCCTCATTCGGCTCATTCGCATCGGCCGGTTCGAACGGATGGTACATAATCTCGGTAATTCGCAGATTCTCCGTGACCTCACCGACAGCGAAGACGGCCTCATTCAGAGCGCTCCATGTGCTACCGTTCAGGACTCTGGACTTAACGCGGGCACTATGTGGAAGTGTAATCGGCGATGAATATCGGATTGCGTTTGGTGAGATTTCACCGGCACCGGCCGTGCTGCTCCGGCCGGCTATCAACTCAGCCGATATAAGAAAGTCGGTGCTTGTCAGGGAGGTATTCAGGCCATGGATTGCCAATAAGTTCTCACCCGACCTGAGATAGTTTAGAAAATCGGTGATGTCAATACTTTCGAATAGAACAGCCTCATCGTCGGAATGACTCGTGCCGGCACTGGAGCTCCAAGTCGGCGTACCGTCGAAATTTCGCCTGGCTATCTCAACGCCGTTAAGGTACGCGATGAAGCCGTCGTCGTACCGTATCTTAAGTGTCATGAAATTGAGTACATCGACATCGCCGTTAAAGTTCAACGGGATACGGATATAGCATGTCGTATTTATTCCATACATCTGCTCTTCGAGGTCAAGGCTGATAAAGTTTTCATAACCAGAACTTATTTCGTAGCCGACACCACCCGGCCCGCCGGTACAGAGCAGCCAGGCCGAGTCGTTGAAGCCTGCACCGCTCCTCCAGTTTGTACCTATATCGCCGGTCGGAACAAGCGCTCTTTTATCGGCATCCTCACTTATCAGCGTGTTACTGACAACCGAGTCATCAGATACCTGCGGCGTTCTCGGGTCGGAACCATCAAGCGTATAATAAACGGTTCCGCTCGTGTTCGGATTGGTCATCGACAACAGGTCACCGGAAAGGACATAGCCGCCGTGCTGATATACCCCGTTGACATAGAACACGGGGGCATCGATACTGGGATACCAGCCTCTGGACCTGAATTGATTGAGCACGATCTCTGTACGCTGCGGGAAATACGTACCTAACAACCAGTCTCGTTCGAGGAGCCAGTGAGGATCACGCATATAACGGATATGTGCAAACCTGTCTATCTGGTTGTCACCCCAGCGTGCGGACTCCCCGACGACAGCCCTGTCAACATCGTTAAGCCGAATCTGGTACAAGGCAATCGCTCCCTCCGGGGTAAGAGCGCCATCGTTGAAAAAGTGCCGGTGTACATGGTCGGCAAACAAAAGACGGTATTCCGCATTCTGCGCCAGTAACTGCTGCAGGTGAGACGGGCCGCCGGCATTATCTCGACCGGTAACGTTTTCAGTAAGGCTTTCCATCAGGTGCTCGCCGTCCCAGTGATGAAAATGCCATCGACCGTTAGGGTCGGCGGCATTATGAGTGGCATACCAGTTTTTATGGCCCCAGTCGTAATTCCCGACGTAATAGTTCGGAATCAAATAATCGATAAAGTCGTCCACATCGAGGTACTGCTGAATTAACTGGTACTGCTGGTCGGACGCCAGGCCGGATTCGGCGATACTGAGCATTTGATTGAAGCTGGTATTAGTACCGTTTATAACCATGTTGCTGCTATGCTTAACACAATCATAGTCGTCCGCATTACCCCCGAAGTACGAAGCGGCAAATCGGTGATCCGGCCGCTCGTGAAGGTTGTAAATTCCCCAAAACAGACCATTTATATACAGATTGATGTGCCTGCCGTGATGACTGTGGCCGCCCAAAGTGTTTTGAATGTCTGCGACAAACTGGTCTCTGGTATATTGAGCCACATCCGGCTGATAGATCGGCCGTCCCTGTATCCATGGTCGAGAGCCGGAATCAGTAACACCGCCGCCGTACGGCCATGTATTCCCAAGACGGGCGTCCAGGACAAGGGTGTCAAAGCTATCAACCGGAGAATCTTTATAAATCTTGTAATTCAGTTTTGTCGGTCCGCCGGTAGGTGTTCCATCGTCCGTGTCGTCTTTGAATTTAAGCCGCATGGAGAGCTTGTCAATCTTCCACCTGTCAAGACTGGTGCCTCCACCGCTGACACCTCCCTGCATCGCTATAGCGCAATTGATTTGTATATTGTCACCCGTATTTGGATCGATAAATTCCATCGAGACCACGCGCTCGGTTCCATC
>CAZKYP010000233.1:0-5240 GCA_964556885.1 uncultured Pirellulales bacterium | reverse complement strand
GGACCTTATAGGGAAATTTCAAAGCGGCTTCACAGGATAATTTTTGTGTATTTTTGTAGTTATGTCTATGGATAAATATGCCGATTATGGGCTGGAAGAGGATGTGAATCAGGAAAAAAGTTAATGGAAAATGCGGGAATGAAGTGACTCAAAAGGAATATTACGGCCTATAAAAACGTCGTTTTTCAGTATTTATGGCCCTTATAATCTTTCTTTGAAGGAGATTTTTCTTGACTTCAATATTAAGTAATGTATCATGTAATTAACTCTTGGTTTACAACTTGCGGGTAGTAATGAGGATGATAGCGATGTAAATCATTTTGTAACTGTGAAAAAACTTCAATTTTGATGTTGCTGCGCATAGTCTGCGCATTAAACCCTTATTTAATAATACAGTCAGGAGAACAATAATGAAAAGCGAAGATTCAGATTGCCAGAGAAGTAAAATTGGGAGCGGTGGGGCCAAATGCAGGTTTATAACCAAATCACGAGGATTGAAGGTTAAACGATCATCGATGTTTGGTATGGTTTGCAGCCTAATTGTTATATTATTTATGCTGTTATGGAGCGATATATGCGTATCGGAAGAAGTTCGTTTTGTTGAGTTACCAAAAGAGCCCATAAATCTTGCCGAAATTGTACCGAACAGACAAACGATGGATGTTCAGGCTATTACAAAGGTTACCAATGAGGCCGAGGTTTCGGAAGATACGAACGAGTTTTACAGGGTTGACGGCCGGAAGATTAGTCTTGTTCGCTCACTTGACAAGATAGCGGTCCGTTCTCGATCAGGACAAAGTGTTTCAATTATGAACAGCCTAAGCGAGATAGGGCGACAAAATGGTTCATTTGTTGTGGACCGGGAAATACCTAAATTCGGCATTACGGTTCTAAAAACATCTGAAAAACAGTCTTTAAATCAACTGGCTATATCGATAGGTCTGTTTAGCGAAATCCCCGGCGTCGAGAGTGCAGTTCCAGTCTACATTAATTCCGAGAGCGGCCTGGAACAGATACCGACCGAACAGTTTATTGTCAAGCTTGCTGATGGAACAAGCCTTGCCAGGCTAAATGCGATCAATGATGCTATGGGGGTGTCGTTAGTAAGAGGTATAAAAGGCACAAATGACCAGTTTATTCTTGAGATACAGAACTGCACACCAGAAAAGCTTCTTGATACGTGTGAGGCCTATTGCCAGAATCCGGCAATAGCATGGGCCGAACCAGATTTTGTGAGTCAGATTGACAGCTTTGGCTATACACCGAACGATCCACGCTTCGACGAACAGTGGTACCTGAAAAAAATGGGTGTTCAGCAGGCATGGGAGGTCACAACAGGCAGTGACCAGGTCATTATTGCCGTTCTTGATAATGGTTTCGATTTGCAGCATGAGGACCTAAACGCAAATGTATGGATTAATGAAAATGAAATCGCCGGGAACGGTATAGACGATGACGGGAATGGTTATGTTGACGATGTCAATGGGTGGGATTTTTATAACGACGACAATAATCCAAGTCCTGACACAGAAGATGATAATCACGGTACTGCCTGTGCCGGACTTGCTGCTGCGGTCGGTGACAACAATCTGGGCATTGCCGGCTGTGCCTTTAACTGCAAATTTATGCCGATTATAATTGCTAAAGAGGATTATTATATTTCGGATGTAGCCGAGTCTGTTTACTATACCGCCGGATTCACTCCCGATGGCAAGCGCTGGCGCGGTGCCGATATACTAAGTATGAGTTTCGGAATATCGGAATCGGTTTCAATAAGTGAAGCTCTGACGGTTGCAGCTACACAGGGTCGGGGCGGTAAAGGATGCCCTATGTTTTGCGCCTCAGGCAACGATGCAAGCGGTTATATATGGTTTGATACACCAAATGTAAGCGGCGCTTGGGCCAGTAGGTGGTCGTGGGTGCTGTCATATAAAAAGGACAGCTCAGTGAGCATGGGTGATGACACGATATGGATAGCGGATTTTGAAAATGCGGATGGGGTTCTTACTCGTTTAGATACTTTAACGACTCCTTCCGGCTGGAATTTAAGGCCGTTTACTAATTATGGTTACCCGGGCTGGTATATTCATGATGATCCGGGTCATGCTTATGGAACGGCTCGTTATCAGCTTCGTGCAGAGGATATCGGTAATTCTCAGGAAGCAATGGTTATGGCCCCTGAATTCTTAACCACGGATAGTACAATACCAGGTATCTCATTCAAATTTTGGCCTTCGTCTGAACCGGACGACACGTTTAACTTATATGTATATAATTACAGCGACCGCGGTCTATATGGTCCGTTGGCTGAAATTCCAGGTATGTTGTTTGACACGGTGTCGTCGGTGAGTTATCCGGCGAAACATCCCTATACAATTGCAGTCGGTGCATGTACGGACTTTGATTATCGTTCGGATTATAGCTGTTACGGTTCGGAGCTTGATTTTGTCGTGCCGAGCAGCGGCGGTTCGAAAAGTATTGTTACAACCGACAGGACCGGTGTGGCTGGTTATGACTCCGGGAAATATTACACAGATTTTGGCGGTACATCAGCATCTACACCATTGGCGGCCGGAGTCGGAGCATTGCTGTTGTCGATGGATCCCAACATGACTGCAACCGATGTTCGGAACACCATGCGAGAAAATTGTGATAAAATCGGTAGAGTGGATTACCAGAACGGTACGAATAATTACTACGGATACGGCCGGTTGAATGTGGCAGGTGCATTTGGACAGGTATCGAGCAATACCATAGAGGTTCAGGTGGCGGCCGGTGAGGATGACGGATATGCATGGAGTTCGTCCGGTCAAAGCCTGACTTTAGCCAGCATGAAAACGGGTGGTCAAACAGGTTATGACCCGCCATTTTATATGTCTGCCATGCGATTTGCTAATATTGATATTCCGTCAGGTGCTTTAATTACGAGCGCATATTTGAAAGTGTGTGCTTATGATACGGAAGTTAGCAGTCCCCTTTATGGAGTGATAAAGGCCGAGAATGCAGACGATTCTGCATCATTTAGTGATACACGCAAGATGGGTTCAATGGTCCTGACAACCGCCGGAGTAAACTGGGATCATACTAGTGCCTGGGTAATCAATTCATGGCGGACGAGTCCCGACATTTCCGCTGTAGTCGGTGAAGTTATAAGTCGCGGCGGGTGGAAGGCAGGTAATGCATTAGTAATTGTATATGGAGCACGAGGTACTGAAGGTGGCACTCGTCGTATGTCAACTTTTGACCGGGGTGCGGAATACGGTGCAAAACTGGAGATAACGTACATTCAATAGAAATGTGGATTGTGGATTATTAAGAGACAATCCGAATTGTAAACCGAGGACCGACGGCAGAAAAAACGGCCGGTGCATTAGCTACATTGAATGTGCCGTTGTTCTGCTGCGGTCCTCTTTTTTTTGACCTGCAATTCTTAAAATTGTCGGCCGGCTATTCTGTACTTGTCAATTAGGGCGGACAACCTTTTCATGTCTGGTTCGCGTTCATACAAAGGAGTTTGATTGTCTTTGAATATGCCTGTGTTTTCTTCGAATGATGGTTTTGCCGAACTTCTATAAAAGATTCCGAGCGGGAGCTTGTCCGTTTCGGTTGCCTTCTCGAAAGCCTTGTTCCGGTCGGTCGGATCGTGATCTTCGAGATAATAAGTATTTTCCTCGAACCACTGGAAGGTATTCAGTTTGTTGAACGAGACGCATGGTTGAAAGATGTCCACAAGTGCATAACCGTTGTGCCTGATTGCCTGTTCCATGATGTTTCTTGTTTGTTCCGCGTGGCCGCTGAATGCCCTTGCAACGAAGCTCGCATCAAGAGCGATGGCAACCGCTAACGGATTGAACGGTTCGAGGAAAACTCCATTAACCTGGACAGGAGTTTTGAAGCCTTTTTGACTGGTAGGGGAGGCCTGGCCTTTTGTGAGGCCGTAGACCATATTGTTGTGTACGATATTGGTTATGTTTGGGTTTCTGCGAATAGTGTGTATGAAGTGGTTGCCGCCTTCACCGTACATGTCGCCGTCGCCGCTCTCGGCGATTACGGTCAGGGCCGGATTGGATGCCTTAATTGCCGTTGCGGGCGGTAAGGCCCGGCCATGAAGTCCGTTGAAAACGTTCGTTTTGATATAGTGGGGAATCTTTGCTGCCTGGCCGATACCCGAAACCAGTACGAGATTTTCCGGTTTGATTTTCAGATTTGTCAGGGCCTGTTTTAGTATTTTAAGAATGGGGAAATTACCACAGCCCGGGCACCAGGCGATATCAATTCCGGTCATATCGAAAGCTTTATTTTCCACAGTATTATTCCTTATTAAGTAATCCGTTCAATTTTTCCATTAATTCCTCGACGTAAAAACTCAGACCGTTGTACTTGAGAATTTTGTTTTTGATTTCGATCCCGGTATAGAGTTTTATCAACTTTGCAAATTGAGAGGTGGCGTTATTCTCAACAATAAACAGGTTCTTTGCTTTTTTTAGATATTTGGCTGTTTCAGCCGGCAGGGGGTATACTTGTTTGAAGTGCAGCAATGCGGTATCTTTTCTGCTGAGATTTTGTACGGCCTCCGCAGCGATGTTGTACGTCGAACCCCAGCACACAATCAGGTTTTTATAATCTTCCGGCCCGGTTAATTCAGGTCCGATAGCATTTTTTTCGAAAGAGTCTAATTTTCTGAGTCTTTTATCGACCATCTTGATTCTCAAATCGAGGTCTTCTGAGATGTGTCCCTTGGTGTCATGCTCATCGCTGTCGACGACAACCAGACCTTCTCCCAGGCCCGGTATGCCTCTCGGTGAGACGCCGCTTTCAGTAAGTACGTATCTTTGATAATCCTTTTTTGTTTTTTCTATGTGCTTGTCGATTTTTATTTTTGACAGCTCCAGTGCTGGTGTATCGTAGTAGGAATCTACGAAGTACTGGTCGGTAAGTATAAAAACCGGAACCTGATATTTATCGGCCAGGTTAAACGCCTTTTGTGTCAGGTAGAATCCGTCTTCGGTTTTTCCCGGAGCGAGGATAATTCGTGGGAATTCCCCGTGTCCCGCGTGAAGGGCAAGTTCAAGGTCGGCCTGCTCGGTCCTTGTGGGAAGTCCTGTAGCCGGGCCCGGCCTCTGGGCAAGGTGGATGACAATCGGGCTTTCGAGCATACCGGCCAGACTCAATCCTTCGGTCATCAGGGCGAAGCCGCCGCCCGATGTCGTGACCATCGCTCTTGCTCCGGCGTACCAGGC
>CAZKYP010000232.1:2094-5260 GCA_964556885.1 uncultured Pirellulales bacterium | reverse complement strand
CTGCGTCGAAAACCGCAATAGAGACAATCGTTGACACAGAAGTTGTTCAGGTACAACGGTGCAAATGTCACTATACGGTTGTCATAGACTTTTATCTTAACCTCGCCTGCGACCTGCTGCATCTCTGCGAGCAGCTCCGGGTTTTCGACATTGAGCAGGCAGGCGGTTTCGTCCGGAGTCAGCGTCTCGACGGCCAGAGATTTATGAAGAATGTCCCTGACCTGCTGCGGCTGCGGATTTGTATTTGCAGTTAGCACCTGTTCGATTCGAATCGGGTCGATGAAGCACCTTCCGTTATCGAGATACTTTTCTATTTGTTCCGGTTTGATACGCTCTTTTTGCGAGGTATCAGTGTCGGTTTTTCGTTTTTTATTGTTTTTTTTAGCTAGGATCGTCTTGGTTTTTTTGCTCATTATACGACTTTCAGGTTCGGCGAGACAATGCCCTTCGGCGATTTTGCCTTGTAGTGCGTATGGAGCAGCTCATGCGATTTTTCGCTGAGCGGCCGGCCGAGAAATTCTTTATACAATCTCTGAACATCCGGATTTTCGTGGCTGCGGCGGATGGTCTTTTCTCTGTCGAGCCCGTAGAGCGCCTGGGCCCGCAGCTTGAGGCACTCCTCGTCCAGCGGGATGGAGTTGGCAGTGGCGTAGGGTTGGCCGCCCCCCCCAATGCAGCCGCCCGGACAGCCCATAACCTCGACGAATTGGAAACGATTGCGATCCTGTTTGACCATCTCAAGCACCTGATGAGCGTTGCCGAGACCGTGTGCCACGGCGACTCGCAGCTTATGGCTGTCCATTGTTACTTCGGCCTCTTTAACTCCCTTGAAGCCGCGTATGTCGGCCAGCTCGATGTCGATAAGCGTTTCGCCCGTGTAGAGTTCGTATGCGGTTCGAATGGCTGCTTCCATCACGCCGCCGGTGACGCCGAAAATAGCTCCGGCGCCGGAAGACAGGCCGAGCGGCTCGTCGAATTTTTCGGGTTTTATATTAATGAAATCTATTCCGGCCGATTTAATCATCCAGGCCATTTCCCGTGTGGTAATGACAATGTCCGTCGTGCGCATTCCGTTAACCATCAGTTCGGGCCGTGCAGCCTCGTATTTCTTGGCCGTACAGCACATACACGCGACGCTGAGTATCTTCTTCGGGTCGGTCTTTATTTTGTCGGCGAAGTATGTCTTTATCATCGCCGAGCCCATCGACATCGGCGACTTGCAGGTCGAGATGTTTTCTATCAGCTCCGGATAGAACTGCTCCATATACTTCATCCATGCACTGGAACACGAAGTTATCATCGGCAGAGGTTTCTTCGACTGGATTCGTTCGAGGAACTCGCTGGCCTCTTCCATAATAGTAAGGTCGGCGGAGAACTGGGTATCGAAGACGTAATCGAATCCCATGTGTCTTAAGGCCGCTGCAATCTGGCCTTCCATGTTTCGTCCCGGCGGCAGGCCGAAAGCTTCGCCGATGGCGGCCCGGACTGAGGGAGCTACCTGGGCCACCTTGATAAGATCATTGTTGTTAAGCTCTGTGAAAAGTTCCTGAGTATAATTTTTCTCTACGAAGGCCGCCGTCGGACAGACGTTAATGCACTGTCCGCACATGCTGCATACACTTTCGGCAAACGGCATATTGAACGCCGGCATCACGACGGTGTTGAAACCGCGATAAGCCTGGCCGAGGCAGTGCACGCCCTGAATCTCGGAACACATTCGCACGCAGCGGCCGCACAGAATGCACTTGTCCGGGTCCCTGATGACGCTTGTGGAGGACAGGTCCTTTTCGTAATGTTTGCGCTCACCCTCGAAGTGACGATGCCGAATGCCCATCGCATACGCAAGGCGCTGCAGCTCGCAGTTGCCGTCGCGTTCACAGACGTGGCAGTCTTCCGGATGGTTGTCGAGCAGCAGTTCGACGATGTCACGACGGGCCTGCCGCAGCTCTTTTGTGTTCGTGTGTATCTTCATCCCGTCGGCGACCGGATAGCAGCATGAGGCTATGTAATTTTTCATCCCTTCCACCTGCACGATGCAGACCCGGCAGGCACCCTCGATGGAGAGTTTGGGATGATAACATAGTCTTGGGATACGGTAGCCGCACTTGTCGGCGGCCTGCATAATCGTCTGGTCCGGCTCTACCTTATAGACCTGTTCGTTGATTGTTATTGTGATTTTCTTTTCCATTATTATAGCCTATACCTTCATTATCGCGTTGAATTTACACGTTTCGAAACACAGGCCGCACTTAATGCACTTGTCCGGATTTATGGTGTGTTTGTTTTTGGGGCTTCCTGAAATTGCCCCGACCGGACAGACCCTTTTGCAGGCGGTACAGCCGGTGCAGTTGTCCGTTATCTGGTAATTAATCAGACCTGCGCACACCTTGGCGCGACACTTTTTTTCGTGAATATGTTCGTCGTATTCTTCTCTGAAATTCTTTATAGTGCTTAAGACCGGGTTCGGGGCTGACTGGCCCAGGCCGCAAAGCGAGGCCTTTTTAATCATGTTGCCCAGTCGTTCGAGCTTCTCGACGTCACCGGGTCGGCCCTTGCCCTCGGTTATCCGTGTCAAAGTTTCGAACATTCTTTTTGTACCTTCTCTGCATGGGGTACACTTGCCGCACGATTCGTTCTGTGTGAACTCGAGGAAAAATTTTGCGATATCCACCATGCACGAATCTTCGTCGACGACAATCATTCCGCCGGAACCCATAATCGAGCCGGCTGCGGCCAGCGATTCGTAATCTACGGGTGTATCGAGGAACTTTTCAGGCAGACAGCCGCCGGAAGGCCCGCCCGTCTGGACGGCCTTGAGCTTCTTGTCGTTTGCGATGCCTCCTCCGATGTCGTATATGATCTCTCTGAGCGTGGTGCCCATTGGTACTTCAATCAATCCGGTGTTTACGACCTTGCCCGCCAGGGCGAAAACCTTGGTGCCTTTGCTGGTCTTTGTTCCAACGGAGCTGAACCAGTCGGCGCCGTCGAGGATTATGACGGGTATGTTGGCCCATGTCTCGACGTTGTTTATCAGGGTTGGTTTTCCGAATAGGCCGCTTATCGACGGATACGGCGGTCTTGGTCGCGGCATGCCGCGTCCGCCCTCGATGGACCTGATGAGCGCCGTTTCTTCACCGCAGACGAACGCCCCGGCGCCGAGCCGCAG
>CAZKYP010000232.1:0-1994 GCA_964556885.1 uncultured Pirellulales bacterium | reverse complement strand
ACCTGATGAGCGCCGTTTCTTCACCGCAGACGAACGCCCCGGCGCCGAGCCGCAGATCGATGTCGAACGAAAAATTGGAACCTAAAATATTCTGCCCGAGTATGCCATGCTCCTTGGCCTGGGCTATTGCGATTCGAAGCCGCTGTATAGCCAGCGGGTACTCGGCACGGATGTAAACGATGCCCTTGTTGGCGCCGATTGCATATCCGCCGATGGCCATCCCTTCGAGGATTGTGTGGGGATCGCCTTCGATGGCGCTTCGGTCCATGAATGCGCCCGGGTCGCCTTCGTCCGCGTTGCAGATTACATATTTCTCGTCGCTTTTTTGTTTCGATGCAAATTCCCATTTGGTACCTGTTGGAAAACCCGCCCCGCCGCGGCCTCTTAAACCGGATTTCTTGACCTGCTCAATTACGTCGGCCGGTGACATGTCGGTCAGCACCTTTGCAAGGGCCTCGTATCCTCGGAGCGACAGATAGTCATCGATCTTTTCCGGATCGATGATGCCGCAGTTGCGGAGCGTTATTCTCATTTGCCGGCCGAAGAACTTCGAGTCTCCGAATACCCTGAAGAATCGATTGTAAAGATGGTCTTCCTGGATTATGAGCCTTGGCACTTCCCTGCCATTGAGAAGATGCTGTTCGACGATTTCAGGTATGTCGTCGACCTGGACGTTGCCGTACATTATATATCCCGGATTGATTACCATAATCGGGCCTTTTGTGCACATCCCCAGGCAGCCGGACAAGTTTATCCTGACTCTGTCGGCCAGCGAGTTTTGCTTTAGTTGCTCCTGCAGCGCCGCCTGAATTTTGCGTCCGCCGCCGTTGATACAGCTTGTCCCGTCGCATATTGTTATTATAAATTCTTCCGTCATTCTGTCACCGTATTAATCTATTATCCATTCTTTAATAACTTCGCCGTTTTTCAGATGCCGTTCCACGATCTGCTGTGCTCGCTCCCTGTTGATTTTGCCGTACCGTACCGGATTTTTACCTTTTTCGATAACTTCGACCGTCGGTTCGAGATTGCATCTTCCGGCACAGCCTTTCTGGCTGAGGTATACATCCGTTAGTCCGCCTTTTGTCACGGCATCGCGGAAGACCTGCATAATATCGTCCGAGCCTGCCGCAATTTCGCAGGTCGCCATTCCGACGTAGACCCGCTTTGTGGCGAGAAAGTTCTTATTCACGATTCTGCTTACCGCTTCGGCACGTTTCTTCTTTATTACATCTAATGGAGTTACCACCTTTTCAGTTCCTTTCTATTTTGAAAATGAACGAGTTGCCGTTTTCTCGGGGCTCGACCCAAATCCGGCCGCCGTGTTCCTGGATTATCTGCTGGGTTATATACAGGCCCAGGCCCGTTCCTTTTTCTTTTTTGGTCTGTGTGTTATCGAGCCGTGAGAATTTTTTGAAAAGTTTTTGTGCGTCCGTCTCGGATATTGGGTCCGATTCGTTAAAAACCTCGACCGTGCAATCACTGTTTATCACTGCACCGGATATAGTGACGTTTCCGTTCTGGCGGCCGTATTTAATGGCATTATTGAGCAGGTTATTGGCGACAATCTGCAACAATTCTCCATCGGCGGAAATTGTAAGGTTATCTGGTATTTTATTGTTTATATGGATGTTCTTTTTTACGGCAAGCGGCTGTAGGGCATCGAGAGAAACATCAAAGACGTCCTTGTTGAGGTTGATTTGTGTCTTGTTGGCCTTAAGCTGGCCGCGTTCAATTACTCCGAGATTGAGGAACTTGCGGACCGTCGTTGTGAGATAATCGAGGTTGCGCGCGACGGAATCTATGGCTTTTCGCTGTTTGAAATTAATCAGTCCGAGCAGACCTTCTTTTATTGCATACGTGTTCATTACGGCCGAGGCCAGGATGCCTTTTAGCTCATGCGCGACAAAAGCTATCAGCTCAACGTAGCTCTTGTTTGCTTCCGTTAATTTTTCATTCGATATTTTCAGACTCTGTTCCCGCTCGTTGAGCTT
>CAZKYP010000231.1:0-5298 GCA_964556885.1 uncultured Pirellulales bacterium | reverse complement strand
AGGTATTGCAGTGTCCGGCGCCACCGATGCCGCACGAGCGGCATCAGATATTGTGCTGCTGACACCGGGCCTTTCTGTAATTATCGATGCAATTAAAGAGAGCCGCAAGATATTCCAGAGAATGAACAGCTATGCAACATACAGGATTGCTGAAACGATACGTGTTTTACTGTTTATGACACTTAGCATACTCGTTTTCAATTTTTATCCTGTAACAGCCGTAATGATTGTATTGTTGGCTTTACTTAACGACGGTGCTATTCTTTCTATAGCTTATGACAGAGCTCATATTTCAAATGTGCCTGAAACATGGAATATGCACCGTGTTCTTGGTGTAGCCACGGCACTGGGAATATCCGGAGTAGTCGCATCTTTCGGTCTTTTTTACCTTGCTGAAACGGTATTCAAACTCGACCGTGATACTATTCAAACATTGATGTATCTAAAACTTTCTGTGGCCGGACACATGACCATATTTCTTACTCGTACGCGGGGGCACTTCTGGGCCGACCGACCTTCAAATATACTGCTCGGAGCGGTCGTAAGCACACAATTGATCGCCACGTTGGTAGCGGTTTATGGTCTGTTTATGACTCCTATCGGCTGGAAATGGGCGGCACTGGTCTGGGGATACGCTTTCGCATGGTTTTTGGTCAATGACTGGATTGAAATTTGGGCGCTTCACATCTTCGACCCTAAAAAGCCGGGACTACTGACAAAAAAATAAGCTGGTTAATATCTTCAGGACATAATTCGTTGAACAAAACTTCGAAACTTGTCCTGAGTCCCGATTTATCGGGATCGAATGGATTCATTATTCCTTTTTCTGCCATAAGGCATCCTGTGGAGATATTCGATATTCGGGAGACCTGCGGCCGCAGGCCACAGAATTCTCCTTGTTTTTGTGTATTTTTTGGGCTAATATTGATTGTCAGATTTTAAAAACCGATACTTACTTCCTTATTCGCAGACATTGGTAGAAATTCATTGCCTTCCTCGTCACATGAAAGCCACACTTCGGAGTTGTACCCTATTTCTTTTGCAAGTTCAGATAGAATATGTCTGATGTCCCCTAAAGTCATATTAGAGCTTATAGATATTTTAGAATTATCCATACGAATAATCTTTCAATCTTTATATGGAATATGTACTCTAAAAAGTTTGCCCCAGTTTCTTTTCGTGAAGTTCCTTAATTCTTTCACCTATTTTATACTGTATCTGAGGATATCGTTTTCCCATAGTCAGACTCCAAATATGTTGTTTAAATAAGCAAAGCATGATATTGACGATGGGTCAACGGACTATGAGTCACGTCTGGGTTAAGTTTTGAAATGTTTGTTAATATTATTTGCCAAATGATTCTACATTTTCCGATAATGGTTCAGGAAGTTAATTTGGGTATGATGAATCTCTCTCTGGTAATTGAACCTGGTGGGGCGTAGCCGCAACTATACGATTCTGGATTCCTGACTTCTCAGGAAGACAACGACGAACCACGAACGAGTTCTCAGCGGCCGAATCTATGATATTGAATATTTACTGTACCTGTGGTATAAATATCGAAGGCATGAATACCTAAGGCGTCCTGACTTATTGGGATTAATTATTGAGGTGGCAGTATGGACGAAGGCAAATTAAGCCGCGATGATGTATTGCGGGAATTAAGAAATCACCTGTCGCAATTCGAACGCCTCTATGGAGTTATAAAAATCGGAGTTTTCGGCTCTGCGGCCCGGGACGAACTGGGCAAAAACAGCGATATCGACGTAGTAGTCGAGATGCGAGAGCCGGATTTGTTTTACGTAGTGCACATTAAAGAGACGCTCGAAAAGAATTTTCAGCGCCCGGTCGATGTCATCCGCTACCGCGATAAAATGAATCGTTACCTGAAAGCTCGAATCGACAGGGAGGCCCGTTATGCCTGATAGGACGCTGCTCCGTGAGAAGTTGGAACAGATAGAGGAATCTCTGCATCGCATTCAGAGACGCTCATCGAATATTCGATCACCGGATGATTTTACGGCCAATGATGACAATCTCGACAAGCTCGACGCCATTGCTATGATGTTAATTGCGGTGGGGGAGAGTTTCAAGAAAATCGACAACGAAACCGACGGCCAATGGCTTGGCAAATATCCCGAAATCGACTGGCATGGCGTCATCGGTCTTCGGAATGTCCTTGCTCATGACTATTTCGATATCGACGCCGAGGAAATTTACAAGATTTGCCAACGGGATATCCCTCAGCTTCTTAATACTGTGCAGCGCATGCTCGGGGAGATTTGAAAATAGGTGAATATTTGGGTAGACACCTGATTTTTATTGGTGCAAATCTTGATTATACCTAAGGCATAAATTGACGAAACAATCGATTTCCACAGCGGCCGTTCGACAAAGCTCACGATATAAAACCGGGCAATGAAATAGTAATATGAGATACTTCATTTTCTTCTCTATCTTGTTTTGTGCGGGCTGTTCTTCTGTCCCCAAGGTCGGCGGCCTTGACCTTCATTTAGGTAAGCACGAACAGGGGCTATGGTACGATTCAGATAAAAAACAATATGACCCGAACGGCTGGGGATTAAAGTTTTCTATACTCTATGGCAAGCTGGTTGACCCTTACGGCAAATGGGGCGAAAATCCCTGGGATGGTGATAAACCGGTTTTTGTCCTTCGCAGTCCGTTTATCATATTTCCATATATCTCAATCTCTCTGGGTGGATATGGTCTTTATCTGGGCGTTAAGCCGTATGAGGTCTGGGCGCCGAAACATATGGCACCAGACAGTTACGGCCCGTGGTGGAAAGATGAGGTAGGAACAGCGGATAACCCGGCGGAGTTTTTGTGTTTTACAGCAAGTATGAGACGTACACGCTGGAAATAAATTGAGCAAAAAAGCTCTATACAGATATAAAAGAAGCGGGGATATGAAGAGCTAATTTAGAAGCCGCTGTCATCGATTGACAGCGGCGGGAATATTAATGGGCGATGCAGGAATCGAACCTGCGACCCGCTGATTAAGAGTCAGCTGCTCTACCAGCTGAGCTAATCGCCCGGAACTCTCAATAAAAGCATACTTTCCTTAAATTTACAAATAAAAAGCCGCTTTTGCAAGAAAATTGAGGGTAAATTCCTTTTTCTCACCTCGTTTTTGAACGTCACGAAATATCCTTGCAAAGACGTTGTTTTTTGGCTATAAACGGCTTCTTAATTGATTTACGCTAAGTACAATCTTGGATTGACGAACTACAAGGGACGAAATATGAGATACAGCCGAATGTTCATACCTACGGTCAAAGAGGTGCCCGCCGATGCAGAGGTAATCAGTCATCAGTTGATGATTCGTGCCGGCCTGGCTCGTAAGGTCTCCAGCGGTACATATACGTATCTGCCGCTCGGTCTGCGATGCCTGCTTAAAATTATAGCTATCGTACGGGAAGAAATCAACAGAGCCGGCGCCCAGGAAATTCTCGTACCTTCGATGCAGCCGAAAGAGTTGTGGGACAGGACCGGCCGCAGCACAGACTACGGGCCGACTATGTTCTGCCTCGAAGACCGTCATGGCAGGATGAACGTACTGGGGCCAACCGCCGAAGAAGTTGTTACTTTTCTTGCTTCCGGCGAGGTCAATTCATACAAGCAGCTTCCATTCAATCTTTACCAGATAAGCGCAAAGTTCCGCGACGAGTTCCGGCCGCGGTTCGGCGCTATCAGGTCCCGTGAGTTCATAATGAAAGACGCATACAGCTTCGATGCCGACGCCGAAGGGCTGGATAAGTCGTATAAAGCGATGTATGATGCCTATTGCAGAATCTTCACGCGTTGCGGGATTGAATACGTTATTGTGGAGGCCGAGGTAGGCGAGATGGGCGGTTCCGGCTCGCACCAGTTTACTGTCCCGTGTGAATCCGGCGAGGATACCATCGTTTATGCCGAAGACGGCTCCTATGCGGCCAATCTCGAAAGGGCCACCATAGATCCGCTGCCAAAGATAGCAGCCGATGGCGAAATTCCCCCGATACAAGAGGTTCATACGCCGAATATCGGCTCAATCGAAGCGGTTTGTGCCTTCCTGAATACAAAACCAGAGCAGATGGTCAAGACGCTGATATATTCGAGCGAGGGAAAAACGATAGCAGTTCTTGTGCGTGGCGACCAGGATGTTAACGGGGAGAAATTGACATTGGCTTTCGGTGGCAAACATATCGAGCTGGCCGATGAGGCTGTAATAGAAAAAGCTACCGGAGCGAAGGTCGGCTTTGCCGGGCCGGTGGGATTATCTAAGGAAGTCAGTACCATAATCATAGACCATGCAGTAGCGGCTATGCCTGTGTGGATCACCGGGGCCAATAAAACCGACTACCATATCAGGAACGTTGTGCCCGGCAGGGATTTTTCGCTTGGGGGCAGCAATGTTGTACTTGCTGATATTCGTTACGCTCAGGAAGATGACACTTATAACGGCAAAAAGCTGCTGTTCAAGAAGGGTATCGAAATCGGGCAGGTATTCAAACTCGGTACCAAGTACAGTGTAAAACTCGGAGCGAAATTTCTCGACGAGCAGGGCGAAGAAAAGCCCTGTATAATGGGTTGCTACGGCATAGGCATAAATCGAATCCTCGCTTCGGCGATTGAGCTTGGCAATGATGAGAATGGAATTATCTGGCCCATTAGTATCGCTCCGTTCGAGGTTATAGTCACCTGCGTCAACCAGGACGATGATGAGGTGGCGAAGGTTGCAGAGGACATCTACCAGAAGCTGCTCGATAGCGGCGTAGATGTATTGCTGGACGACAGGATCATGCGCGCCGGTGGGAAATTCAAGGATGCCGACCTGATCGGCATACCGATAAGAATCACTGTCGGCAAAAAAGCCCTTGCTGAAGGCAACGTAGAGATAAAGCTGCGCAGCGAATCTGCAAGTGAAAGGGTACCTATCGATAAAGTGATTGGAAAAGCAATTGAACTTATCGATTCGTTGAAAGAAAAACTCAATGCGTGATGTTATAAACGAAGCCGGATTAAACCCGGACGAAGAAAGGTGGGATGTATGGACCCGGAAAAACTTTCCAGAAGAACTTTTATGCGTAATACGACTCTTTTGGCTGCTGGTGCGGCCGGCGGAGCGTTAACTACTATGGGACAAGCCGGACCTGCCAATGTAGAACGAGTTGTTAAGAACGGCAAAATCAACCAGTCTGTCAGCAGGTGGTGTTATGGCAGAATCCCGCTTGATGAATTTTGCATGGCTGTTAAAAAAATGGGCATGACGGCTATTGATTTAATGAGGCCGAATGA
>CAZKYP010000230.1:0-5306 GCA_964556885.1 uncultured Pirellulales bacterium | reverse complement strand
CGAGCAAATCAAGCAACTCTCAGACAAAGGCGTTACCGTTATCGGAATCCAGGCTGTAAAGGTGGAAAACACTACATTCGATGATTGGATCAAAGACAGTGGTATTTCATTTTCAACTGGTATGATCCCGGAAGATATAGACGAAGTGAAATTCAAGTGGGGCGTCAAGGGCCTGCCGTGGCTGATTCTGGCCGACACAGAACACAATGTCACTGCCGAGGGGTTCGGAATTAATGAGCTGGATGAAAAACTGCCTCAGGCAAATGCTGAAGATGAAGTGATAAAGGCAGACATACCTGCTTATTCTTATGCGGCTGAACAAACGACCGAATTCGAACCTTTGAAATCCTTTCTTGATGCACAGACTATTTTTGATAAGTGGGAGGCGAATTACGGTCATATCGTCAGCATGAAATTCAGGGCTTTTCAAAAGTTGATTCATTCGGAAAATGCTAAATTCAATTATGTACGTTTTAGCCATTTCGAAAAGATCATAGATGGAGAACGTTTCTATGTCAGAGAAACTACAAGCAAGGATGGATTCGAAGACAAAGAAAGCATTATGATAAAGTCATTCGACGGCGATACCGGTAAAAGGTACACGGCGAAGTTGAAAACAGGCGAGGTAGGCCGGGGACTATTGGGAGCATCGCCGGAATCAGGGTATCCGGTCACGGAGTATCTGAATTTGGATGTGATAGAGATAACACCGGAGATAGCCGCCGCCAAGTGGGGTGAATCTGATAATGAAATCATGATGATTTTTCAAAAGAAGTTTCCCGAAGGAGTTCCCCGTTTTGCATACGATTTTATAACAGGTGATAAATCGGGTGAGGTAAAAGTGCTTCCGGAATTAGAACCTGTGGCCGGGAAGATGTGCCATGTCCTTGAGATTTCTTCTTCCCCTGATATCAATGTGAAATATTGGTTTGCTCATGAGCTTGGTATGCTTACGATGAAATATATCGTTAATTACGAGAACGGAGGCTATGTTAAAAAAGACGTTTTAAAAGTGGCAAGCGTAGAAATCGATATGGGTCGATTCTGGTATCCGTCTGAAATAACACGAGAAATAAAGAACCGTGACGAGGTAACAAAATACCAGTTGAGCATCTATGAATTTGTACCAAATATCAAAGTAGCTCCTGAAACATTCGATATTGATTTTCCGGATGGCACAAAGGTTTACAATAGACCAATTATGAATCCTGACGGCTCGGTGTCGTGGATGGGAAACCGGTTGGCGGATATAAGCGGGCTTGTACTTGATCGTCTCCTTGAGCAGGCGAAAGACAAGATGGTATTAATTTGTTTTGTCGATATACAGCAGCGGCCGTCGCGGAACTTCCTTTTGCAGTTAAGCAAAAAGAAACAGGAGCTTGAAGAGAAAGACATAGTAATAGAGGTTATTCATGCCTCTCAGATGGAGCAGGCCGAACTCGATAAATGGGTCAGGGATAACGGCTTGCCGTTTTCCATCGGTGCGGTTTGGGGCGATGTGGAAATAATGCAGCATGGCTGGGGCATAAAGTCACTTCCCTGGATGATCCTGTCTGATCGAAACCATATCGTAACAGCCGAAGGCATCGGGCTGGACGAGTTGGATGCGATAAAGTGAAAATAGAGATTGTGGAGGTTGATATGAGATATTTAATCTGTAATGTCACGAGGTGGATGGTTTTGGTTGTAGGTTTGCTCCTGTTTTGTTTTGAGCAGTGTGCATTCGCACAAGCCGATGCTCGCATCGTGCATTTCCCGAAGGACCGGTCGATTGGAATCCTGCTTGTATTGGATTCGAATAGTTTCGATACAAGCAGCTATTCGGACTGGGAACACCTTTGCGAGGCAACAGGGGATGTCACGGTTCCGGCTGGCAAGGCCCTGAGACTGGACTTGGGTGAACAGATTGACGGGGATTTGTCGCTGCTGTCCGCTCTGGAACCGAACGACCTGAGTATGCTTTGTTGTAACAGAGTAGAGTTTGCGGACGAGGAATTGAAGCATATATCTCATTTAACCGGTCTGAAGGACATCAATCTTTATGGTACCGGTATACTTGGAACCGGATTAAAGCACCTGTCCGGACTAAAGTCACTTGAGAGACTGCATCTGACAAGCACGCATGTTGGCGATAAGGAGCTTGCCTATCTTTTGGATTTACCCAATCTTAAGTCACTGTCCCTGGAAGGTACTCCGGTAACTGATGCCGGCATGGTACATGTAGGGAAGATGACTAACCTTGAGAGACTGTCACTAAACAGTGCAGTAGGTGACGAAGGTCTGAGTCACTTGAATAACCTTACCGGGTTGCGGTCTCTGATTTTGAAAAATCCGGCTGTAACTGACGAGGGTTTGTCTCACCTGGCCGGTCTGACAAACCTCGAGTTTTTACATCTTTTCGAAGCACAAATAAGCAATGACGGACTTGCATATCTTAAGAATATGAAAGAGCTTAAGAAGTTGTACGTATTCAGCAGGCAGATTACAAACGAGGGACTGGTTCATTTGAAAGACCTTGAAAAGCTTGAATATGTGAGTTTGTCCGTAACTTTTACGGAAACCGGTTTGGAGTATTTATCGAACCAGAGATTGCGTGGGCACATTCGGATCGATGCCAATACAATTACTCCGAGGGGACTCGAATTGTTATCGGAGATGAAGTCACTTGAGGATGTTTTAATAGATTGTGACCGAAATCGTGGAGAGAAGACGGATGATGTTGTTAAAGTGTTGTCAAAGTCACTCACACTGAAATCCCTGGATATCTGCGGCGGCCTTACGGACGATGGAATTATATATCTTAAAGATATGCGGTCTTTGCAAGAGATAAGTATCTCCCAGTCACAAATCACAAGCAGGGGTATTACGGTTCTGGCTGAATTGCCGTCATTGCAAAAGTTATCGTTTCTAATGATGAGTTTTGATTCCGAGAAGGAATGGGCCGCTCTGGGAAAGTTATCTAAGTTGGAATCTTTGGAGATGGAAATGATGCAATCCAGGGTTACTGATTCGGACATAGGCCGTTTGACCGGACTACAGTACTTAAAGTATCTGTCTGTCGGCTCTGAGATTCCTCTCGGTAAAGATGATAATATTTGTCTCGATTTAACAGAAAAAGGATTCATGTACATTTCAAAGCTAAAGGCTCTGGAGCATCTCCACCTGATGGGTGCCAAAGTCACGAATAAGGGACTCGGGCATCTCGCTGAGTTGCCGGCGTTAAAATATTTGATTTTCGAGCGTTGTGTAGTTTCCGAAAACGATTTAGAACAACTGGAAAAGAAGCTGCCGAGATTACGATGCAGCATCTGGTAGTGACTTTTTCCGGTGTTAATTGCAGGAAGAACAATCTTCCGTTTAGTTTATTGACTTTTTGTTTTTGATCTCTCGAAAATGCTGCCGAAGTTCAAGGCGTCGGGGCCGCAGCTTATGCATTCGAGGCAGCGGATGCATCGCAGGTCGTTCGGGCTTTTCTCCGGTTCGATTCCGTATTCGCACAGCTTGTGACATCGCTTGCAGTCGGTGCACTTATCCTTGTTGAAATGCAGGAAGAACGCCGAGAAGCGGTTGAACAATGAGAATATCGCACCCAGGGGACAAAGTACCCGGCACCAGGGTCGTCTTATAAAGAAAACCGCAATCAGGAAAACGCCGAGTATTGACAGCTTTATCACATTCGGCCAGGCGATGTCCTGACCTGTTGCGGCCTGTTTGAACATGTTAGGAACGGCCGCTTCGAGAGCGCCGGCCGGGCAGATTCGACATACGAAAAGCGGATGTCTCTCGCCGAAGAAATATGGAATCGCAAGCACAGTTCCAATCAACATGACGTATCGAAAATAACCTGTCCATCTCGGCAGGTCGAATTTCGGGGTTGGTACCCTGGCGAACAAGTCCTGCAGAAATCCGAAGGGACATACCCAGCCGCAGATGAGTGTGCCGAGAAAAGCGCCGACGGCGATTAGTAATCCGACTGCGATGAATGGGAAAATGTGCAGCGCGCTGAACTGGGCGATGACGCCGATTGGACAGGCGAAGGTCGACAGCGGGCACGCATAGCAATGGAACACCGGCGAGCACATCGTGTGCCAGCGCATGCCCAGCGGGTCCAGCCATACCAGCAGGAATGCGGTTTGTATCCACATTCGCTGGCCAATCAGCTTTAATGATAGATTGCTAAGTCTGGTTTTTTTGACCATGGCCACCATGGTCTCCTTATTAACTACCTCAGGTCGGACATGCGGCGGGGGCCTTCTTCGGATCGGAGTATGTCTGCTGGATATTTCCCGATTTGTCTACTTTCACGCCGCCAATGGTTACTTCCTTAATCAACTGCGGCTCGGTCTTGGCAAGCGAAGTGGAGTTGGGGTCATTTTCGGGAGCGATGCCCATGGAATGAAAGAACGCACCATAAGCAAGCAGGGCGATTCCAAGCACAATCAGCAGAGAAAACGTGATTATTTTTCTGGTTTTTGACATTTTACAACTACTACTATTTTACTGTGTTTTTGTTCGATTATCGACAAAAATCGCTGAATTTCCGCTTAAATTTGTCTTTTTAATAAAATGGCGGAGGCGAATGGGAATCGAACCCACCCGGGACCTTCTCGACCCCACACTGGTTTTGAAGACCAGGGGCACCACCAGGCACCAGTCACCTCCGCAGAGGCTCATCTATCATTCAACTGATATCATAATCTATTCGCATCGCCCGGTCAATACCGGCATACAACAACTTCCTTGCGTTTTCTGTCCTTACCATGATTTGGCTTTGTTTTTTCAAACCGCAGATTTCGCTGATACCTATGGCATAAATTACGCAGATTGTTCAACAGGAACTTCAGTATTTCGAAATTCAATATTCCTTGTTCGATATTCGATATTCTTCCGGGATTGGCTTTGTTTTTCTAAAGCATCCTTTTGATCTTGTGACTTATGCCCTTGTGCACCTGTGCACTGAAATTGGGTTTGTTTTTCCAAATCTCCTGTCGTGTCGCGGGCATCCGTGTCGTGGGCATCCGTGTCGCGGGCATCTTGCCCGCGGCTCGAGGGCGTCTCGCCCTCGAAATACACAGCGCCCCCCGCCGGAAGGCTTACCTCAGGTAAAGCCACAGCACTCTGTTGAGTATAGCCGAAGGATTGGGTTTGTTTTTTCAATCGTGTTACTCCCGCTTGCTCGACTTTTCGGGCCTTTTGCAGCTTTTTGAACTCTGCCATCGTTTTGTACAGGCTCAGCTCGAACCTCCGCTCGTACATCGCCAGCCGCTCAAGGATCCTCATTTCCGGGAAATCCCGCACGGCGATAT
>CAZKYP010000229.1:0-5311 GCA_964556885.1 uncultured Pirellulales bacterium | reverse complement strand
GCGGTCCTTTCGCAGCCGCGGAGCCGGCAGCCGGCCGCTTCGAGTGCTGCCTTTGCTTTGGGCAGGAACGCCTCGGCGATGTCACTATCGACAAGCAGCGTCTCGGCGGCGTTGCAGACGGCGACGTACTGGCACTTGGAATCGACGGCGATGGCCGCAGCCATGTCCAAATCGGCGTCGGCGGCGACGTAAACGTGACATATACCGTCGGCGTGGCCGAGGACGGGGATGTTGGTGTTGTTCATGATGTAGCGGACGAACTCGTTGGAGCCGCGGGGGATGACAAGGTCGATGTATTCGTCGAGGGCGAGCATCTCGGCGACGTCCTGGCGGGTCTCTAACAGGTTGATCCAGCCGGCGGGAAGTCCGGCCTTTTCGCCTGCGGCGGCGATTGTCTCGGTGAGGATGCGGTTGGTATTGGCCGCTTCGCTGCCGCCTTTCAATAGGGCGGCGTTGCCGCTTTTCAGACAGAGCGTGGAGATTTGCACGAGGGCGTCGGGGCGGGACTCGAAGACTACGCCGATGACGCCGATGGGGCAGGTGACTTTGTACAGCTCCAGGCCGGTGTCGAGCTCGGTAGCGGAAAGCGTTTGGCCGACGGGGTCGGGCAGATTTATCAGGATCTCGATGCCGGCGATGGTCTGGTCGAGTTTGGACTGGTCGAACTTGAGGCGCTTGAGCAGCGGTGCGGCCAGGCGGGCCTTTTCGGCGGCGGCAAGATCGGCTTGGTTGGCCGCGATGATTTCATCGCTGCGGGCGGCAAGGGCGCGGGCGATTGCGGCAAGTGCGTCGTTCTTGAGGGCGGTTGGGGCCGCTGCGAGGTGGATGGAGGCGGCTTTGGCGGCTGCGGCTGTTTCAGTTATTTTCATTGTGATTTCCTGCTTATTTCCTGTTGACTTTTTTGCTTGCTCCTATTTTAATACTATAATATCGAATTATATGTGATTGCTCTTTAATAATCAATAGCAACAAATTTCAAGCGGGTGTAGCATAATGGCAATGCACCGGCCTTCCAAGCCGGCTATGTGGGTTCGATTCCCATCACCCGCTTTTTTTGTGGATACTCATAATAGGAATCTATGATATTATTGGCTGGTCAGGGTGATTGTTGCGGAATCGAGTTTAGGGGATGCAGCGGTTATTGTTATGCGACCGGGGGAGGTTTTGGACTGGATGATTGTCAGGCCGCGGCCGTTGTAGGCTTTGTGCACGGAGTCTTTGGGGTCATCTGTGCTGCTGAGGTCGCCGTTTTCGATGCCGATTATAGACGCAGGGCCTTCCACCGCGAAGGTCAGCTCGTTTTGGGCGTCCGGCACGCGCACGCCGCGGTCGTCGGTAATTTCGAACGTCAAATGGCAGATGTCCTTTCCATCGGCCCGCAATTTAGTCACATCCGGTGATAATACAATCTTGCTTGCAACACCCGCCGTCTGAAGGGTGTACGTGCAGAGAGCGTCACCGCTGCTGTTGCGGCCGGTGGCCGTCAGCGTTCCATGCTCGTATGGAATATCCCAGCTCAGAACACCCAGTTCGGCGTCGGAGAGCTTTTTAGCGCCGATGAATTTATTATTGAGCATCAGGGACACATCGGGACAATTCGTATAGCATATTACAGTGACATTCTGGCCGACGGGCCAGTTCCAGTGCTCTTCTGTGCGGGTGCGGAAGCGGCGGGACCTGCCGGAGTCGCGGGAGGGCGAGACGCAGATATAAACCATCGGCTTGTCGGACCAGAGGCTCTGTCGGAACCATGCGAGCGGCTTTTTGAAGCCGCACAAATCGAGCATACCGAAACCGTTTGCCCTGTTCGGCCAGCGATTGGCCTCGCCGAGGTAGTCGATTCCGGTCCAGAGGAACTGGCCGGCGACGTATTCGTTATCGCGTACTGCGGCCCACGCGTCGTACGGGTGTTTGTTTTCGCTGCCGAAGATAAAGCGGGCGGGGTAGGTTTTGTGGTCGGCGGCATAATCCGCTTCCTGATAATTGTAGCCGACGATGTCGAGCAGTTGCGGCAGGCCGACGGCGTTCGACATTCTGATGTTGGCCAGTGCGGCAGTGACGGGACGCGAGGTGTCGAGCTTTTTAGTTGCTTCTATGAGCGGCCTGGCGTACTTGACGAGATTTTCCGCCGGCGGATTCGTTGGGCGGTATTCGTCGCCGAGGACGGGGTGTGAGAACGGGTCGTTCGCGTAGTCAATTTCGTTGCCGATGCTCCACATGAAGACGCACGGGTGGTTGCGGTCGCGGCGGACCATGTCCTGCATGTCGATGACGGACCATTCGGTGAAGACTTCGCCGTATCCGAAGCGGCTGGGCTGGCCGATGTTCCAGCCGCTGACCCATTTGTTCTTGGGCGGCGTGAATTCGTCGAATGCCTCATCCTTGACCAGCAGGCCGAGCCGGTCGCACATATCGAGCAGTTCCGGGGCCGGCGGGTTGTGGCTCGTGCGGATGGCGTTGGTGCCGAGGTTTTTGAGGATTCGCAGGCGGCGTTCGAGCACTTTTTCCGGTACGGCGGCGCCGAGGCAGCCGGCGTCGTGATGGATGCAGACACCTTTGATTTTTGTCGATTTGCCGTTGAGGAAAAAGCCCTCGTCGGGATCGAACCGGAGCGTGCGAATGCCGAACGGCGTGGTTGTTTCGTCGACTGTTGCTGCATCGGTTTTCAGGCGGCTTTTTAGTGTGTAAAGCGTTGGCGTTTCAAGCGACCAGAGCTGCGGATTGGCGATTTTTATTTCCTGCGTGATGGTCTGCTCGCTTTGCGCATCCAGAGACAGTGAAGTATTCCGGGCGGCCAGCTCGCGTCCGGCGGCGGTGACAATTGCCGATTCGAGTGTGAGGTCTTTGGATTGGTCGGAGGCGTTTTTGATTGTGGTTTCGATGTTCACCATCGCTGCCTCATCATTTATCTCCGGGGTGGTGACAAAGGTGCCCCAGTGGCCGATGTGCAGCTTGTCTGAAATTCTCAGGCGGACGTGGCGATAGATGCCGGAGCCGGTGTACCATCGCGAGTCGGCGAATTTGGAATGGTCGACGCGGACCGCGATGACGTTCTGCTCGGGGCCGAAGTTCAGATAGCCCGTCATGTCATACTGGAAACTGATGTACCCGTACGGCCGGGTGCCCAGGAGCTGGCCGTTAATCCAGACCTGCGAATTGTTGTAGACGCCGTCGAACTCAATTGCGACGAGCTTGTCTTTGTACTTTGCGTCGAGCGTGAAATGCTTGCGGTACCATCCGACGCCGCCGGGCGCGTAGCCGTTGCCGCTGCCGTATTCGGGGCCGAAGGGTCCTTCGACGCTCCAGTCGTGCGGCAGGTTGAGATTTCTCCAGCCGGAGTCGTCGAATTCCGGTATCATGGCGTTGGCAAAATTGCCTTTACTGAATCGCCAGTCGAAATCGAAATCCACGAATTCTGCGGCCCATGATGTCACGGCCATGACAAGGATGATAAGGCAAATCATTTTTTTCATTTTTGTAATCCTCTTGCTTATTGTGGATTGGTGAAACCTGCGAGGGCATAGACCAAAGCCGCCTGCCAGTTGACGGCGATTTCGTTGGTGCGGTAGTCATCCTGAATGTCGTTCCAGTTCGCGGCGTTAAGCCCGCCGCCGACGAGGTAGCCCGGCCACGGATCAACAATGCCATCGGCGCCGGAACGCCTGTCATGCGGGTTCATCGGCGGTTTGTACCCCAGGCCCGTGACGTATGAGCGGTTGTAATGGTTCCTGCCGAAAATGTGCGCGACGGCGTCCGCGGCCGCATTGACATACTCCGGATTCGGAGCGACCATGTTCGCAATCTGCAGGTTCATCACCTGCCGTGCGACCGTTCCGTTACAGCCCCAGTAATACCGCAGCATCGGCCTGCCGTAGATGTCCTGCCTGGCCCGCTTGGCAAGGTTGTCGGCGGTCGTTATCAAGTCATGCTTAATCGCCTGCACAAGCTCTGGATTTTTGCCCTCTCTTTTGGACAGGATATACGTGAACATGCCGAGATTTCGCACGTTGCCCCAGTCCCAGTCCTCGTCGATTTTACCTGTTGCTTCCGGTGCGCGGCCTCGTCTTCTGGAGGTAGTGACTGCTGCTGCCGCGGCGGCCCGTGCCTCGAAATCTTGTAGATATTCGGCCTCGCCGGTTGTTTCCCACATTTCCGCCGCGGCCCAAAGCCGGTCGTCGGAATCCTCTGTCTGGTAACCGCCGGTCTGGAAGTCACCCTGCTCGAATCTTTTATATTCCGGATTTTCTTTCAGGAATTTGTAGCTATTTATTGCGGCGTCGAGGCACTTTTGCGCATAAGCCGCATCGTACGGTTTGAAGTACCGCGCCGCCATCGCCATCGTTGCGACGAAGTCGGCCGTCGCCGACGTACCCCAGTCCGTGAAGTATCTTTTTTCCGTGTCCGTTTCCGGCATCACGAAGCCGGAGAAGTTCACGCGCGTCAGCTTGTGCGAGACCTTGCCCGAGCCGTCCGGGTACTGCATTTTGAGCAGCCAGTCCGTCTCCCACTTTAGCTCTTTGAGAAAATCGGGCCAGCCCGGCGCGGTCTCGGGTATGTCGAGGCGGACGTCCTTTAGTTTGTCCTGGAAATGGTCCCACGCCATGAACATGCAGGCCAGCGTGATGCCGGCGTTGACGGTGTATTTGCCGTAGTCGCCCGCATCGTGCCAGCCGCCGGTGCCGTCCCTTACGGTCGAGCCGAAGCCGATGTAGTTCTGGTATGCGTCCTGCAGGTGACATGGTGCGTGAGAGTATTTAATGCCGTTATGCGTGCCGTCGACTGCTACGCCGCAGCGCCACAGGTAAAAGCCGCGCATGACGGTGTAGAACGGGAAGTTGTAGACCGTATCACCGATTTCGAAATCAATGGAGCGGCCTACGCCCGGCGCCTCCAGATGGAATTTACCTTTTTCGTTTAGCTTGGAAAAATCAGCCGTCCATGCATCCTCGTTGACGTCCTGCTGATGTATCGGTCCGGTCGCGGAGCCGGAGTAGACCGTGGAATTGTCGGAGGCATTTTTGATGGTGAATCGCAGCCCGATTTGGGTCAGGATAAGTGAACTGGAAGACTTGTCGATGATAATGGTGGCCTTTTTCGGCATATCCGGCAGAAAGCCGATGGAATTGAGCCGGATATCGGAGTCGGCGCCGTAAGCCGGGACTATAATCGACAGCAAAAGGACCGAGACAGTCATTTGAAATGTTTTCATCTTTCCACCTGCACTTTCTTAAAAATGAAACCTTATTTCTTTGGCCCGTACCGAAACTACAATATTCCTACCCCCGGAGGCGATGAAAGTCAATGATTAATT
>CAZKYP010000228.1:0-5318 GCA_964556885.1 uncultured Pirellulales bacterium | reverse complement strand
TCGAGCCAGGCATCGACATCGGCCCGGTCGAATTTGATATTTTTTGAGCTTATTCGTATATATGGCGGGCAATCTCCAGAGGCGATATATTTGTAAATCGTTCGTTTCGAATCGCCGAGATAAACAGACAAATCTTCTATCGACATTAACTGCATAGCATGTATCCTCATTAATATGCAGTAATATATCACAATATGCACTATAATGCAATATAAAATTTCATAAAATTGATAATATTTTTATTTTGTTTTCCGTTATTTTAGCTTAATAACCGCATCTATGATCTTGCATCTAAAATATTTCCTGGAGAAAAAATTAATTTTTCAGGGATGTTTGTAAAGAATATGATAAAAGAAATGAAAGAATTATGTTAAGAAGTTAGAAAGTATATTATCAAGATATTCCATGTAACCCACGTTGGCTGATTGCGAAGGTGAATACATTTCCTATATTGACATAGTGGCGGCTAAAAAAAGCCAGATTCCAATTACTACAGAATCTGGCTTCGGAGGAGGGTGATGAAAAGCTGATAATAACTCACTCGAAAGCCTAAAGTGATTTTTTCATTTCCTTACATATCTAATCGAATAGATAGTAAAAATAACTTTAAGGAAAAAGAAGAAAATCAAATGAAATCTACAATATTTCTTCCAATAATCAAGCGTATAATTACAAAATACTTTTATTTTTCATAATTTTTATGAAAACAATGGAACATATCATCCAAACCGTAATAGATTACGCTTGATAAAATGAAATTGTTCTAATATTTTAACAAACATGCTGTTATTTCTTCCAAAGTGTGATTTCAGAAAAAGGTATTTATGAATAACAAGATAACAATTGCAGACCTGATTGAAAAGAAACGTAAAGGACAAAAGATTGCGGCAATTAGTTGCTATGACTATACAACAGCGCGTCTTGTATCGCAATCTGAAGTTCAGATGATATTCGTTGGAGATTCAGCCGCTCAGACTATACTTGGATTCGATACGACGCTTGCCGCCACTATGGATTTTATGGTTACAATAACGGCTGCAGTGAGACGCGGAGCACCGGATGTTTTTTTGGTTGCTGATATGCCTTTTCTTTCCTATCAGTTATCAAAAGAGCAGGCGATAAAGAATGCCGGCAGGTTTGTCGTCGAATCCGGAGCACAAATAGTAAAAATCGAAGCAAACAGTGCATATCTCGATGTCATCAAGGCTGTGAGCGATGCCGGTATCGCTGTTATGGTACATATCGGGATTAAGCCGCAAAGCATTACGAAAATCGGCAGGTTCAGAGCCGAAGCAACAACGGCGGAGATGGCGGCCGAGTTAATAAGCCTTGCCGAACAGATGATTCATGCCGGGGCCGGCGCGTTGCTGATTGAAGGAACGGCCACGGAAGTGGCTGAAATTATTACAAAGCGAAGTGAAGTGCCGGTTATAAGCTGCGGATCAGGGTCGGGATGTGACGGGCAGGTCCTGGTAGTGAATGATATATTGGGATTGACGCTTGGACCGTGTCCGAAATTTTCCAAGAGCTTTGATAATTTAAGCGAGCGTATGGTTTCAGCGTTTAAGGAATACAATAAGCAGGTTGAGAGTAACAAATTCCCCGATGCAGAGCATAGCTATCACATGAAATCGGGAGAGTTTGACAGGCTAAAAGAACTGCTTAAGGACAAATTATAAAACAAGACTCTTTTCCTTCGGCAAGACCAAAATAACAAATCCTATTCAAGTCTCACAGAGATTTGCTTGCCTGGACGGTTCCGCCGTAGACGCCCATGTTAATTACCGAGCCGTTCGGTTCCGGTTCCTGACCGATGTCGCTGAGCGGGTCGCCTGCATCGATACAGGGACTTGTGAGGTCGTCCTGCAGCCATGTATGACTGATAGTATCCCATCTTCCGCCTTGTGATTTCAGATGATAATCGCTGTTTGCTAAATCAGCAAACAAAGGATCGACATTGATATTACCCTCTCCAGGCCATGAACCCTGGATGTCACTGTAAGTTACTACTGCAAAGTCACTTTTTATCTGAACGTTTTCGGTCTCGCTGCCGTTGAAGTAGACTATCGAATTTCGAATTGTCGGTTTGCCGCCCAGAATGCCTTCTTTCAGATTATCGACAATAGTGCAGTTGATTATTTCAGCAAGGTTATATAGTTCGCCCCGGCCGGTTCGCAGAGCCGACATATCGATGCCTTCTGAGGCATTGGCGGCAATGATGCAGTTAGTGATTGTCGGATTTGCTGATTCCAGTAAAGTGATAGCGGGGCCGATATTGTTTGTGAAAGTGCATTTATCAATTTTCGGATTCGAACCGATACATTTTATACCCGTGCCCGTACCTGTGATGGTAAAGCCGCATAAGACGGAGTTTGCATCTTCAAGGTTGGAAAAAGTAGCCGCAGCCCCCAGGCCGTTATTCAGGACCGTAGCGGTCACGACATCTGAATCGTCCGGGTCAGTTGATCTGACGGTAATAGCTTTACCCTTGAAATTGATATTTTCGAAGTGCTGATAGATTCCGGGATGTACTACTATTTCATCGCCGTCCCTTGCGGCGTCTATTGCTTTCTGAATGGAATTGTATTGTCGAGAGGTACTGATGTTTTCAATTATAGGGATTGCAACTTTTTGTGATGTGATGCGTATCGGATTAGTGTAAATCGACGAGCCGTTATCGTCGGTTACCCTTACAGTCCAGTACGTAGTTTCGAATGGGAATATGGTTATACCCTGATCGGGCGGATTCGGTGTTTCGGAAACGAGATAATTCATACAGTCCGGTGACGGACCGAATAAGAGCTGGTAGCTGACTGCACTGTCACTATACCGGCAACTCAATACAGTTCCAGATCTGCTGAGACTTGCAGACGCCCCATCTTCCGGACCGATAAGCGCGACCGCTTCCGGGATTTTACATGGGTACGCAGCCTGGTCATAGAATGTCAGGTAATCGGTTTGCGAATTCCATTCGAAATAAAAGTTTTCTATGTCCGGGCCAAATCTGAGATTTTTACCCGGCCCTGCGACGGAAATATAGAAACCTGCGGTTAGACCGTTGTTATAAGTGTTGCCCTCGGGTGAAAGCTGAAACCAGCTCGCCGGTGTGCTGTGAACCGCCGGCGGGGCCGGAAACCTTATATTCAATGTTCCGGAATAATACTTGGCGTTCGTTGAATAATAGTTTTCAATCCAGAATTCCTCCATGGCCGGCTTATATTTGTTGAATTCATATATACTGTTCGCATATTCTCGGCATGCGGCGTCAAGCAATGAAACACGATTGACGGCAAAACGTTCATCGGTGTATGTTTTATTGATTTGTACAGCTACATCTATCGCCGGCATATTACCGGTGCTGAAACCGATGGTTTGGATTGGCTGAGTGTAGTCCGGGGCCGCATTTGACAGAAAGACGATGAGGGCATCGCCGTACCGATTGTAAGGCGGGCCGTATGAATCTACGGTAAGACAGTTGGCATTGTCAAACCAGTCGGCCGGCTCGGTGAAGTACATGCCGCCGCCGATATTACAGTCCCCACCGCCGAAACCTACGATTGTAGGTTTGTTGGGATCGAAAGGAGGATTGACCTGGACAAAATAGTTGTCGCCGAAATCCGGCACGATTATTACTTCTACGGTGTCTGGATTACTTTCCTGTTCGCCGTCACTAAAGATCAGTTGGAAAGTACATCTCTGAACCAGATTTGTCTGTACAAAGCCGCTGATTGTTGGCGTTGCGGTATTCTCGCCTGTAATATTAACCGACGGTCCGGATATTTGCCGCCAGTAATAAGAAAACTCTCCGTAGCCGTCACGGTCGAACGAACCGGTCCCGTCGAGAATTACCGGGTCACGAGCGACGTATCGGGACGAGCCGGCATCTGCAATGGGGGTGTTGTTGCCTATTACAACTGCGACGCTGTCAGGTCTGCTGGGCAAGGCGCCGTCGTTTACTATCAGCTCGAAAATATATACGGTTAAAACAGAAGGTACAGGGGTAAAGCTCGGACTGACGGTATCTGCATCATTCAATTCAACGGGAGGTCCGCCGGTTTGTCTCCAACTATACGTTAATTCATCACCGTCAGGATCGTAGGAGCCATTGCCGTCGAGCGTAACGATTGTCGGAATAGAGCTTATCGACTGATCCGGTCCTGCATCGGCTACCGGCGCGCGGTTTTCGACGAATATTGTTACCTGGTCGGGCAGGCTTGAGTACAGGCCGTCACTTACCACCAGTTCGAATATATATTGACTTTCGATTTGGGGAATGAATGTGGGATTCATGCTGGTTGGATTTACAAGCTCGACAGTCGGCCCGGAAACCTGTTTCCAGTTATATGTTATGACGCCATCCGGCTCATATATGTAGCTGGAACTGCCATCGAGTGTGACAGGCTGAGTAGGGCCAACGTACTGGTCGGGTCCGGCGTTTGCAATCGGTTTGATGTATCCGACATATTCGTCCGCTCCGATATCGACCCTGTCGGCATAGACTCGGGGATCGCCGTCAATATCCGTCTGGCCGGGCTCGGCGATGAAATTCGGGTCGCCGGCATTTATACACGGAGAGTCCATCTGTAAATGATAATCATCACTCTCAGTATTCATACAGAGCGGGTCTACTGATATATTTCCGTTCTTTCCTGTTTGACTAACGGTCCTGCCCTGGCTTATCTGGCCGGTCTGGTTATCCATAGAGAGATAATCACCCATAGTATTATTCCAGACGTTATTATATTCTATGGTGTTGTCATTGATATCGGTTGCTAATAATCCGCCTCCTGATTTGGCATTGCAGATTATATTGTTTATTATTCTGAAATAACCGAATGACGGATCGGATACGGCGTAGATATTACCGGCTATGCCTTCCTGGCCTTCGATTCTGTTGCTCGAATCGTTGGAGATTATTGTGTTGTTTATTAACAGATCCGAACCTATTAAGACAATACCTCCTCCGATATAGGCCGAGTTGTTATATATCAGGTTGTCGCTGATAACCGCATTACCGACGTATGTCATTATCCCGGCACCTGCGTATCCTTTATTGTTCCTGATTATATTGTTTGTAATAAGCGGGCTGGATATTAAGCAGCTTATTCCCACTCCATAGCTCGCTGCGACAAGTTGATTGTTTTCGATCTTCATGGGACCGTTGTTATTGGAAATGATATTGCCCGTAATAGTCGGTGAAGAATTGAAACAATAAATTCCGGCACCCCAGTAAATACCTTCTTGAATCTCCGGATTAATCGTCCCGTATCCGCCTGATATGGTAAATCCGGTTATTACTGCATCGCGGCTCTCGTTGT
>CAZKYP010000227.1:3681-5335 GCA_964556885.1 uncultured Pirellulales bacterium | reverse complement strand
CTTCTGCGGCAGCTTCGTGCTTATATCGGCCCAGGACAGCGGCTTCGGAACTTCGGAGGTCGAATACGCTTATCAACTGATGATAAGAAGTGCGGCGAAAAACCAACAAATGTTGTCCGAACTGCAAAAAATCGATGGGCTTGAAAATATCAACCTGACGATGCAGGAACAGTTGCTGGAGGTTTAGGCTGCGTATGAAAAGGTCAAATATAAGAAGTTTGCCGTTTCGTTTGCGTCCGCACCTTCTGCCTATCATTGTGTGGCTGGGGGCCCTGGCATGTGTTGCGATATTGTTCTCTCGACGTACACAACGTTTTGAAGTTATAGGTATCGCCAGGGGACAGGAATATCAAATTACGACTAATTGTCCCGCCAGGCTGACGGATGTTTCTGTTCAGTTGTTCGATACGGTGAAAAAGGGGCAGACAATTGCCGTTGCCAATACCGTGCTTGACAACGAACAGCCGCGGGGCGAATTGCAGGCGCAACTGGCTACTACGCTGGCTGAGATAGATCATTTGACGGCCCAGTTGGTGCCGACCCAGGACAGTTTGTCTGCGGAAAAATCAGATCGCCAAACCAACAGGATAAGCGACGAGCGGAGATTCTCAGTTGATGTTGAAAATACGAGACTCGATATACTCAGGTTGAGAGGATTGATTCAGACCGACAAAATCACGCTCGAAGACCTGGCTCTCGATGTAAAGATTACACAAAACCTCGTCGACGAGGAAGCAGTAGTTCCGTATGAGCTGCAGAAAATTCAGACTCGATATAATACTCTTGCCAAAAAGATCGAGGAAAATGAAAGTCTTCTCGAACAGGCCGAGGCCGCATTGCAGCAGGCTCAGGAGCGGCTGGATGAGTATATTAAAAATCAACCGTATCATCCTTCGGTGGACGATGCTCTTGAGGTTATAAGAAAAGCAATAAGGGTTCAGGAGCGAAGGATGGATGAATTGCTGACCCAGCTTGAGGCATTGAATGCACGTGAGTCGCTGGAGCTGAAAGCTCCTTTCGATGGTGTCATAAGCCGGGTTTTGCATCAGCAGTCCGAGACGGTCCTGGCGGGCGAGCCGATACTTACTGTTACTGAAAGCCGTCCCAGTGAAATCATTGCTTATGCCGGTGAGGGTCAGTTGAATTTAGTCCGGGAAGGAATGAATGTGGAGCTTATTAAAAGCAGCGAGCCTGCACAAATCGCTTATTCTCGTGTGACACATGTTGGACCGATTATAGAACAAATGCCGGTACATCTTTGGCGAAATCCGAATATTCCTCAGTGGGGACGGCCGTTCAGAATAGAAGTTCCGGCCCAAATGATACTGACGGTTGGTGAAGTTGTCGGGATACGAAGACGGTAAGAGTCTTCGGGATTGCTTATCAGAGGAAAAGACCTTACGCCGGGTGCGAATATCAGATATATGAATTGCAATTGTATTATTCTGAAGACTGCTTGCCTGATTACGTGTATCGTGGTCTGTTTATACTTGGTCGGATGTGGAGAGCATAACTATAAAAAGGAAGCCGACGAGCAGGTCTACAATATCATAGACCAGAAGTGGCAGGACGATTTCGGTTCCAGAGCAAATTACAAAATCAGTGACGTTTCATCTAACGGCGATATTAGTGTCGAAAGGGCGGTTTCGGCTTC
>CAZKYP010000227.1:0-3581 GCA_964556885.1 uncultured Pirellulales bacterium | reverse complement strand
GAGGTTCTGTCGGGTAATTTACGCAGCGGCCTGGCCTCGGTTCTTAGTGCAACTGTGACCCAGCCTCTGCTTCGCGGCAGCGACCGTATGATTGTCCTGGAGGACCTTACTCAGGCCGAAAGAGATGTGCTGTATCAAATTCGCGCCTTCAACAGGTATCGTAAAACCTTTGTTGTTTCCGTCATCACTCAGTACTATGAAGTCCTGCTAAGGCTGGATGAGGTAAACAATGCGAGGGACAATTATAATACATTGACATCGCTGTACGGGCTGGTGGAAAAACTAACTAATTCAGGGCGTGTGCCGCTGTTAGAGCTGGACAGAGTTCATCAGGATACTTTGAAGGCTTTCGATATATATACACAGGCTCAGAAAAATTACATCCAGGCGTTAGATGAGTTTAAGATAACTTTGACCCTAAAGCCGACGGTCGAATTGCGGCTGGATGCGAGTGAGCTTGACAATTTAAAAGCCGGATTGGCAAATAAGCCGGCGTTCTCAGAGAGTGAGGTTATCGAGACGGCTCTGTTGAGACGACTCGATCTCGCCAACACCGCCGAGACCGTCATCGATGCGCAGCGAAAGGTATATGTCGCCGCCGATGCTCTTCGGGCCGAGTTGAACCTCGTTGGCAGTGCAAGGGCGACTTCCTCCGGCAGGGCGGACCGAAGCACACTTGGTTCTTTCAAAGATGAATATGGTCTCGGCTTCGAGCTTGATTTACCTCTGGACCGGGTGCCGGAGCAACATGTTTATCGCAAGGCCTTGATAAACTTAAGTCAAAGACAACGGGACTACGACCAGGCCGCGGACATTATAAGATTAGAGGTTCGCCAGGCACATCGCGACCTAATTGAAGCGGCCGAACGCTATGGGACAAACATCGATGGGCTTGAGCTGGCTCGGAAGCGTTATAAAAATACATATACTCTGCTCCAATACGGCAGGACGAGCAGCCGCCGAGTGCTCGACGCCCAGGACGATTTGTTCGATGCCCAAAACGCCGCAACACAGGCTTTAATTGATTATGCCATTGCGAATCTTAATTTCTATCGCGATACCGGAGTCCTCCGCGTGCGTCCCGACGGTATGTGGGAGTTATAATCTCTTCATATCACTGTTCATTAAATAACAACTCCTGACTTTGTCGAAAATTACTTTTTGTCTGTCACAGCCGGAGTGTTTCCGGCTACCTCGGTGGGGTGGCAGATTTTAGTGGATTTTCCGGGTGTTTTGATTTATTGTGTATGAAAAGACCGATTTCAACATTGAAAAAGGAGCATAGAGTAGATGTGTTCGAATAAGGGACTTTACAGGTTTAACGAAATAGAAAAGAAATGGCAGAAACACTGGGAACAATCCCGGACTTTTAGGGCGAATGACTGTGATGGTTCTAAGCCCAAATATTATGTGCTGGATATGTTTCCGTATCCGAGCGGGCAGGGTCTGCACGTCGGTCACCCGGAAGGATATACCGCCAGTGATATCGTCGCCCGTTACAAGAGGATGAAAGGTTTCAATGTTCTGCATCCTATGGGATGGGATGCGTTTGGCCTGCCGGCCGAGCAGTATGCTGTGCAGACCGGGACCGCTCCTGAAATAACGACGAGAAAGAACATCGACAATATACGCTCGCAGATCAAGTCTCTCGGTTTCAGTTACGACTGGGACCGCGAGGTCAATACCACCGATCCGAAATATTTCAAGTGGACCCAGTGGATATTTCTTAAATTTTTTAACAGCTATTTCGACGAAGCTGAGCAGAAGGCAAAACCAATTGAGCAGCTTCCGATTCCCGAAGGATTGAATGAGGGGGAAAGACAAAAATACATCGATGAGCATCGGCTCGCATACGAGGCCGAGGTGCCTGTCAACTGGTGCCCGGCCCTCGGGACGGTCCTTGCAAATGAGGAAGTGGTGGGGGGGGTGAGCGAACGCGGCGGACATCCTGTGATAAGAAAGCCGATGCGACAGTGGATGTTGAGAATAACCAAGTACGCCGAAAGACTGCTCGATGATTTGGCCGAGGTCGACTGGACCGAGTCCATAAAGAAATTACAGACTGACTGGATAGGAAAAAGTGTCGGAGCGGATGTCGATTTCAAGGTTGACGGCTTCGATGAGACAATCCGTGTTTTTACAACGCGGCCGGATACATTGTTCGGGGCTACCTATATGGTAATGGCCCCGGAGCATCCGCTCGTGGACAAGATTACAAGCCCGGAGCATAAAGAAGCGGTACGAAAATATCGCGAGGAGGCCGCAAGAAAGAGCGATTTGGACAGGACCGATCTGGCAAAAGAAAAAACCGGCGAGTTCATCGGGGCTTATGCTGTCAATCCTGTTAACGGAGAAAAGATTCCAATCTGGATAAGCGACTATGTTCTGATCAGCTACGGGACCGGGGCGATCATGGCCGTACCGGCGCATGATGACCGCGACTTCGAGTTCGCAAAGAAATTCAACCTGAAAATCATACAAGTCGTTGAGCCGCCGGATAAAGAGCAAATTGAGTTGGTAAAAAAAGGTGAGCTTTGTTTTATCGGCGACGGTAAGGCCATTAACAGTGGTGATTTTAACGGTCTGAGTACAGCGGAATTCAAAAAGAAGATTACAGAATGGCTCGCGGAGAAAGGATTAGGTAAAAGTTCTATCAATTACAAGCTGCGGGACTGGCTCTTCAGCAGGCAGCGTTACTGGGGCGAACCGTTTCCGATTCTGCATACCGAAGACGGCAGGGTTATTGCAATCTCGGAAGAACAATTACCTTTGGAACTGCCGAAGGTGGAGACATACAAACCGGCCGGCACAGGTGAATCCCCGCTTGCCAATATTGAAAACTGGGTTTCTGTCAACATGGACGACGGCACAAAGGCAAGACGCGAGACAAATACTATGCCGCAATGGGCCGGAAGCTGCTGGTATTATCTTAGGTATATCGACCCGGATAACGAACAAAAAGGTTGGGACAAGGAGAAGGAAAAATACTGGATGCCGGTCGATTTATACATCGGCGGAGCCGAACATGCGGTGCTGCATCTATTGTATTCACGCTTCTGGCACAAGTTCCTTTATGACCTTGGATACGTCAGCACAAAAGAGCCGTTTAAGAAGCTGATAAACCAGGGAATGATTCTGGGCGAGGACGGCCAGAAGATGAGCAAGTCCCGAGGCAACGTTGTCAATCCGGATAAAGTTATCAAAGACTACGGAGCCGATTCGATGCGGCTTTACGAGATGTTCATGGGGCCGCTGGAAGCAATGAAGCCGTGGAACATGCAGGGCGTCGAAGGCGTACACAGATTCCTCTCAAAACTATGGCGTGCGGCTGTCGAAAAAGAGACCGGCGAGCTTTCAAGTCAGGTGAAGGATACACCTGCGGATGAAGATACTCTAAGGTTGCTGAATCAGACAATAAAGAAAGTCGGGGACGATATCGAGACTTTCAGCTTTAATACCGCCATAAGTGCGATGATGATACTGGTAAATCATTTGATGAAATTGCCGACTATACCGAAACAGGCAGTCGAAAAACTGGTCCTGATTCTTGCCCCGTTCGCTCCTCATGTCGCCGAAGAGCT
>CAZKYP010000226.1:3332-5352 GCA_964556885.1 uncultured Pirellulales bacterium | reverse complement strand
GGTGAGTTCTGCGTTCTGCGTTCAGCGTTCTCCGTCAGGAGTCCCAAGGACTGCGTGGTGATTACCTTTACGATGTTCGGGTCGGTGATTTGTTTTGTGTTGTCGAACGGGGCCGCTAAGGTTGCCATCGGGTAATCCGGATTGTCGATAAGCAGCTTTGCGAGAAGGTCGATATTGTCCGGGTCTATCTCCGGCTCGTCGGCCTGCAAATTCACAACAATATCGACGTCCAGCTCTTCAGCGACCTCTGCAATCCGGTCTGTTCCACTTGCGTGCTCGGGCGAGGTCAGCCTGCATTCGGCCCCGAACGTGTAGGCCGCAGCGACGACCCTCTCATCATCGGCGGCTATTATCACCTTCTCCGGTAATTTAGCTAAGCATGCCTGTTCGTATGTATGCTGGATGAGGAATTTGCCGGTATCTTTGGCGAGAACTTTTTCGGGGAATCTTGTCGAACTCAAACGCGCCGGTATAACAGCTACTATTTTCACTCTCACAAACCTTTTACGCCGATAAATCCGTTTTTCGGGTAATTTGCATTAATTCAGGGAATCTGTAGGCCGCGATGGCAGTGCGGCCTGAAATTCCAACTGGGCTTTTATCATATAACAAAAACCGGACCCCGTCAATACGCTATATCTTTATTTTTTATTTATTAAGCCATTTTCTTCGCTCTGGCGTTTTTATGACGCATACCATATACTATTTGACTGTTTCGTGCAGACCCTTTAGTATCAGTTGGATGAAAATTAAAGGAGATTCGGACCATGAAAAAGGCGTTACCGGTCGTTATCATTGTCATTGTAGCTGCAATTTTTATTGGAATCGGCATTTCCCGGAAAGGAAGAGACGAAACTCAGCGCTCTATCGCCGTGATTCCGAAAGGAACTACCCATATCTTCTGGCAGTCGGTCCGTGCGGGTGCGGAAAAAGCCGGGCAGGAAGCCAGCGTTACCATATTCTGGAACGGACCTAAGCTCGAGACCGACAGAGAAGAGCAGATTCAAATTATAGAAGATTTTCTCATAAAAAAGGTGTCGGGTGTTGTTCTTGCCCCGCTGGACAGCAAGGCGCTGGTTCCTTCGGTGGAGAAGATGTACGATAACGGCATTCCCTGCGTGATAATCGATTCAGGAATTGAGACGGATAAAATAGTCAGTTTCGCGGCAACGGATAATTACAAAGGCGGTGTGATTGCGGCCGAACGAATGGGCAAGATTCTCGACGGCAGGGGCAAAATCATCGTTGTTAAATATGTGCCGAACTCAGATTCGACGACTCAGCGTGAAAATGGTTTCATCGATACCATAAAAAGCAAATTTCCCGATATCCGGATTGTAGATGAGCAATACGGAAATGCAACAGTTGAGACGGCGCTGCAGGCTACGGAGGATATGCTGACGAAAAATACCGAGCTTGACGGCCTGTATGCATGCAACGCCTCGACGGCGGTTGGTGCGATGCAGGCACTGCAAAGCCAGAACCGAACAGTCAAAGTCAAAATGGTCGGCTTCGATGCCGAAGAGGCACTGGTTAACGGCCTCAAATCCGGGATTATCGATTCGCTTGTAGTTCAGAATCCGTACAAGATGGGCTATGAAGGCGTGAAAGCTGTTCTGGCCAAACTCGACGGCAAGGATGTTCCCAAACGCATCGATACCGGCGTCGAATTAGTCACTCTGGAGCGGCTCGAAGAACCTGCGATTAAGGATTTGCTGAATCTCCAATAGGATGGGAAAGAAATTATGAAAAAATCCCTGGTGGTAATCGTTTTTGGTTTACTGGTTCTGATTTTAATTGTAATAGGTCTTGTTAAGAAAGGAAAAACCGAAACCGAGCGGATTATAGCTGTTATCCCCAAAGGGACGACGCATCTTTTCTGGGAGTCGGTCCATGCCGGGGCACTTGATGCGGCTAATGAGACCGGTGTTAAAATTTCATGGGTCGGACCCGAGCGCGAGGGTGACAGGGAAAAGCAAATCCAGATTATCGAGGATTTTGTCGTGCGGAAAATCTCCGG
>CAZKYP010000226.1:0-3232 GCA_964556885.1 uncultured Pirellulales bacterium | reverse complement strand
CTGACGAAAAATGCGGAGCTTGACGGCTTATATGCGTGTAATGAATCCACTTCGGTCGGGGCGCTGCGGGCTTTGCAGAGCCGCGGACGTGCCGGTACTATAAAGATGGTCGGCTTCGATTCCGGGGAGCTGCTCTTAGAGGCGTTGAAATCCGGCATAATCGATTCGCTCGTAGTCCAGAATCCCTACAAAATGGGATATGAGGGTGTCAAGGCGGTGGTCGCCAGTCTCGACGGCCGACAGGTCCCCAAACAGCTTGATACCGGCGTGCAGCTTGTGACAAAAGAAAGCCTCGAAGATCCACAGATTAAAAGTTTGCTGAACCTTAAATGATACAGCCATATCTCGAAGACAAATCCGATAAGAGCAGTACTTCATTGCAGATGACGGGCATATCGAAAAGATTCGGTCCCGTTCAAGCGCTGTCGGATGTCGGTTTTACTGTTCGGGCCGGGACCGTCCATGCGCTGGTGGGTGAAAACGGGGCCGGCAAATCCACGTTGATGAAGATACTGTCCGGTGTATATAAGCCCGACGCGGGTACAATACATATTCATGGTAATCCTTTTGTATTCGATAAGCCGGAACAGGCTATCGCCGCCGGTGTCTCTATGATATACCAGGAGCTTGAACTCGCCGAGCATCTGACCGTGGCGGAAAATATCTTCCTTGGCAATGAGCCGCCCGGACGTCTGCCGTTCACCGTCAGCTTCAAATCTATGGTCGACAGGACGGCGGAATTGGCCGAACGATTTAATTTCGAAGTTGACCCGACGGCCGTTGTTGAAAATCTTTCCACCGGTGATTGCCAAATTGTCGAGATACTGAAGTCCCTGATGAGAAATGCTTCGATAATTGTGATGGATGAGCCGACTTCCTCCCTGTCCGAGAGCGGCACGGAGCGGCTTTTCAGGGTGGTCAGGGAGTTGCGCCGGCGGGGCATTTCCATTGTCTATATCTCGCACAGGCTGGAGGAAATAATCGACCTGGCCGACGATGTAACTGTCTTGCGCGACGGCAGGGTGGTTCATTCCGAACTGGTTACAAAACTCGATATCTCTCAAATCGTCAGTTTCATGGTCGGCCGCAAATTGACGGAATTTTTTCCGAGCCGCAGTGCAAAAATTGGCGATGTCTGCGTTAAAGTGAATAACCTTTCTTCGCTGACACAGATAAAAGATATTTCGTTCGATATTCGGGCCGGTGAGATTGTGGGAATGGCCGGGCTTGTCGGGGCCGGCAGGACAGAGGTGGCAAGGGCTGTCTTTGGCGTCGATAAAAAAACGTCAGGCAAAATTTCTCTCGACGGAAAAGAGCTTTCGATAAAATCTCCCGTAGATGCTATATCAAATAACATCGCGTTTCTTACCGAAGACCGCAAGCGGACCGGTTTGTGTTTGCAGCTTCCGTGCAGTTGGAATATTACGCTGCCGAACCTTGTCGAAATAGGCATGAAACACGTGATCAGCCCGGCCAGAGAGAATAAAATTGCAATCGATATGGCCTCTCGCATCGGGATTAAATGGCTTGGCCCGCAGGCGCCTGTTGATTCGCTCTCCGGCGGCAATCAGCAGAAAGTGCTTATAGCACGCTGGCTGCTGGCCAATTCCAGGTTTATGATTTTCGATGAGCCGACGCGGGGAATCGATGTGGGTGCGAAAAAAGAGGTTTATACGCTTTTGAACCGGCTCGCAGAGCAGGGCAAGGCAATCTTGTTTATTTCTTCCGAGCTGCCGGAGCTGTTTGGCATAGCGGACCGGATATTAGTAATGCGTCGGGGGCGGCTTGTAGGCAACCTCAGAACCAGCGAGACGACACAGGAAGAAGTTATGCACTTAGCGGCTGTGGAGGCGAACTAAATGAGCAAATTCATAAGACAGTTACTTCCGTTTGGCTCCCTGATACTGTTGATATGTTTTTTAGCGGCGTACGAGCCGGATACGTTCCTGACACTGGAAAATTTCCTCAACGTGTTTCGCCGCTCCAGCGTCAACGGTATTATCGCGGTCGGAATGACCTTTGTTATCATTTCCGGGGGAATAGATCTGTCGGTCGGTTCGTTACTTGCCGTCTCCGGTATGACCGGTGCATTTACAATGATAGCAATCGGCGGGCAGGACCCGCAGGGTGTGGCGGTTGTGATTGGAACCATCGTTGGAATCGTCACAGGTTTGATATGCGGCCTGCTCAACGGAACGCTTCTGACAAAACTGAAGCTGCCGCCTTTCATCGTGACACTGGGCACCATGAGTGCGTTTCGCGGTATATCGTACGTGATGAATGACGGCCAGCCGTACAACGTTCCCGGTTATAAATATCTCGGTAGCGGGAGTTTACTTGGAATCCCTGTTTCTATTTTGATTTTTATTGTTATAGTGGCCGTCGCGGGTTTTCTGCTGAGGTACAGCCGCTTGGGGCGTTATACCTATGCCATCGGATCAAATCGGGATGCCGCGTTCCACGCCGGCGTCAATGTGGACAGGAATCTTATTTATGTATATACCCTGACCGGTCTTTTTGTGGGTATTGCGGCTATGATAGCGACCAGCCGCACCGTTTCGGCTCAGCCGACGGCGGGTATTTCTCTCGAACTTGATATTATCGCCGCGGTTGTAATCGGCGGCGCGAGCCTGAGCGGCGGCAGGGGGACCTTGACCGGTACGATAATCGGCACACTTCTGATAAGCTTTTTACGAAACGGCTGTACGCTGCTCGGCATATCGACCAATGTTCAGCTTATCGTCATCGGTGCGATAATTATTATAGCTGTAGCAGTGGACCAATTGGCCCGCTCGAAGGCCGAAGCCGTCAAAAGCTGATAATCAAATCCTTTTTAACAATGTGGCAACCTCCCCGGTGTACATCGGGGTCGTATATCGGGACTGGGATGACATATCTCTATTTGCCTCTGCGGAGGAAAAAATCATTTTTTTGCCAACACTTCGCTGTCTTTGTGCATTATACTAATAGATGAATCAAAAATAGTATAAAGCGGATACGGACAAGTGAATGAAATCGATGCGGATTTTGCTTTGGAGATAGACCGGGCGGTAGATGAGGTGAATTCAGAATCGAATTTAATGGATATATTCTTTGCCGAGCTCGGTCGACTCAAACGCATCGTCGCCGGTATGGGATTGAATATATCCGATGCCGAAGATGTCCTGCAGGATGTATCAGTCCGGGCCTTCAAGAATACCGGCCGATACGAAGGCAGGCAGGATTGCGTAAG
>CAZKYP010000225.1:0-5353 GCA_964556885.1 uncultured Pirellulales bacterium | reverse complement strand
ACTATGTGCCTTTGCCACTTTGTGCCTATCCCAACTATTAATGATTTGCATTTTGAGCCACTTTTTCCTTCCCCTCGGCCGTCCGCGGCCCGGTTGATTTCTGAGCATTAGCCCGATTAGCAGCAATTTGAGCTTCTGTAGCTCCGTCAGTTTTGTGCCGGATCTTCGACCCGTCTGGTTTTTGCCGGATTTTCAATCCGTCCGTAGTTTGGCTGATTTTTGATTCATCTGAATTTTGCCGGATCTGCGACATAATTTCCTCCTTTTGAATTGATTCCGTCCAAATAAGGCCGGATCTACGATATTGAATATTGACTATTGAACTATATATAATAATATGTTTGATATATATCATATTACGCACTATTGGAAAGTCAAGAGTAAACATGTGAATATGTGAAAAAATGTCGTTGACTTACAACTTACAATTAGTGATTTGTGATTGGTTATTTTATGCCTTAGGTATGGTAAATAGGCTCTTACGACTTATGCTTTTTACATGACAAAAAGAATTAGGTGTGTTAATCTAAAATTTGTGGATGGTTTCTGATGAAAAAGCTTGTGAGAAAAACACGAACCATCCGCACGAGAAACGAAAGTACCTCAATGAAAGGGATAAATAAGTATGGTGTCCCCAGATTTCCCAGATTTCCTACAAGTATGGTGTCCCCAGATTTAGATTTCTCCTAATTTGCGGGACACCTTTAATTTGCGCTACATGTCTTTGTCCAATAAAAACACACCTGATAAAAACTAAATCATAGACAGAAAAAAGAACAGATTTTTTCTTTTTTCCAATAAGCCCGAAATATTTGATATTTTATTGTAAACGGAATTGAATCAAAGCCTTCTATAATGATAGATTCTCGGCCGATGGTCTTTAATATTAAGAGAAAAAGATTGCAAAAGAACGATTTCATAAAATTGCTTGATAATCACAGTGCCCAGGTACTAAACACTGCGTTACGAATATTAGGTGACAGCCATCAGGCTCAGGATGTGCATCAGGAAGTATTTCTTTCAATATGGCGCAGATGGCATAAGTATAACGGCCGGACAAACTGGGACGCATACTTATATCGGGCTACTGTGCGAAAAGCAATTGAGCTTGCCAGATGCTCGAGAAAGCAAAGTATTCTTAATAAAGCTGAATATATAACACCAAAACAGCGTCCGGATAGCTCTTTAATATCTATCGAACTGCATCAGAAATTAGCCAGCTCACTCGCAAAATTACCAAAGCGACAGGCGGAAGTATTTGTATTATCAAGAATAGAAGGACTAAAAACTGATAGAATAACCGAAATTTTAGGCTGCTCGCAACAAACCGTAAGGGTACATCTTCATCGTGCCCTGAAACGATTGGCACTGGAATTCACCGATTATCTTAAAAAATAAGACAGGTGTAAAATGAATAAGCATGAAATAATAAATCAATTATTGACTGATTATGCTCTTGGAGAACTGACTCCTCAGAAAGAAGCCGAAGCTCAAACACATCTGGCCGAGTGCCGTCTTTGTCGCAATGAGTTGAAAAAAATCGAATCACTGCTCGAATACGCAGAACAAATCAAAAAATCATCAATCGAAGAAAAAGCTTGCGAATCTGCTAAAAAGGAAATTCTGGAATTTATAAATAATAAGCCATCTTCGGCAACACATAACAATATAGCATCTATCTTCAGAGCTATCACAAAAAGCCCCTTAGCAAAATTAGCTACTGCGGCCATCATAATTATCACTGCAATCCTAATATTACATAATAACTCGATTGTAAGCCCGGCTTTTGGTGTCGAAGATGTAATCGAGGCGATGAAAAAAGTTGAGTGGATGCATAGCACAGCACAAGTACTGGATGATGCAAATGCTGATCCCAATAGAATTAAAAATGAGCTTGATGGACTTGAATGGTGGCAATCAATTAATCCTAATCGAACAATTGCTATCCAACCGAACGGCCAAATAAGGTTTCGCGATGTTAACATAGGAAAAACATGGAAATACGATCCCAAAAGCAACACAATAACTATTACTTATCAGGAGCCATCCGATCAGGAATCACCCAAAAATCTGCCAGATGTATATTTATCAACTGTCTCAACATTTGAAAAAAAAGGTGCACAGATAGAATATTCAAACGGGACTTACGAAGGCCAACCCGCACAAATCATAAAATTCGACCACACCTCTAAAAGCAGCTTCCAGAATAAGATGGAGATTATTGCCGACGCTAAAACACGGCTGGCAAAGCAAATTAAACTCTATCAAAAAACATCGAACGGCGAAGAAAGCGGCACGATTCTTATGAAAATCGACTATCCATCTTCAGGTCCAACCGATATTTACCAGGCCGGTGCTCCTAAAGATGCCCAGATAAAAATAATAGACAAACGACCGAATCCCGAATTACTCGAAGAATTAAAGCCTTATCGAGACATTAGAGACAAGCTTGTTTCGAATTACATCCTTATAGCAGCTAACAGAGACAGATATGATGTCATCTCAAATATCGAGCTGGTTTATAATGAAAATGAAAAGCAAAGATGTGAACGCCATCATGTTTTCAAGCCCGGTGATCCAATATCGAAAACATGGCCAATTTATTCAGTAGAATTTGGCACAACCTTTGATTCTATACTGTGGTGGGTCCAACAATGTAAAAGCAGTTCAGCTACAATACACCTTTACGATGGCGAATATTACTATCAATTTGAAAGGGATGATGCTGGTAATTGGTCGTCTAAGGAAAAGCGTTATTCGCCGGATTATAATCCCAATCCAACAGATCTTGCCGAGCTTGGCTGGCCTATTATAGCGAGTTCCGGCCGGATTGTCGAAAATGAATATGCAAACACCCATAATTTTATCTGTGCTGAGACACTTAACGAGTACCAAATTATAGATGGCAAGTTGAGGTACCCTGCACAAAAGAACCTTTATTATGTTGATCCTCAACATGATTATATTTGTCGTCGAAAGGAAATGTACGCGCATAGAAGATATTCAGTTGATACTCCAATAGAAAAACTTGATTTTGATCCGAATGAGATTCCATCCGAGCCACATTCTATCACGGAAGTAACCGAATTTGGTCAACTCGATACGGGGCAGTGGTATCCTGTAAAAATAGAATACAGAAATCCATCCGATGTAAGCTATACTAAGAAAATATATCTTAAGACAAATCCCGAATTTCCAGCCGGCATCTTCGATCCGAATATGGTTATACCAGAAACCGAATTATCCAAAACATCACCAAGGAAAAGCTATCAGCAAATAGTCAACGAAGCAATAGTTAAAATTGACAGTTCAGAGTCATGGCCACAGCCCCGTGAGCTTACAGAAAGATATTGGCAGGCAAGAAATGCAAAAGACTATGATAAGTTGGCAATATTCTGGCCGGGATCTGCTACATGGAACCAAAGAATCATAGCCGATGAAAAACCCATCGAATATGTCTTCGGGGAGCCACAGAAAGTAGATGACCAAAAAGTGAACGTACCCTATGCGACAAAAAGCTATTACAAAGAAAACGATACATACAACCTGGCAATGCGGCTGACGAATGAAAAAAGCGAAAAAGGCCGCTATTACATAATTTCTGGCAATTAATCGCGATATCAAACCTTCTAAAAAAATAATCGAGTGTCCGTGTCATCATAATCCGGTTTTGCCAATTACACATCGAATTTTCTGTACGAAAGTGAGTAAATTCGATATCATTCATTATATATTCCGTCCCTTGTATTACGTTATTATTGCAGTGAGATTGAATACAGATTGTATCCCTCAGGAGACATAGAAATGGTTATGTGACTTTTGAAGAATGAGTACCGCAACTACACACCCGAGGAAATACTTCATATTTTCCGGGAGGAGCACAGGCTCAGCAGTTTTCTGGATCCTGAAGTAGATTGTGAATTGGAGATAACGGGAGAGATATCAATCAAGGAATGGCGACGCTATTCGAATTTACTCACCTGGCCGGAACTGTATAAAGCCAAGAACCAAATCTTCAAGATTAATTTGTCTTATGAAACATGGAAAAAAGCAGTTTTCCCGGAAAACAGAAAGCTGTGGGACCTGTGCACCTTTATATCTCAACACGCCAAAAAGGAAATCATCAAGCCGGTGCGGATATTCGGACAGGATTGTTTGAATGCGGCGGTCTTCCTAACTTTGATTAAGAACCTGGCAAAAAGAGGAATTTATATCGCCAACGTAAGGCCGTCAACGGCCCTGCGCGATTTTTCCAACTCAGAGAATTTCCCATACCTGATGGCGGAAACAGCCGTAATCGGAGTCAGAACATTTGAGTTCATGAAAAACAGGGTACACCGGGACATCTCTTTTTGGCGAAAAATCAACATTTTCGACACAAGCCCTGAAAGAATCTATCTCGACACGGGCAACATAAAGACTTTTGGAGATTTGTCCAGGAAGATAGCAGAAGGCATATCGCAAAACTGATTGAATAGATGCAGATTGAGAATCCAGTGGTGAAATAAAGGTGTCCGGTACATTTTTCGATCCCGATCCACAGGATGGCCAAGCTCATAAATCGGGACTAATGATAAGGTTTTGAAAAGGAAAAGGGGCCGGAGGTCGGGAAATTTTGCGACTGATTTGTGTCTGAGAGCAAGATGCATACGACGGGGGGGATGAAAACAATTCGGTTCCCGCCTTCGCGGGAATGAGAGGGTAGTGGCTGCCATTTGGCCGATTATCGGGCTTTCTCGTGCATAAAGGCCGTGTTTTAGCGCATTTTTAGCCACTGCGGCCTTCCCTTGGGCCGTCTATAGCCCGGTCGATTTCCTGGAATTACGCCGATTTGCATGAATTTTAGCTCCTGTAGACATAATATCTCCTGCGTTTTAGGGTTGACTTTAAATATGCCTTTATGGTAAAATAGGCAATCTATATAATGAAAAGCCAAAGGAAGGGAATACATTTAATAGTATCATGGTGTACTGGTTTCAACAGAGTGCTCCATGTTTTTACTATTAAAATAGTCTAATCCCTTCATTATGTGCTACTTATGAGATCGGAGGAGATAAGTGAGTAAGGGGATTCGGAGCTGGTTGAATGGAAAGAAACATTCACCTGAGAGTGCTTCTATACTTCCAGTAACACCATTGTTCGAGCAGCTTGAGCCGCGGCTGCTGCTAAGCGCGGATGTCTCAGGGTTGCAACTCGACGTACCGGCTCATGACACTTCTTACGAACAAGCCATTGAAATCGACCTCGACTACCAACAGGACGAGGCGGCCCATAACGAACCCGTCGTAATCGAAACATTAGAGACACCAAGTTCAGAGGATTCTGGAGAAGTATTATCTCCAGTTATCACTTT
>CAZKYP010000224.1:0-5359 GCA_964556885.1 uncultured Pirellulales bacterium | reverse complement strand
TTTAATGGTATAGCAGTGAGAAGCAAGGTGACCTGGTGCAGATCGTGCGTGAAAATAAAAAGGGGGCAGACACCTGGGCCTGCCCCTATCATTGACATTTGATATTCTCTTCTTTTAGACCGGGTAGGCCGGCAACTGTGCTCTGAGCAATTCGTAAATCGTCTTGCCGTCCTTGATAGCCGCAGCGGCGGTCTCACGGTATATCTTCTGCAATTCGTCGAAGTCCATCGTCTTAAGGTCTGCAAGGCTCTTCTTGTTGCCCTTGGCGTTCGCATCGACGAACTTGGCCATCGTCTCAGCAGCCATCTCACGAATAAGCTGCCACAGCTCCTTGCTTTCGCTGGCCGCAACCGCACGACCCAGAGCCAGTGACATCGACAGGATGGCGTTCATACCCAAAACGCCCTTTCGCTGCATGGCCTGAATCTTTTCTTCCTTGGATGCGCTTTGTGTAATCCTGCCGAACTTGACGGCCTGCTCCAACTCCAGACCCAGCAGCGCCTTGTCCGTATCGAGCAGCGTACCGAGCTTTACCAGTCGTTTGCCCACAAACGCGTCGGCTAATACCGTTTCAATGTGTTTAACGGCGTCCATACAACCCTTGCCGTCATAGCGTTTCGATTTACGCCAGAGGGCCATCAGCTTTTCATCGTTCTTGCCCTTGACTGCATTAAGATTCACTTCCTTCTTGAATCGAAGCGTCCCGTCGCCTGCGTCCTTAAACAGGTCCGCATATTTTTTCGTGGTCTCGGACTTCTCGATAATGCTGTCTACATAGTGAATCGCCTCGTCCACACCGGCCGATGTTCCAAGCGGCGTCGAGCCCTTGAAGCGGATGGTTCCGGTTCGACCGAGGAACAGCGTTGCAGCCGCCGTGGGAATACCGGCGTTGGTCGCCTCTTCCGTGCCGCTGACCGCTTCGATTGCCAGCATCTTTATCAGCAGGCCTGTTATATCAATCTCACCGGCATCAGGCATGATACTGACGTCTTCCTTGCCGGTTAGAATCCGAACCAGTTCCCTAACGTTCTCTTCGACCTCTTTCCGCTCCTTGTCCGTTATCTCTCTCTGACTGGCCCTTGCGAGTGCGAGAATCTCCATCACGCGGCCGTATTTCTGAAGTCTTTCGGTGTTGGCGCCGCCGCCACACTTGAGGCCCAGTGCGTTCATCGCCGTCGCAATTTCGGCCTCGAACGGATCGTTCGGGCTCTTGGAGCGGTGCGAGACAACGAGTTCTGCGCCATAACCGAGCGATGTCAGCATTGCCAGCACCGTCTCGGAAAGCGTTCCAATCTGGTTAGCCTTAATCAGCGTCGCATTAATCTCGCCGTTCCTGGCGCACTTTTCAATGTTCGAGTCTTTTGTCGTGACAAGGTCGTCACCGATAATGAATATCTTGTCACCGAGTTCCTTCATCAGGTTCTTCCAGCCTTCATGGTCGAGCTCGCCGAAGCCGTCCTCGATTGACAACACAGGTATATCTGCTTCCATGGCCTCCTTGTAAAGCTCGAGAATCTGATCGCGGCTCATATCGAGCTTACTCTTGTCACGCCAGAAGCGGTACATTCCAACCGAATCCATCTGGCCGGTTTCCTCGCGGTACAAGTTCTCCAGCTCGGAGGCCGCAGGATCCAGGGCAATCGCGACATCCACGCCGGGTACATATTCGCAGTCAAGAATGGCCTGTTTCATCATACGCCACATTCTCTGTTCCGGCACCTTGTCGCTCGGCTCCTTGTCGATATACGGAGCAATACCACCTTCAAGACCAACACCCATAACCTTGGCGCCCGGAGCCGACTCGATGATTTCCTTCAGACGGTACTGGAGCTTGACAGTCATTTCCTGGGCATCTTCGTATGTCTTGGCCGAAAGCGGCATGAACATACTTTCCTGCATACTGATATTGCTTTCGGGATATTCCTTCTCGGTGTGACGGCCGCCCATCGCACAGTTACGATATTGCCACGGTGCAGTAACTCTGGTGCCGTCTTTGAGATTGACCTGCTGTATTCTGGAAGTCAGCAGTTTCTTCTTAACCCCGACAACCTTATTGAGCCATGTATCGCCGGCAGCAGCCGCAGCAGCTCTGGCCGCAGCTTCAGCAGCAGCTTTCTCTCTGGCACGGAATTCTCTGAGCTTACCGGGGTCAGCCAGAAGTCGGTCAAGCATACCAACGCAACCCGGAGCCAGGAAGAATCGACCAATATAGACAAGCCAATCCTGGGCTGCTACTAATCCTAAACCGATGCAAACCGCTGCAATTGGCAGGAAAATCATGGCCAAATAACCGCTCCAGACAGGAGCCGAAGCCGCAACTGCAAGATTGTATGGAGCATCAGGAGCAAAGTTGCCGTTCTCTTTTTTAACGCCGTAGAACTTGCCCCAGGGAATTAACAGAAACATTTGAGCATACCAGCCGAATTTGCCGCCGCCGCTCTCGATGACAGCGTCGGCCTTTTCCTGGGAATCCTTGTTCAACGCTGTGAGCTTGACGGCCGTCAGGAAGTGGCCCATTTCGTGGATAGCGATACCGATATGCCAGGACAAATAAAGAATAATCAAAGAGACAACCGTCTCCCAACTCATGAACATGAATTTCAACACCTCGATCTTTATGTTGGCGTCCGGATTAGCTGCTATAGTTGCCAGCGCCGCCGCCGGAAGGCTGAGCACTGACGAAATAAACGCGGCGTGGAACGAGACGAGCTTGTGGTTCGCTATAACCCAGCCGCGCTCCAGATATCCCGCCGCTCCGCTAAGATTTTTGCCTGTTTTTGTTATCATCTGTTTCATTCTGGCCATTCCAAACTACTCCTTATAACTTTTAACTTTCATTATTGATTCTGCCACTTATTTCAATAGCCCCGCATTCTACAATAGACGCCGGGGATTTTACAGAAAATTTCAAAAAGTTCTGTTTCCTTCCACAAAATCGCCCGTGATTTGACTTGCCTTTATCATACTTCAACGCCGCAGACATGGACGAAATGGCAAATATGGAAGGAACACCGCTTTCACCGTGTCAAAGTCCAGTCATAATGTTCTCACGCAGCTTTTCTACATCAGAGACCTTTTTAAATAACTTATCCCGACTTCGTTAATCGGAACACCCCTACAAAAATCGCGGAAAGTTTGCCATATCCGCCCGATTATGTCAATAAAAATATCAAATGATCACACAACGGTATTAGCGGCCAAATTGCCGATAATGAAAACATGCCGAAGTATTTGAATAGATAACTTAAACCGATTATGATAACGGGAAAATCCGGAAATTTGACTATTGCACGGACAAATAAGGATATAGATGAAACTTGCTCAGCATGAAAATTTTTGTTTAAGGAGTGCTCATGGAAAACAAATACGAAAATTTTAAGGACGAAATAAGTGACCTTAAATCCGAACTTGACCATTTCGAGCAGGAAAAAGAGCGGGTAAGGGCCATTGTCGGAAAAATCGGAGGTGTTCCGCAGTTCCGCACCAGGCTTATTAACGTTTTGTTCATTGTGATAATCATCATAGCCGGCGTGATTTCGATATTCTCCGATGAGAAATTGCGGCTGTTGATGGTCGAGCTGACAACGGTGATGCTGTCAGTAAAAATCATCTACATGATACACGTCCAGATGCGCGTTAATCACTTCAAATTCTGGATACTGTCGGCAATCGAGTGGCGTATTAATGAAATGATGACCCAGCTAAAAAGAATGGAAAACCGGTCATAAATCCAGCAAAAAAAACTTATAAACATGGGGAGATATTTAAGCGGATATCCCCGCTTAAGCAGATTTATTTTCACATACACCTTCGCGGCCGAAAATCCGGCATCTTATAGGCCGTTCCGGCAAAGAAGTTCAAAAAACCATTCGAATTCTTACTCAACCCGACCCGTACTTCTGTCGATAAAATACTATAACTTAAACTTAAAGGGAAACTCAATATAAACCGGATTCCAAGTTTGGGAATCGATAGAACTGTATTGGTTAGAAAAAGGAGATTTAGAATGGGGATTCAAAATTGGTCTGAAGATATTATTCTCGTGGACTTGCCCCAGGAACCTGAAATGGGGGACGAGCTTAAAACGGTCACCGAAATGGTGCGTGACAGAGGTGATTGCGACGTCGTTGTCGATTTCTCAATCGTTGATATAATAACCTCTTCCAGCCTTTCGAAGCTGCTGAAGTTGCGTAAAATGCTGGGCGACTGCGGGCACAGGCTCGTATTCTGCAGCGTTGCCGCCGCAACAAAGGGCATTTTTACCGTAACCGGGCTTGACGGAATCTTTGAGATCGCCGATGACAAATTCGTAGCCCTGGCAAGCCTGCAAATGGTTAGCTGATAAAGACGGCAAAGGCCGATTTTATACGGAGAAAACAAACAAGAGGCTTTACTTTCGGCCGCTTTTTTGATATAATATTATCAGTAAGTTTGGATTTGTCGGAAAAATGTCGATTCAACAGACAAAAAACCGCCAAAAAGAACCTTTAATGACGCATAGTTTCTGTTTTTCTGGAGATTCTACCGTAAGTCCAGTAAGGGACACCTAACGGCTGGACGCCTGCCGTGAGGCATGCCCAGGGTATTACGGTGCTAACTGAGAGCCGACTACGAAGATCGCACCCGGTAAATCGGGATAGCGATGTTCGTACTCTGCTCGCGGGATCTTCAAAAAAAACTATTTAATGCCCAAGGTATTAATTGATATGAATGAAGAAATTCTGCAACAGATAGAGCAGATTGTGGAATACAAATTCACCGAAAAAGACATTTTGACCAAAGCATTTACACACTCATCCGCCGTCGATAATCGTCTTGGCAGCAACGAAAGGCTTGAGTTCCTCGGCGACGCCGTACTGGCCGTGGTTATCTGCCAGACCCTTTTCGAAAGGTTCTCGGAATATCTCGAAGGCGACCTGACAAAAATAAAAAGCAGGCTCGTCTCGCGTGAAACCTGCGCCAAAATCGCCCGCCAGCTCGGCTTGCATAAAGTGCTCAAGGTCGGCAAGGGCATGGTCTCCAGCAGGGCCTTGTCCGGCTCACTCGCCGCCGGGGTGCTGGAGGCAATTATCGCCGCGATATATCTTGACGGTGGATTCGATGCGGCCCGTAATTTCATCCTGAAAAACTTCGGGTCTTTAATCAACAGGGCCAACGCCGAACAGGTCCACGGCAATTACAAATCCCTGCTCCAGCAGTACGCGCAGGAGCAGTTCAACGCCACGCCCATCTACCCGCTGCTCGATGAAAAAGGCCCGGACCACAACAAATGTTTCGAGCTTGAGGCCGTTATAGCGGACCGCCACTTCCCGAGTGCATGGGGTACGAACAAAAAAGAAGCCGAGCAAAAGGCCGCTCT
>CAZKYP010000223.1:0-5420 GCA_964556885.1 uncultured Pirellulales bacterium | reverse complement strand
CAGGCCCTGTTGTAAGCCTATTTCGAGGTGGGTAACTTAATTTAAAAATGGGATATAAGTTTACCCGCTACATGTAGAAAAATATAAGCGACTTGCTTTATTGTATGGACAATAACGGAATTTTTGTATATACTGCTCGGTTTTATGCCCGATAAATAATAAAATTGACAAGGGAAATTAAATGCAAAACCATCGAATAAGCAGGGTCAAAAGAAACCGCAAGAGCGGCTTCCGTGCCCGTATGAAAACCAAGGACGGACGCAAGACGCTCAGCAGAAAACGCCGGGTCGGACGCAGTGTTAATGTTTCGTCCAGGATTTGATTATCCGTTTGTATGTTATAGACGCCACAAACAGGCTTGTACCTGCGTCCCAAACCGTCTGGCGGGCACGAACAGCGAACCGGGCGAAAGCGTATATACGAAAGTATTAAACGTTATATAATCTGACGAGCCCAATCGATATGAGTAAAACAAGCGGCATTTTGAAAAGTTTGCTGATTATACTTCTCAGCCTGGACGGCCTGGCAAGGGCCGGCTGGTATAGTTCTGTTAGTCTTTCGGAACATAAAGCCGATTCCGAGACGAGCAAATACATTGCATTTTGCACAGAAACAGCCGCGCCGGCCATACTTGCACCGCGCACCGAGAACAAACAAATCAACCTCAGCCAAAGAAAGATTTTCTCAAGCTGCTGTTCGACAAAAGCAAAGATACATGAAAAGGAGCTTGTCCTGTCGATTCTCAGCGAAGGTTCTTTGCCTTTTATTTTGGCGTCACAACTCAAATCACATTCTCTTTATACCATTCACTGTCTCCTGACAGTATAAACAGCCGGTCCATATCCGGTTGTGTCCACCGGCGGCCTTGTGTTTCACGCAGAAACTGTTCCACCTTCCGAAAGGATAATTTTGCGCGCGGTCCTGCGTTGAAATCAATCTGCCGACGGGACGAATTTCATAATTGATATACATAATCACAGGACTGTACCAACTTTTGCCAAAGCAATACCAGGCAGCGGCGACAATTGCCGGTAAAGTCCGGTTGAGGGCTAAAAAAATGACAATGTTAAAACAGAAAAATATGCAAAACGTAAGCGTTTTTGACCGTGTCCGAATGCTATTGGAGCAGGGCCGTCCGTCGGAGGCGCTGAAATTAATTGACCATCCCGGCCAAGACTCGGCATCGATGAAGAATGCACAGGCAGTTTGCCTTTTACGACTCGGAAAGGTTCAGGAGGCCATCTCGCTCCTTCGGGACATAACATTTCAGGGATTCGTATGTATTCCTTCGGATACACCTGTCGTCTACCAGGCAAATTTCATAACCGCGATGCTGATGGCAAATCACAAAGATTCCGTCTTCGATACCATTGACCGGCTGGACGACAAACAGCATCCGGGGATAGCGAAAATCAAGGCCGCTGTCGAGAAATGGGAGAAAGGCTTAAATATCTTCCAGAAGCTGCTATATAAAATGGATATTTATCCCAAAAAGGCAATAGACATAGATTTTCCGCCCGGCGAGCTTGAGTGATATATAAAATATAGACGGATCTTAACTTGAAAAAAGCATTATTTTAAATGCCCCGGAAATGATTTTGTTTCTTAAATAACCTTTATAAAGGCGTTTACAAAAAATAAGCTGATAACAAGAATTGTTCATAATGATACTGTTCAAAAGCATCAATTAATTATATATTATTAAAGAGGATAGTCGGATTAATAATATCGATCAGAAAAATCTGAACATCTAATGAGATGGAGGGGTAAATATAATACGCCTGAATGGTTAAAACGGAAAAATTAGCAATCAAAACGAAGGGCAACTGTGACGTTGTTAATATTACCGAACAGGTCGAAGAGGCCCTGTCCCGGTCGAATATAAGGAACGGCACGATTACGCTTTTCAACATCGGCTCGACCGCCTCGATTACAACGACCGAATTCGAGCCGGGCCTGGTGAACCATGATATCCGGGCATTGTTCGAAAAAATCGCCCCGGAAAATGCAAGATATGAGCATGAGCAGACATGGCACGACGACAACGGCCACTCTCATGTACGGGCTTCGCTGCTCGGGCCGTCTTTGAGCGTCCCTGTTGTGGACGGTCGTTTGACACTCGGGACATGGCAGCAAATCATCCTGGTCGACTTCGATACGAGGTCGAGGACAAGGACGGTCGTTTGTCAGATGATTGGCGAATAAGCGAACTGAAAAAACAGCAATATTCATGAAATTAGGAGGCATGGTAATGAAGATTACTGTATTCAATGGATCACCTCGAGCCAACAACGGCAACACACACATTATGGTGGGTGAATTTTTAAAAGGGGCCGCTCAGGCCGGCGCCGATATCGAGAATATATTTCTGGCGGCCAACACAATAAAATCCTGCAGGGGATGTTTTAGCTGTTGGCTGAAGACACCGGGCAAGTGCGTAATCAAGGACGACATGGCCGTACTGCTCGAAAAATTCTCCGGTTCGGACATCGTCGTATTCGCCACGCCGCTATACATCGATAACGTCACCGGCATCATGAAGAATTTCATGGACAGGCTTATCCCCCTTGCCGATCCGCACTTCGACAAGGACAAAGGCGGCGAGTGCGTGCATAAAGGCCGGTCCGACAAGACCGCCAGGTTAGTTGTCATATCCAACTGCGGCTTCCCCGAGCAGAGCCATTTCCAGGTGCTCGAACTGCTGTTCAAACGAATAGCGAGAAATATGCGCTCCGAGGTCATCGGTCAGATTTTCCGCGGCGGCGGGGCCATACTGAAAGATACGCCCTTCATCCTGAAATTAGCGGTTCACGGTTACAAAAAGCTGCTTCAGTCCGCGGGCAGGGAGATTGTCGAAAACGGCTATTTATCCCCACAGACCAGGGAAAAACTCGAGAGGCCGCTTGTTTCCGACCAGCGATATATTTCATCGGCTAATCAGTATTTCGACAAGCTGCAAACGACGTCGCTAAAGAAAGTTGCCGCATTGTAAATTAAACTTGACTGAATTTGACGCCGGAGATAATATTTTATCGAGGTTCTGAACTACGAGTTGAGTTTTCCTGGGAATTCAAACCGGATGAATATTATCGTTCGAAAAACGATTTGTATATTAGCAGTATCGTTAGTAATCGGCCATATGACCGGCTGCAATAAACAGACCGGCGTCAACGGCACCAAAACGCTCGCGCCGTCGACAGACTTAGGCACTCCGATAGGCTCATTGGTCAAAGTGGTCGTACCGGAAGAAACACAGGTTTCCGGTTTCGGCCTGGTGGGGGGATTGTTTGGGACCGGTTCGGCCGAATGTCCGCCGCAAATCAAGGCTTACCTGATACAGCAAATCCTCAGGCAACTGCCGTCTCAGAGCACAGCGGATGTCGATAAATTTATCAAAAGCACAGACACGGCGGTGGTGCTGGTCGAGGGAGTAATACCAAGATTCGCATCTCAGGGTCAGCAGTTCGATTTGAGGGTAACGGCATTGCCCGGCACGCAGACGACGTCCCTGAAAGGCGGTAAATTATTCGTGACGGAGCTGAAATTGCCCGGGACATTCGGCATAACTACGAGAACCCTGGCCCAGGCCGAGGGTCCAATCTATACAGACAGCACCGATTCGTCAGCGGTTAACGAAAGGACGGGTTTTGTCCTGGCGGGGGGAATGGTTCTCGACGAGCGCAAGGTAAACCTGCTGCTCGACAACCAGGATTTCACCACGACAAACAATATTCGCAACTTCCTGAACGGGCGGTTCGGCGACACGACCGCAAAAGCCATCGTGCCGGGCAGAATAGAACTGACAACGCCGTTGAAATACCGGGACCAGAAGGAAAGGTTCATCAATATTACCAGAGCGATGTATCTTGAATGGGACCCGGAAATTACCGATAAAAGAATAAAAACCTTCGTCGGCAGACTCGCATCCTCACAGGACAAGGACACAAGCGAAATCGCCCTTGAGGCGATAGGCAGGGAATGCCTGAACAAGCTGAGCGTTCTACTGAACCTGTCCGATGAGCAGGTCCGTCTGCGGGCGGCAAGGTGTATGCTCAACATGGACAGCAACGAGGGGCTGGGAGTGCTAAGACAGATTGCCCTGAATCCTGACTCACCTAACAGGATGGAGGCCCTGAATGCCATTTCAGCGGCGCAGGGACGCGGGAATGTCGCTTTATTATTACTGGAACTGCTCAACGATAAGGACTTCGATATAAGGTTTGAGGCATACGAACAATTGCTGAAATTAAATAACTCCACCGTAACACGCAGGCGTATCGCAAACGATTTTTATCTGGACAGCGTATCACACGCCGAGCAAAAGATGGTTTACGTCTCTCGCAGCGGCCCGCCGCGGATCGTGTTGTTCGGTGTACCGATTTATTGCAGCGGCAATATATTTATACAATCGGCAGACGGTGATATAACAATAAACTCCCCGGCCGGACAGGATTTCGTCACAATAATCCGCAAACATCCCAAAAGACCGAATGTCACGGCCCAGTTGAGATGTTCTTACAACCTGAGCGATATCATCCGGGCGCTCTGCGAAGAGCCGTCCAAAGAGGGCCAACAGGGCGGGGGGTTGGGTGTTTCTTATTCCGAGATAACGGGCCTTCTGAAGCAGATGTGTGACAAGGGTGCAATCAGGGTGGAATTTAAGGCTGGTCCGCTGCCAAAAATCGGCTAATTATCAAGAAAAATCAAGCCCCAGGCCGATAACAATAGTGAAAATTGTAGCGGAAGTACAGTTTAAGCATTACGGGAACAATTACCGGACGTTAGGTACAGGATAATAAATGAGACTTGAAAAAATAATTCTTAACGGATTTAAGAGTTTTGCCGACAAGACGGAATTTCTTTTCGATTCGCCCGTCACCGCTATCGTCGGGCCGAACGGCTGCGGCAAGAGCAACGTCGTGGATGCGGTCAAATGGGTGCTCGGAGAGCAGAGTGTTAAAAGCCTTCGAAGCGGCCACATGTCCGATGTGATATTCGGCGGCAGCAGCAGCAGAAAACCTTTAGGGGCCGCCGAGGTCAGTTTGTTTTTATCCAACTACAACGGGGCCGGAACGAGACAGTTGCCAATCGAATCGGACCAGGTACAGGTAACAAGAAAGATATATAAAAGCGGGGAAAGCGAGTATCGAATCAACAATAAAATCTGCCGATTGAAAGACGTCCGGGAGCTGTTCATGGACACCGGAATAGGCACAAGGGCCTATTCGATCCTCGAGCAGGGTCAGATCGATTATCTGGTAAGCGCTTCAAAGACGGACAGAAGGTTCATATTCGAAGAGGCGGCCGGAATCAGCAAGTATAAAGCACACAAAAAAGAGGCCCTTCGCAAGCTCGAAAGGACCGAGCAGAATCTTCTGCGCCTGGCCGATATCTTAGGAGAAGTCGCAAAAAGACTTAGA
>CAZKYP010000222.1:0-5425 GCA_964556885.1 uncultured Pirellulales bacterium | reverse complement strand
TGATACCATCCACCAACAGCGACCTGAGCCAACTATCGCTTCCGTCCGGCCAGAGGGACGAGACTGAGCCGGCGGTCCACTCGAAGAACATTTCGAGTGCTTCCATGGGGTATTCGCCGATTTTGAACGTCAATAAGAAGACGATGTACATCAAAATCAGGAATATCGGCAGACCCAGTGTACGATTTGTCACTATTGTGTCTATCATGTCACTGTAACTGTGACGCAGCTCGACGGTGGTCCTTACGGTCTCCTGGCAGGCACCGGAGATGAAGCCGTAACGCCGATCGGCCATGACGACTTCAGGCTCATCACGAAATATATTTTTAAGATGTTCGATGCATGTATTTATGGTTTCGAGTATCTGTTTATTCTGAATTTTAGAGGTTATCTCATCGTCGTGCTCCAGCAATTTAACAGCAAGCCATCTTGGGCTGTATTTTTGAGCAAGCGTCTGCTCTTTTTCTGAAACCAACGCCTCAATCACATTGAGTTCCTGCTCAATTTCATCACCATAATTAATCCTGTGGATTCTCTTTTTTTTGCCTTCTTTAACTGTTTCGATAACGGCGTCGAGAATTTTTCCCCTGCCCAGCTTTTTACTGCCGATTGTCGGGACAATTCTTGACTCCAAAAGTTTTGACAACTGTTCATTGTCAAACAATAGACCCTTTTGCTCGGCCAGGTCGTACATATTAAATACCAGGACAAAAGGAACGTCCATTTCCATTAACTGGGTCGCCAGGTAAAGATTTCGTTCGATACTTGAGGCATCGACAATATCGACCACGACGTCCGGCTGCCTGTCTATAATGAAGTTACGGGCAACAAGCTCTTCGACTGAATATGCGGTCAGGCTGTACGTACCGGGCAAATCCACAAATGTTATTTCATAATCTCCGTACCTGCATAGCCCCTCTTTTTTTTCTACCGTGACACCGGGATAATTTCCGACGTGCTGGCGAGCGCCGGTCAGCATGTTGAAGATGGTGGTTTTTCCGCTATTGGGATTGCCTGTTAGAGCTACTGTGATTTTTTTCATAATTACAGCTACTTACAATAATCTTATGGGCCATACCCCTGCCCAACATCATCTTCGAACCTTTGACGTTTATCACGAATGGGCCCGGGTGGCCGTTGCTGATAACTTTTATTTCCACATTAGGAACAAGCCCCATAGAGGCAAGCCTGCTGTTCAGACCTCGTCCGGCTTCTATGGTTGTCAGCTTAACCGTTTCACCGGACTGGACCTTTGACAGAGGTTTCATATTTTCCGAATTCATAACCGAACCGCCTCGTTTAATTTGCTTTTTCTTTGCTACAGAATTTTCTGAATACATTTGACAGATTGCAATCCTCACCGCCGAACTGGTCTACAAATTTTATAAAACATAAAAGTCTCGAAATGATTCCGGTGCCAAGCGTGTGTTCGGCCTTGCATGCGGCCTGCTGTGCAGCTTCAGGTTCGACACCTAAAACATTTATAAAAAAGGACTTTAGAATGTCATGTTTTCTTGCTATCTCGGCAGCGGTGGTTCGTCCGTTTTTTGTCAGGGTAATATAGTCGTAAGGTTTATAATTGGCCAGATCCATTTTCTTCAGTATCCTCAAAGCACCTGTAACAGATGCTCCCGAAACTCCGAGTGCCTTTGCTATGTCCTTGCTGCGGGCTATGTTAGACTCGTTGGTCAGGTTGAAAATCACCTCCAGATAATCTTCAAGTGAAGCACTCAATTTAATTCTTTTTGTCGTGGCCATAATAATTTTATCTATAGTATATCTTAACTACCACTAATATAGTTAGGTCTGCCTAACTTTGTCAAGAGGAATTTTTGATATTTTTTATATTATCTCCAAAATTTGTTTTGTTATTTCAGCATTAAAAATATAGCATATTTTTGGCATTATTTGGTTTTTCATGTTAGAATGGCTTTTTTAATTCGGGGCGTGGCGCAGTTTGGCTAGCGCGCTTGACTGGGGGTCAAGAGGTCGCAGGTTCAAGTCCTGTCGCCCCGATTAGATTCACTCATAGTCCGAAAAAAGACTATAAATACCTCTTTTTTCACATGTCTTATATATTATGATTATTTTTCAATTGAAACTTGTTATATACCGACCGAAAAATATTTCTAAATTAAGTCCTATTGATAATTTACCGAACTATTTTGAGTTAAATATTAGCAATATCTATAGATATAGGTCGTTGTTTAATTGAAAACTTCACACTTTAAGCTGCTTCGTCTACCTTAACAGGATTTTCTTTTTGATTTAAGTGGGGTGTAATATATGTGTACTCATTTGAGCTTAATAGAATGGCATAAAATAATTATTTATTTAATAATGTTCATATTATTAATTCCATGCGGTGTACTTATAGCCGAGCCGAATGAGCCAGTGCCGTCCGAAGATTTGTTCGACATGGATATCGAGCAGCTACTCAATGTCGAGGTAAGTGTAGCTTCGAAGAAGCTTGAGTCAACATCAGAAGCACCGGGGATTGTCGTTGTGGTTCCACGAAAGGAGTTCGAAATTTACGGAGACAGGAATCTTCATCAACTCATGCAGCGCCAGCCCAGTGTCTATACACGGGATAATTTTGTATATTCAGATAATCTTGCAGCCTTTCGCGGCGATATGTCAACGGTAGCCGAGATGCATACCCTGATCCTCTTAAACGGACGGCCCATTCGTGAGAGTGCCCAGGGTCACAATGTCAACATGTATACGACATTTCCTTTAGAGAGCCTGGAAAGTGTCGAACTGATTCGCGGTCCAGGTTCGGTACTCTACGGATCCAACGCTTTCACCGGTGTAGTCAACCTGAAAACACGTGTCCCGGACAGCAACGAAATTTCAGTCTCAACCAGGGCAGGCACTTATGGATATTACGACGGTACGGTAACAAGTGGAGGAAAATCAGGCGACTTCGGATATATCACGACCATTCGCACCGCCGGCCAGCAGGGATATAGATACCGGATGTTTGACCAGGCCGGCAACTATGGCGTCGACAATAACCAGAATAAAAGTGTTTCCGGAGTAACACACCTTGAGTATGGAAATTTCAGTTTTGATTTCTTCGGTTCGGATTATGAGGCGTTTGCATTAGGGGTTGTGCCGTTATGGTCCAATCCTCACAGCTATATCCGTAATAAAAAAATGTTTATAAACTTGGGCTATCAAGTCCCCCTGCATGAGAGGATGACCCTGGAGTTAAATGCAACCTACAACCTTCAGGAAAACAGCCTGTCCAGTCCGGCCCCAATGATGATTGGAACCAATACATCGGACCTGCTCGGTGAAGTGACTGTTTATACCAATCCTACAGACAACCTCAATGTGGTCGGTGGTTTCCTGCAGGAGTCTCGACGAAATTACCACCCGGACAGCGATTATTTTCAATCCATCCCTTCTTACGATTATGAGCCTAAGAGTGCCTACATCCAGGGTGATTATAAAATCGGCAAGTTTACAAAACTTATAGCCGGCACACAATGGAACGAATCACCGCTGGGTGATTCCGATTTTGTGTCTCGATATGGTGTTATTTTTACTCCGATTGAAAATTGGGGTCTCAAACTCCTGCGAGGTGAGGCTTTTCGGGGTCCTGTTACATTGGAATCAGATCTTTTTGACCCGGGAGCGGGTCTTGTTGGAAATAAAAATCTCGATCCAGAGACAATCACTACTTATGATGCACAACTATTTTATAATAGTAAAAAGACTTACGCCGCGATTACGTACTTTAACAGTGTCATTAAAGACCTGATTATTTACGATACGAGTGTCGTTCCAACGTCATATATGAACGGAGGCGAGCAGAAATTCGACGGTATAGAGTTTGAGGGCAAACGTTTTATATCATCGAACTGGCATGTGCTCGGCTCGTTTATGTATCAGAATGACAAGGCCGATATGGGCCTCAATCCCAGCGTCGTACCTGATATTATGGCCAAAATGGGTACGGGCTATTCGTGGGATGGCGGCAGTGCCTCAATCTTCTATACATATTTTGCCAAGCCGCCTACTATTGCATCGCCTGTTGTGGTCAATCCCGGGCCTGAAGCGATTCACCTGGTTTCGACAAATGTTCGATTGGACGTATCGAAACACATAGGATTGAAAAAAGGACAATCCATATTGACACTGCGTGCCGAGAATATTTTTAACGAAAAGATTTACGTCCCTACATTCGCCTACACCGGCTCGCCGAATTCCTTCCCCTACGGCCCCGGCGCCACATTCTATATTGGATTGACTCTGAGAAATTAGGTCATTTCCACTTGAGAGCCTGGAGTTCCTCCTGAGTGCGGATGAATTTTACCATGCCGTTATTTAGTAATACGCAGCCGCCTTTGGGATCGTGGTTGTCGAAAGTAAACAATTCCGGCCCGCCGTGCTGGTTCCAGCCGGCCTTCGTCTCGAACAAAAGCACCATATCCCCCGGTGAGTTCGGCTCGCAATTCGGATTCATCGCATAATGGTTCTTACCTTCGCTTGCACTCGGACAAATATGTGGCTTATTATCCAATCTGATAATTCCAGCTTCTCCCGAAGCAGAGTACGGACGCAACATTGCATCACACCACTTTGTTGGTTCCGGATATATTATCTTATTGTTAATCGATGGATCATTTTGGCGTATAGCTTCGTGAATATTATAGAAACGAAAACGGTACCACTGGTTCTTCAAATTAGCCGCACACCACATCCTCAAATCGATCGCCTGTATCTGTGGTGTCACAATCTCTAAGCTTTGGAAATCATCTAATATAAACCGATCTTCTTCGAAAATAATTTGGCTACCGCATATAGTTAAAATCGTCGCCGGCTTGTCATCATAATGACATACTACATCGGCATGACTTCTATAGCGTACGGGTAAACCGCCAACTAACGGGGATGCCTTACCAATATCATCAGCAAGGGAGTTTATGTTTTTATTGTCATCCAGAGTAAAAGACCTTCCGTACCGTAAATAAACCAACTCTTCGGGACTTAATAGATTTTGTTGGCTTTTGTATGGGAAGAAATAGTCAAGCATTGATGGCTTATACTGCAATTCAATTTTTGTACAGGAAGTCAAATCTATTGGTTTGCGATTAAAAAATAAAATTTGCTCATCTACATACGGGACATGTAGGTTATTAATGAGTGTTTTTAATGTTTGTTCACTTTCATCCTTGAATCCTATAAAAATCTTCGGGATCAACAACTCCTCATTTCTTGCGATTAAACACTCATTCCAACTACAAAAATTATCTGGAGAAACAGGATTATACCATCCTTCTGATAGAATACCTTTACTTGGCTTAATCGTTTCAAAAATTTTCTCAGGAAGATATCCTGTATAGTAAGACAACTCAATAATTAAATGAGATGCATATCCAATAATATGCTCATCCTCGTTCTGCCTTACCCTAAG
>CAZKYP010000221.1:0-5454 GCA_964556885.1 uncultured Pirellulales bacterium | reverse complement strand
TTCACGCCCCAGGAAAAACGTGTTTGCTCCTCTTCGGCCCGAATCATTCCAACCGGCAAAGAAATATTATTTTTCTTAATCCAATCTCCGAGTTCGTCTTCTTCAACCTTCGAGGCCTGAACAGCTACAACAGTGACGCCTCTCAGTTTTAATTCCCCGGCCCGTTCGGCAATCTGCATAATAAAGCGTCGTGACGGCCGCTGCTGCTTATCGAAAAAGCAGACCAGAATACTCTTACCATTAACATCTGACGGCAGATCAATTTTCATGTCTGTCCACTCAGGCAGTTTTTTATTTAACAATGAAACATAAGGCCTATGAACCGTCGTTTGTCCCAGGACTATTTTAACATCACTATCCCCGCCTTCCGCGATTAAGTAGCCCGCACCACCGGGACTGCTACCGAAATTTGCCTGTAGCCTCAGAGAGCCTTTGCATATACGATTAATAACAAACCTTCCTTTATCATCCGTCGCTGTTGATTTATCAGGCTGGTCGGGTCCTTCATGACCGTGTAAAAAAATCGGTATTCGTGTTGCAGGCAAATCATTCGCATCGACTACTATACCTGATATTGACACATCGGCCGGTAATAAGCGGATTGGATCCAGATTAATTACCGTCCCAGCCTCTCCCTCAATTGAAACCCTGCTATAAGTCTGTGGAGCAAATCCCGATGCGTGAATGGAAATCCGGTAGTCGAAATCGCTTTGCTTAGGGGTTATAGCATCGAATTTAAAATAACCATCCGAATCTGTAAGAACTTCCGGACCAATTTCTGACAAGCAATTTGCAAAATCTATACATAACGACACCCTTGCAGCCGGTATACCGACATTATTCGAATCTGCGATCTTTCCATTAACAGTAAAAGCCGGAGACAGTGACAATTCCACAGGTTTATCAAACTCTTTTGTCTTAACAGCGGTCGCTCTGGAGTTCTTCAAATCCCTCGCCATGATATATAAACAACGTTCTGTTCTCTCACTATCATAACATGCAGTAAATCGTCCGTTTTCATCCGTATACACATGATCACCGAAAGGATGAACCTTAACCAGCACATTTTGGGCGGGACTATTCACATCCATAACCCTTCCACTGATATTTGGGTATTTATCCAGCAAAATATCTACTTCCGAGGTCTGATCATCTTTAACAACTAACGGCTTGTTAACTCGCCAGGATTGATGTGATATTCCACTTGCATAAACCTGGTACTCTCCGGGCGGTAATCTAAATCGTGCTTTACCCTCGCTGTCCGTCACCGACCTTGCCGAACCGTTATCTCCGTAGACCGAGACTCTTACGCCGCTCAACAGCTTCTCACTATTTACTTCTTTAACTGTAAATAGAGCCTGACCGCCCTTATCAACATAAAACTGTATATCATCCGCCGGTTTGTCGGGCAAAACGTTCACGTCCAAAGGAACTGTTACCCATTGAGCTTCTTTTTCTTCATGGGAAGAAATTTGTATTCTGTTCTTACCTACAGGTAAACCATCGAATACGAATTCTCCGTTTTTATCTGAAATGACGATATTTATACGATACCGATTTGTTATATCCTCCCTGTCTCTCTGTGCCCGGACCATTAGCTCAAGTCCTTCGACAGGCTGACCTGTTTGTTTATCAATGACTTTTCCCTTAACTTTCTTCTCAGGCGGCAGAGCAAGCTGTATATCCGGCTGCCCGATCTCGAATCCACAACCGCTCATATAACATGTAGTGAAGGTATAAATGCTGTGCCAACCGGGTGCTTTTACCCAGAAATCACTGCTCACATCGGCAGCAAGCTTATCGAATACAAATACGCCTTCGGAATTAGTCCTGGTCGTGAACCATTCTTTCGGAGCCAATATCGGTCTTTGGTCCAAACGAGACAAATAACTGGTTTTAGGTATCGCCTGGACCTCGGCCCCGGTGACAGGAGCACCATCATAATCAACCACAATTCCGGCCAGACTATATGGTTTTTCAAGAACTATAAAAAAATATAATTTTTGATCTTTTCTGGAACTGCCGCCCAAAACGTCCCAGGCCAACGCCAGACCTTCCTTCTTAGCAACAACAAAATAATTATATGGTTGAGTTGCAATATCAATATTAAATTCTATTAATCCATCATTGTTTGTCTTCCCGGATGTTATAATCTCCGCATATTTATCACTATCACGATATTTCATTTCATATATAGCCACATCAGCTCCATCAATCGGCACAGCACGATAGTCTACTACCCTGCCGGTAACGAATACATTATAGTCATCCTGAGCATAACTGAATTTACAAATAAGCAATAACAACAATAAAAAAATATATTTACGTGATTCGATTTTCATAATTTGTCTCCAACTTTTTCAATTTTAGCATCCAGCTCATCAAGGCTGAATCCCTCGGCGATGACAGTATGCTTTTTATCCGTCAAAATCAGCCACGGCAGTGACTTGACTCCCCAGTTGAAACGAGTTTGTTCCGCTTTATCCTGAATCATACCGGTGGCGAAAGTGATGTCGTTTTCCTTCAGCCACTCATCCAGAGAATTTTTATCAACCTTCGAGGCCTGCACAATGATAACAACGATATTTTTCTGTTTCAACTTTTCGGATTGTTCGGTAATTTGCATGACACAACGCCGGGACGGCCGCTGGTTCATATCGAAGAAACAAATCAACATTACTTTATTTTCACTACCTAACCGGGACTGGTCTATATCAAAATCTTCTAACGCAGGACACGTCTTGTTAATCAACGAAGGAGTAAATTCTGATTGATTGATAATTTGCAATTCCAGGTTTCCGAGCTCCAGCGGTTCATCGCTTCGACCCCCTGGAATCTCCGGGACATTGAAAGAACGACTCAATAAGCCGATTCTTTCTCCTCTATACGTTCGGTCATCGGGAGGAGGTCCGTATGCATTAAAATCCAAGGTATAGTCACCCGAAGGAACATCATCTACACGAAAAGAACCATCCGTTTCAATCCTGAAACCAAACTGGGTATAGGAATTAGGTGAATTTATTCTCATACTGTAATCTGAATACTGCCAGTTAAATTTATCTTTTATATAATCAGGAATAATAATTTTACCTGTCACAGGCCGCCCTGTCCCGCCGATCGACACGTTATGCTTTTGCCCGGGCTTGATTTCTACACGTACACCATGACTGAAACGCGTGGAATTATCGCCAATTTTAATCTCACGAAAAACTCTGGCATTGCCCGGGCATACACGTTCGAAAACAAAGCTACCGTTGCTATCCGTGACAGTACGGTATTCCTGGTATATTTCCAGGCCGTTCTGCTCGTTAGATCTGTCAAATATTAATCTTATGTCTTCATTTACGCCGGGCTCGTTTCCAATCATAAGTTTGCCACAGACGGTGGCCCAGGGCAGCAAAGTAACATCTGAAGAGTTAGTCAATTCATCATCCGTCATCTGAGCATAGCCATCATCATGCAGCACGACAATTTGATAAGGTTCTGTTTGTGCCGGAAAGGAAAATTCGCCGTCCTGATTTGTCTCAACAAACTGACTATCTCCTTCCCGCCTGTTCCGGCCGTTACTCAGGTACACTCTTTGAGAAGGAGTACATAATATAACTTCAGCCCCTTCCGCCGGCCCGCCGCCGGGTAGCTGTACTATCCCTGTCGGTCCTTTTCCCTTCTCAAGCTCGAAGTCAAAAACTATTTCACCTTCATTATTATCGAATTGACGTGAAATTCCCGGTTTGTAACCTTCCGCCTCAATCTTTATTAAATGCATTGGGTAAGGATAACTGAATACGACTTCATAGCAGCCCTGGGTAAACGTTTTCTCCCTGCGGCGATCCCATGATACGGGTCGACCATTGGCCCAGTCAATACCTGTGAGAAGCTTGAATTCGGCTATCGGCTCGCCCGTCTCAGCATCGACTACCTTGCCACTTATTTTCAGCTCAGGAGGCATAGTTACAACGTGCTCTTCATCCGATGCGGACATACCATAACTTCGAACACTCATATATTTTCGCTTGCCCATATCGATGAGCACCTCATCCGCAGGCGCTTCATTCCACTCGAATCGACCTTCGGCATCGGTATCGACCCGCCATATCAGGGACCGATATCCCCGCCAGGTATCAGACGCCACAAATGCCCCTGCCACAGGATTACCGGCCGCATCTATAATCCGTCCTCTGATAGTATGACCGGGCTCCAAGCGAAATTCTACGGGTTTTATATCTTCAGAGACTACGATTTGTTTTAAATCAGGGGAATAGCCGGAGGCCTGAACTGTTAATATCATTTCGCCCGGCCTGGCATTCATAAAAATAAAATTACCATCAACATCCGTCCTGGTATCGGGGAAATGTGAACCATGTCGATCCCTGCCCTGTGCAACCGTAGCTCCCTCAATCGGCCGACCATCCATATCCAATACTCGTCCGCCAACAGTAACACCTTTTTTCATCACAATCACGCCGGTCATATCTCTGAGTTTCTCCACGGGAGGTACCGATGTCATTCCGTACATCTCATCATCGATGTAATCCGGGTGAGAAAGACGAATCAGGATATTATTAAATTCAGCGGGTATTATGTCACACAACCAGTGACCGTTCGAATCGGTCTTAACTTCGTGGTCCCAGATAGCAACTCCCTCGATCCCGCCGCCGCCGGGCATTATTAAAAATAAACTCGCCCCTTCAATCGGCTCTCCCTGCTCATTTTGAACAATACCTCCGATTTTTGTCCCCGGCTCCAGTGCCAATGTGTACTTATCCGGAATTTCCGTATAGGGCTCCGATAAAGACCATGCAATTCGCATAGGCACAAAGCCCTCTTTTCTTGCTTCAATTCGGACATAATCCAGTTTTTTCCCGCCGAGATCAATTATGCAGCGGCCGTTTTCATCTGTTACGTCTTCCTTTTTTATTTCTATACTCGGGCTCTGAATGATTCTGATACTGAGTTTTACTTCCGGGCACGGAGTTTTTGCGGCCTCGTCAATCACGAGAAGCTCAAACACCTTGTTCGGTTCAGCCGGTGTTTCCGATGTTAATTGGCCGCTTTCGGCTGTTGATGAAAAAATCCCTGCAAGAATAATCGTGGCAACTGTAATGTCTAAGAAAAATAAATTTCTGCTCATTTTAATTTATCTCCTATCTCTGAAACTGAAAATCCCTCGGCGATGACAGTATGCTTTTTATCGGTGAGAACCAGCCACGGCAGGCCCTTAACACCCCACTTAAGTTTTACTTCGTCTATATTTGTCACGATCATACCAATTAGAAATGAAACACCGCTGCTTTTGATCCAGTCATTGAGTGTACTCTCTTCTACTTTCGAACCCTGAATTCCAATTACAGTAACACCATTTTCTTTGAGCTGCTCGATTTGTTCATTAATCTGACTGATGCACCGGCGTGACGGCCGCTGGTTCATATCGAAAAAGCAGACAAGCATCATTTT
>CAZKYP010000220.1:0-5454 GCA_964556885.1 uncultured Pirellulales bacterium | reverse complement strand
TAATCCCCAAGCTGGGGTCTGCGTAGTAGAGGTATTACCAACATCTCTACCAGGATCAACTTCAGTGTAAGCAAACATACTAATTTTGTGTTTTAATAATTCTTCTATATATCTAATAGTCTTATCAGGTTCAAAATCGTCACCATCAGATACATAAATCACATATATGTTCCATTCTTCCACTGGGTATTCAGTGTCTATTAGGTAAAGAGCTTTATCAATAGCACTCCAGCAATAAGTGCCGCCGCTTTCACCCTTATGAAAAAATGTTTCCTCATCCACCAGTTTAGCATCAGTAGTATGAGTAACAAATCTAATATCCACATGATCATATACTTTCTTTAGAAATTCTGTTAGCCAAAATAATAGTGACCTACATAAATATTTCTTATCAGTGGTCATGCTCCCGGAAGTATCCATCATAGCGATAACTACTGCGTTTGAATGTAATTCGTAATCCTCCTCAATCTGCTTATACCTCATGTCATCATCTTCTACTACGATGTAAGGTTCAAGCGACATATCGAGTTCGTTATTATTGATTATATCAATCGCATCATTTATATCACCTTTTGCTTGAGTCAAAGCCCTCGAAGCATCATCATGATTACATCCTGTTGCTTCTTCTATCTCTTTAGCATATAATTCATTACGCTTAATAGCTTCCAACATGGTGCGCTTTTTATGAACTCTTGGAAGTATTCCTACTTTAGAAATAGTTTCAAATTTCCAACCGCTCGGCACCAGTTGACTAGCTCTTATTTTCTCTTCTATCCAAGGTAATCCAAGGTCTTCGAACATTATTTCTATAAGGTAATCTATAGAAACTTCTGTTTCCAAGTAATCATCACCAGGCTCGTTGCCAGCTTGGCCCTTGCCCTTACCGTCGCCCTTTTTTTGTCTTCGGCCTATTATATCTCCAGGCTTGCCTTGTCCTTGGCCAGCGCCTTCATTATCACCATCCTGGCCTTGGCCCTTTTTATTACTACCATGTATAAACCTGTAATCTTTTAGCCCTTTGACTGGGACTTTTACTTTCTTACCCTTTTTATGGGTAATAATAGATTCTTCAGAAATAACGTCCTTGACGTTTTTCCGAATAGCGTCGTCTATCTTTTTACGATGCCTTTCTGCATCCTTTTTACCACGCTCAGACAAATCCCAATCTGGGTGGTTCACAACCGACATATTATTCTCCTGTATTTACATCAACTACATTCAGATCATTATCATAAATTATATTCCACGCTGCACTACATACTGCGCACACCATCGTTTGCATATACTTTGTTCTAGATATAAAAACACCATAAGAAGCTTCTATGTCTGGAGATCCACATGTAGGACATACTTCATCCATAACAGCTTCACTGAGTCTTCTTTTAACATTTGATGCGTCTGTTATTAAATCACCGTACATTATTCTTCTTTCCTTAAAACCTCACCGATAAATGATAACAGCACATTAGCACACTCTTTACAATACCCATTTTTTAATAGGGTTGTCAATGCTTTTTGTCTGCGCCTGCCAGCCTTAGGATCTGTAATAGTGGTATCAGCTAACGAAAGACTTACTACTGATTTAAGGTCTCCCATAAGTTTCTTTTCAATAGCATCTTTCAACGGCGGGTAATTCTTATAAGAAAATTTCTTGCCTTTCTCTAGCGCTGATGATTTATGTACAAAAATACCATTACGGAATTCATTCTTAGAATTTTCTGGCACCCCACCAGGAACTAATTCCTCAATAGATCTCATCAACTTCTCGTCAGCATCAGAATATTCGCCTGTAATAGAATCATACACCTTTTCTTTCTTACAAACAGCTGTAACATTTCTCATGTAATTATCAAACAATGTGTTTGCTTGTTCCTCATAGGCATACAAGAAAGCCATATTAACTTCCTTTTTAGCTACTTCTTTATACTCAGCACTAACAGAATCTTTGTCACCTATTAAAAGATTTAGAAACCTCTCCTTGTCTTCTTCAGCAATACCAATATGATGGTCAAAATTATCTCTTAGGTATCTAATGATATCAATAGCATTGACGCACTTCTTTTCTTCTTTACTACCAAGGGCTACGTTAAGAGCATTAATTATAAACCTCGGCGAAATACCAGTCATACCCTCACCCTTGTCTTTACCTTCTTGTCTTACTGCCTTTACATCTATTTCAGATTGCTTAAAACCTTCAGTAATTTCACCATTATAAAGCTTCATTTTTTCAATTTTATTTGATACTTTGCTTGAATCAACCATCCTCGAAAGTACTGCAAACTCAGCAGCCACTTTCAAAGTGTGTGGAGCTATGTGTATATCCCTAAAATCAGATTCTCTAATCATTTTTTCATAAATTTTAATCTCATCACTCACTCTCAAATTCCATGGAACCATAATAGGATACATCCTGTCATGTAATGCTTCATTCTTTTTGTCAGACCTAAATGTATCAAACTCAGTTTGATTTGTATGGGCTAAAATAAGAGTGTCTACATAAATTTGAGGAAATCCAGGGGATTTAATAACTTGCTCCTGAGCCAAAGAAATTAGAACATACTGTAATTTAATATCAGTTTTTAAAAGTTCAATCATTTCAATTAGACCACCGTTAGCTACCTGCAACTCACCATCAAATTGAAAAGCCCGAGGATCTGTATCTCCGAATCGAGCTACTTTCGACATGTTAACTTTTCCAATGAGCTCAGTAACATCCTGGGACTTAGGATCACTTGGCTGAAACGTACCTATACCTAAACGCTTTTGCTCTGAAAATTGAATAGTTTCAACTTCTAATTTATCCCAATGAGATATACCCTCTTCAGTAAATTCATCGTCCAATCTCTGTTGACATACTGGACAAAGCGTCCCTTCAATTTTAATATTCAGCTTATCTTCCCAATATTTCCTGTCTACAAAAGGAATAGCGTGCAAAGGCTCTTCGTGCATAGGGCAGCTCTTTAATGCGTATTTAGGCACACGATCTTGTTCTAGCCCTCTTTTTAATAGAGCAGCAATGGTAGATTTACCACTACTAACAGGACCTACCAAGATAAGAATTCTTTTTCCTGTTTCTGTACGACGAGCAGCAGCTTTTAAGAACCTCATTATATCATGTAAAGATTCCAAAGTTCCAAAAATATTACCATCAAAAAATTTATAGGTTACTAAATCATCGTATCCCCTTAGCTTGAGCGATTCATCGACTTTATCACATCCGTGAGACATTACCATATTATATATACGCCCAGGTGCAAAAGTAGCTATTCCGGAATCTTCTTGAACTTTATATAGATAATCAAGTACATTGCCTTCCCAATCTTCTATTTTCTTGCACTCCTGCTGTTCACAAATAATATCTCTGAAATCGTCCATGGCTTTCTCCTTTCCGGTTAGTTCAAAATTTGCAACACTTCGTTCCTTGATTCTCTATAAAGAGCTTGTATATCCTTCACTAAAGATGCCAGCTCTACAGAAATATCCGCACTACTTTTGTGCTTTTTAATCCATTGTTTGGCCTCTTTCATTGAATATTGTTTGACACTAAATAAATAAGTCACTATAACTTTTCTTTTAGGGTCATATAAAGCCTTGATTCCTTTACCAATAGATATAGTTCTTAGCTCGTTGCCTTTCTTTTTACTAGCAACAGGAATGTGATGAAAATTTTCAGTAGTTTCCGGCATTTCTTTTTACTCTCCTCTAAACACTGTAAGATATAATAGCCTTTATAATATTATAGAATATAAATCTGAATTTGCTAGATAAAAACCTCTATAAAATTCAATAAAATAGCTAAAAAAATGCCCCGACCATAGTAATGATCGGGGCATATATTGTTATATTTTACGCCCACATTCTGAGCAATATTTATCAACACGCTTTACTCTCTGACCGCACTGAGTGCAGTATTTATATTTACTATGGTACATCACACTATCCTTCTTTTCTATACCAACAATCTTCAATTTCAATACTACAGCATAATCTTCTACCTCTAAACTAGAATATGTAAATTGTTGGTTAGATTTACTTCCTTCTACAGTAGCTCCAGGAGCAGTAAATGATCTTGATTGAGATTCTCCCCCGGCACAACACTTCATAGTATCATTAATTACGTTAGAAGAAGAATAATAAACAGTGCCTTCTTGCGGATACTTTCCGGCTGTAGTCTTATCATCCGTATAAACCCACTGAGGACCATTATTATCCTCTTTATAAGGAGGCATCCAAACAAAATCACGCCAATCAAAATCAATTTTTATTCCATTTTGATGTTTAGCTTTTCTGAACTCAACTTTAATAATACCATTACTTGAAGATGTCGGGTCATCTACATCAGGATGATCCAATGCAACAAACTTAAATCTTTTCCCCTGATCCAAAGAACGGTCGATATACCGTTCCAAATCAATGGTTCCACCAGCATTAATAATAACATCGCCTAGCTGGCTAACCCTCTTGCCATCGATAAATACCCTCGCCGTGCAAGATCTGTCATTCTTGTTCTTCAAGCGAATTTTATATTCGCTGTCAAAGGGAACAGCAACTTCTTTACTCCCTCTATACCCAGTCTCTTTAACTGGATGCCCATCGTGTATGATGGACAATACAAACTTATCCCTATACATAATCTTAACCCTCCTAGGTCATTTATTCGCCGTGCCCGCAATCGGCAAGTAATTCTGCGGGTCTTAAGCGTTTCTTAATTACCGCTTTTAAAAATTTTAGCTAACGCACTAATAAAAGATTCATCAATATTAGTATCATCTACCACGTAATAACCATACTTACTTGCCAAATCTTTTGCTTCTACTTTATCAATTTCAATATCTTTTGGTGTTGATTTCAAGAATTTAGTAATCCAAATACAAACTTCATTTAATTGGCCTTCCTTACAAAAACATTTTGAATATCTTTTTCCACATATGCCAGGTAATTTACAGCTATCAATTTCTGGCATATACCAAACACAATCTTCATAAGATTCTACCTTGATCCTGTCCATTTCCTTTTGATGTAATTGCATCTTTACACTCCTTTGCCTTATCTTCTACAGCTTTATTATAACAACACTAAAAAATGTAACACCACAAAGACAGCAGCTGCTATGATAGTAGTAATCAAATAATCTGTCCATTTCTTTTCTCCACTGTCCTTAGCAGTATATATTTGTAGCGGGTCAATCTTAGACTCCAACATACCTATTTTAGCATCACGCTTATCAAGTATCAAAGATAATTCTCCACGGCTAATAAATGTGTTGGTTTGTTTTTCCAGTTGGGCGCGGAATTCATTCATACCTTCCAGGCGCCTCTCCATTTCTACTTTAGCTACTTTTGTTTCCTTGTCAATGGCTGAAAGCTTAAGGTCAGTTTGTGTGCGCCTCTCGTCCAATAGTCTGTATAGATTATCTATATGAGTAACTAAACCAGAATGCTGACTACAAGTATC
>CAZKYP010000219.1:0-5493 GCA_964556885.1 uncultured Pirellulales bacterium | reverse complement strand
ACAGAGAGATTTTCGGCCAGCCTTTTGCGCGGTCGTCGAGGTGACGATTTATAAAAGTCTCGGTCTCACTCTTTGCTCTCTGACCAATTTTTACGATGTCTTGCGAATCCATAATATGATTGCCTTATTGTTCATATCCGTAACGATTTAAAATACTTTGCTTTCATATATATAAGACGTCGTCACTAATGCTTTTGTTTCAAAAGTTTTCTAATAATTCTCCAATATGCCCAAAATTCATCAAACAAAAACAAAGCCGTAACAATTCGGTAACATTTGCATATGAAAATGTATACTGCACCCACCACCTGCCAACAGAACAGCCGCACGCTTTACGTTATAAACTGTGAGTGGTGAATAGTGATTAGCTATGTAGAATGTAATTGAATCATGCCGGACATTGACAATTTATTATTTGACCCCTTAGGGGTAAATTATTTTATATTGAATATTTCTCAATCTGTAGGAGAATGAATAGGAATAATTAAGGTGGGGCGAATCATCGCACCCTAATCACTGAAACAGTAAATTTTCAAAACAAATACAAGGAGGTATCGTATGGAACCTGTAAGAAACGGTCAGATACTGTGCTGCGATGAGTGCGGCGTCGAATTAAAGGTCGTCAAGGACTGCGACACATCTTGTGTATGCAAAATCATCTGCTGCGAGCAGCCTATGAGATTGAAAAAAACCGAATCGAAGGCAAAACCCGATTAATCGCTACGTCTATATAACTTTGAGAATGCTAAACACGGCCGGTGGACAAGATCCAAAAGGCCAAATACTATATTTTCCTTATCATTTACCAACTCTATAAGTTTCATTTCACCAGGTGTCCTATTGCTTAAGAATGGCGTTTAACAGTGTAAAAAACGCGTTTTTACAGGTCGACTTGACTTTTTAACAAATCGGTCCTATATTTAGGTAGTGAAGAATTTTTTATTTGCGACTGATTTGTCAACAGGGCGGACCGCCGCTGGCGGACTTCTCGGAGGAGTCCCGATGAGCGATATCGGGATAAACTCTCTGTTTTTCTAAGGGAGTTGGTATAGATTCAAAATGGCAGGGATGTTTGATAACAGTACTGTTATTGAGGTTCAGCAAGCCAGTGACATCGTTGACGTTATAGGCGAGCATGTCAGCCTCAAGCGAAAAGGCCGGGAGATGGTGGGCCTGTGCCCTTTCCACGACGACCATCGCCCGAGCATGAACGTCAACCCGGTCAAGCAGATATTCAAGTGCTTTGCCTGCGGTGCAGGCGGAGATGTGTTCAAGTTTGTACAGATGCGTGAGAACCTTACATTCCCGCAGGCGATCGAAAGATTGGCCGAACGAGCGGGTATAAAATTAAAACGAGTCGAAACCCGGCATGCCGGGGGCCAAACTCAACAGGCCCAACCGACCGAGCAGGTCGATCCGAACAGGCTCGCAAAGGCAAATTCCTGGGCCGCTAAATACTTTCAGCAGAACCTAAACGACACCAAAAAAGGGAAAACCGCCCGCGACTATTTGAAAAAACGGAAAATTTCAGATGAAAGTATAAAAAAATGGCAGATAGGCGTTGCCGGCGGTTCGCAGGATGATTTAGTCAATACAGCACAAGCACAAAAGGTGCCGGTAAAATTGCTTGAGCAGGCGGGCCTGGTAGTCGGCCGGAACCAGGACAAATTCGTAAACCGCCTGATGTTCACGATTACCGATGTAACCGGCAGGGTAATAGGCTTCGGCGGCAGAACGCTGGACGAAACCGGGGCGAAATATATAAATTCGCCGACCACGGTCCTGTTCGATAAGAGCAATTGCCTGTACGGTCTGGAGCAGGCTCGGCACGAGATCGTTTCGACCGGGACCGCCGTTGTGGTCGAAGGTTATACCGACTGCATAATGGCCAATCAGTTCGGCTGCTGCAATGTCGTAGCGACACTGGGAACCAGCTTCACAGCGGGGCACGGCCGGATACTGAGACGATATGCTAAAAAGGTAATACTGGTTTTCGACAGCGACGTGGCAGGAACGGAAGCAACCAACAGGGCGCTGGATATATGCCTGGCACAGCGTATAGATATAAGGCTTGCCTCCGTGCCGGAAGGCAAGGACCCGTGTGATTTTATACTTGCGGCCGGAAAGGAAAAATTCGAGCGGCTACTGGAAACTGCTGTTGATGTATTTAAGTTCAAATGGGACAGGCTCATAGAAAAGTTCGACAACGACGACACCCTGACAGGCAGAAGACAGGCAATTGAGGAGTACCTGCAAACGATAGCGACCGGCTTGCAGGCGGGCAACGTGCCCGTAATCGACCTTGGGCTTCTGATTAACCAGATTTCGAAGATTATCGGCCTTGACAACAAGCAGATAAACGCCGAGCTGAACAAACGTATCAAACGTCTGGAAAGAGCTTCCGGCTATGACAGCAGAACCCGGAAGGCCCAGAGTATCGACTTTGGTAAAGGTCGATTTGCGGCGGCCCAGAGAGAGGTGCTGGAAGTGCTGCTCAACGAACCTGAACTGTATGATATTGTAAAGGAAAAGATTGAGCCGGATATGTTCGAAGTACCTATGTTCAGACAAATTGCAGGGATTCTGTTCGATATACTTCAAACGGATGCAGATACTTCGCTGCGAAGGATTCTGGCCGCAACGGAATCCGTGGAGTTGAGCAACTGCATGATGGAATTGGCACAGGCCGGTGAGGATAAAGGTAATTTCCAGGTTCGCCTTGATGCGGCGATGGATACGATCGAACATCAACAAACCCAGACCCGAAGCGGCCGGATCGAAACAGTGGACAACCTCCGCCGGATCCGCAAGAAAACCGGGAGGGAAAATCCACATAGTGTGGGAATGGCATAGTGAACAATCGGATATAAAAATCCGTAACGAATTATATGTACGAACTTAAACATTATGACTCGGTATGCGACCAAGATTTATAATTCAGTTATTATCGGTTGATTCTTAAGAAACCACTGTTTATTTATATATAAGGACACAAACTGTGGCAAGAAAACGAACAAAAACTGAGACGCCGGATACAATCGTTGAAGAAGAGGTCGACGGCGAAAGCTCAAAGAGCGTTAAAACCAAAGACCCTGAGCAGCAGATAAAAGCACTCATTGCAAAGGGCCAGAAAAAGGGGTTCCTTACATACGAGGAGATGAATGATAGCTTGCCCGAGGACGCCGTTAGCGCCAGCCGCTTAGACAAGCTGCTGGCTGCACTGGACGAGATGGGAATAAGCCTGGTCGATGAAGCCGATGTTGAGGCCCAGGAAATCGCCAAGGAGCACGATGATGATTATATAGCCGACGAAGATGCCGAAGAGGTCGACACAGAAAAGGAAGACAGCATAAAGGATGAGGACGAGCTGCTTGAAAAACAGCTCGTTGGCGAAGAGACTGCACGACGAATCGACGATCCCATCCGCATGTATTTGACGCAGATGGGTCAGATACCGCTGCTTACAAGAAACTCTGAGATCGCACTTGCGCGTAAAATTGAAATAGCACGAATGGCCTTCCGCAGGATGATGCTGCAATGCGATTACTGCGCCCATAACGCCCTCGAATTGCTGCAGCAGGTAGATACCGGCACAATGTCGTTCGACAGAACACTCAAAACCGGTACATTATTAAACACGACCAAAAACGTAATCAAAAAGCGGCTGCCCGAAAACACCAAAACAGTGGAGAAGCTGCTCAGCATCAACCAGATGTTATTCAGGAAAACACTCAACGGCCAGGAATCAGCCGAGGCCAAAAATGCACAGATACAATTGCACAGAAACAAGCGAAAAATAGCAACTCTGCTCGAAGAGCTCAGCCTGCGAACCAGCAGGATTCAGCCGTTAAAGAATAAGCTTCACGGTATCTGCGACAAAATGCACCAGTTGGAGCAGACCATTGCCGCAGGTACCAACGAGAATATTGCAACAGAAGACATCGAGGCGATGAAGCAGGAGCTGGCCGGCCTTCAGGATCTGGCAATGGAAACACCGGGCCAGCTCACCAAGAGGCTCGATGTCTTGGACAGAATCTTCACGCAGTACGAGGACACAAAGCGGCTGCTTTCCAGCGCGAATCTTCGTTTGGTCGTCTCCATCGCAAAGAAATATCGCAACCGCGGCCTGAGCTTCCTCGACCTTATACAGGAAGGTAATACCGGCCTTATGCGGGCCGTCGACAAATACGAGTACCGACGCGGCTACAAGTTCAGCACCTACGCCACCTGGTGGATTCGACAGGCAATCACCCGCGCCATCGCCGACCACGCACGGACGATTCGAATACCGGTGCACATGATAGAAACGATGAGCCGGCTGCGAAGCGCCGGCAAGGTGCTGCACCAGAAATTAGGCCGGGAAGCAACCATCGAAGAGATAGCCGAAGAGGCCGATATGTCCATCGATGAAACACGCAGGGTGCTCAAGATTTCAAAGCATCCGATCAGCCTCGACAGGCCCATCGGTGAGAGCGAGGACAGCTACTTCGGCGATTTTATCGAGGACGATGAGGTCGATTCACCCGTAGCCTCCGCCACGCAGGAGATGCTCAAGGAGAGGATCGACGTGGTCCTCAAAACGCTTTCGTACCGCGAACGCGAAATCATCAAGCTGCGCTACGGTATCGGCGACGGTTATACCTACACGCTCGAAGAGGTCGGCCGAATCTTCAAGGTCACCCGCGAGCGCGTCCGGCAGGTCGAGGCCAAGGCCATCCGCAAGCTCCAGCACCCCGTCCGCGCCAGAAAGCTCGAAGGCTTCCTCGACCACAAAGACCATAAAAGAGCCTAAGCTCGTTGATAGCAATTAATAAACAACCAGGCCCTGCAATAAAATGCAGGGCTTTTTCTATGTAATCCAACGTCCTGAAACAACATTCTGTTCTTGACAATGGGGGCGGGGTAGCTTAACCTGAACGTTTTCGCATAATCTCACAATGATCGAGGAATCGTAGAATATGCAGGATAAAATCGTAACGCGTTTTGCCCCGTCTCCGACGGGTTATCTGCACGTAGGCGGGGCCAGGACCGCCCTGTTCAACTGGCTCTGGGCCCGGCGGACCGGCGGTACGTTTATACTCCGCATCGAAGACACCGACCAGAAGCGAAATACACCCACCGCCGCCCGGCAGGTAATGGACGATCTGCGGTGGCTCGGAATCAACTGGGACGAAGGACCGGAAATAGCCTGCCCTGAGCATAGTCGAAGGGGTGGTCTCAACGGGCCGTACCTGCAATCCGAAAGAAAAGATATCTACGACAAATATATCAAGCAACTGCTCGATGCGAAAAAGGCCTACTACTGCTTCGACACGCTCGAAGAGCTTGATGAGCTTCGAAAGCAGGCCGAGGTACAAAAAACAGGCTTCCTCTACCCCCGGCCCAAAGACTTCCCTGATGAAGCGGCCGCCCGAAAGGCCCGCGATGAAGGCAAATCGGTAACCGTTCGTTTCGCGCTGCCGCAGACCGAATCCATAACCGTACAGGATCTGG
>CAZKYP010000218.1:0-5495 GCA_964556885.1 uncultured Pirellulales bacterium | reverse complement strand
GCCACCGTCACCGTCTGCCACACCCGCACAAAAGACCTTGCCTGGCATACGAAACGAGCCGATATTCTCGTTGCCGCCGCCGGCAGACCGAAGACCATCACGGCCGATATGGTCAAAAAAGGAGTCGTGGTAATCGACGTCGGCGTCAATCGCATCGAGGATGCGACAAAAAAGAGCGGCTATCGACTTATCGGCGATGTCGATTTCGAAGCGGTAAAAGAAAAGGCATCACTGATTACTCCCGTTCCGGGCGGCGTCGGCCCGATGACAAGAGTCATGTTGCTCTATAACACAGTCGAATCCGCCAAAAGCTGATTTTTCTCTTTCTGACTATTTTACTATGCATTCATATCATTCCCGTAATAACAATTCGGATTCGCAATCAATATTTAATTTCATATAACACTTCCTTGACAACAAATATCAATAACGTTAGATTTACACGTTTATTTATTTAATTGAACTCAAGGAGTTAAATACACATATTTACTGTATTTTAAATGCCTCAGCGAAGATTAGTTGTTGTAATGATATTTTTTTAAATATCAATCAAAATTGGGACTTATCTTACTACAGGCAAAGGAATAAACGTCCATAATAATACATAAGTTATGATGAAAAAGGAGTTAGAAATGAGAAATGTAGTATACCTGCTAAATGTCGTAATAATAAGCATATTGATAACCGGGCTATCCTATGCTGCGAACAACGGTAGTCCTTTATCGCAGGAAAATACGGAACTGAAACAGAGGGTCGAGAAACTCGACAAAGAAGTTGAAGAACTCAAACAAATTGTTGCGAATCAGACCGGCACATCAGCAGCACCATCTGAAAAAAAATGGGTCTGGTCAAAGTTAGACATACAATTATACGGATACCTGAAACTCGATGCGGCTTATGACAGCTCGCGGACAGAGGTCGGCGACTATGCAAAGTGGGTCAATCCCGAGAACATGAATCATAACGATAACCAGTTTAACATAACCGCAAACGAAACACGATTAGGGATGTTGATAAACGGACCGGATGATGGAAACTTGATAACCAGCGGCCGCGTCGAAGTGGATTTCTATGGAGGCGGAGATGAGAACAAATCCCACCTTATGATGCGCCACGCCTACCTCAAAATGGACTGGCCTAAACAGAGATTTAATATCATAGCCGGCCAGACATCAGACGTTATCAGCCCGCTGGTCCCTTCGACACTGAACTACAGCGTTCTATGGTGGGTCGGTAATATCGGCTATCGGCGACCCCAGATACGTCTTACAAAAGAATATACTGTCAAAAAGAACGTTGATTTTAAACTCGAAGGCGCAGTGGCCAGGACGATCGGCAGAATGGACGCTGTAGCTGCTCCCAATGGTACCGAATCCGGAGAAGATGCAGGTTTTCCGTCCTTACAGGGACGAGCCAGTGTAACACTGCCGCTTGTAGGTGAAAAAAAGACCACTGTGGGTGTTTCCGGTCATTGGGGAAAGGAGGAATATGATATTACTGCTACAGGAATGAACAAGACGTTTAAGACGTGGTCGCTGAACCTTGACCTGACCCAGCCGGTTAATGATAAATGTACAATTAAAGCCGAAGTATTTACGGGAAGAAATCTTAATGCCTATCTGGGTGGGATCGGACAAGGCGTGATTACAGATACGACACAACTGAATTTTTACAAAGAGATCACCAGCAAAGGCGGATGGATAGCTGCAAGCCTTGGTCCATGGGATAATTTCCGATACAATGTTGGTGTTGGGATGGACGATGTTGACTCCGGACAAATCAACGCCGGAGACCGAACAATGAACCGCTGTGTGTTCGGAAACGTGATTTACGCGGCTAACAAGCAAACGGACATCGGCTTCGAGCTATCCCACTGGCGGACCGAATATTATGGAAATGGCGATGCCGAGAGCCTGCGGGCACAATTGAGCTTCATTTACAAATTCTAAAAGATTGCTTTTTCTGGTTGACAATGCTGAATAAGTTATATAAAAGTAAGGGTTTATATAACTAACGAGCCTATCAATAATAAATTTTACGGTTACACAAAGGAGAAGACTATGGGACAACAAAAAGCCATTGACTCACTTATGAACGAAAAGCGGACTTTTCCACCGCCTGCGCAAATAAGGGCCAATGCTTATGTAAACTCTGTTGAGCAATATGAGCAAATGTGGGAGGAGTCTATCGAAAACCCGGACAAATTCTGGCTTGAGCAGGCAAAGAGCCTTCACTGGTTCAAGAAACCTACGAAGAGCCTTGAATATACATGGGATACAAAAAACCGCAAAATCGAACACACGTGGTTTGCAGACGGCCAAATGAACGTATCATATAACTGTCTCGACCGCCATCTCGGAACACCGATTGCCAGGAAAACCGCGCTGATCTGGCAGGGTGAAGCCGATAACGCCGTAAAAAAGTATACATACGAACAGTTACATAAGGAAGTATGCAAATTCGCCAACGTCATGAAGTCAAAAGGTGTAAAGAAGGGCGACCGTATCGCTATTTATATGCCGATGGTTCCGGAACTACCGATTGTTATGCTGGCATGCACCCGTATCGGCGCCATTCACTCCGTTATTTTCGGTGGATTCAGTGCGGATGCAATTGTAGACCGCGTCAATGATTCCGACTGCAAAATGCTGATCACTTCCAATGTCTCACTTCGCGCAGGAAAACACATCAAACTAAAGGACATCTCCGACGAGGCACTGAAAAAGACACCTACGATTGAAAACGTCGTAGTCGTCAAAGTTAATGAAGAACCCTGCAATATGAAAGACGGCAGAGACGTATGGTATCACGATGAGATGTCCAAAGCAGCCGATAAATGTGAAGCCGAGCCTATGGACGCCGAGGACCCTCTTTTTATTCTCTACACGTCCGGTTCGACAGGCAAACCCAAGGGCGTCGTTCACACAACCGGCGGTTATATGATGCACGTCACCCTGACCCATAAAATCGTCTTCAATATTCACGACGATGATATCTACTGGTGCACCGCCGATATCGGATGGGTAACCGGACACAGCTATATTGTTTACGCTCCGCTTGCAAACGGCGGCACATCACTAATGTTCGAAGGTGTCCCAACATATCCGGACGCCGGCCGATTCTGGCAGATTTGTGACAAATTCGGTGTCACTGTATTCTACACGGCGCCGACGGCTATCCGTGCCCTGATGCGTCTCGGCGACGAATGGCCCGCCAAATATAAGCTGGACACAATGAGAATTCTCGGCACGGTCGGCGAGCCGATAAATCCGGAAGCATGGATTTGGTATAACGAGAAAATCGGTCGAAATCGCTGCCCGATTGTCGATACGTGGTGGCAGACTGAAACCGGCGGATTTATGATTACCCCCCTGCCCGGCGCTCATACATTAAAACCAGGCAGCGCAAGCCACCCGTTCTTCGGCGTCGATTCGGTTGTCTTACGAGATGATGGAAGCCAGTGCAACCCAAACGAAGGCGGCAAGCTGTGCATCCGTAAGCCGTGGCCCGGAATGATGCGTACAATGTGGGGCGATCACGACCGCTTCGTCGAAACTTACTTTACAATGTACAACGACATTTACTTCGCCGGCGACGGCTGCCGGATTGACGAAGACGGTGATTACTGGCTGATGGGCCGAATCGACGACGTCGTTAACGTTTCCGGCCACAGAATCGGAACCGCGGAAGTCGAAAGCGCTCTTGTCAGTCATGAAAAAGTCGCCGAAGCCGCAGTTACTCCAATTCCCCATGAAATCAAGGGGCAGGGTTTGTACGCCTTCGTAACACTCAAGGAAGGAGTACATGAAAGCGAAGAGCTTAAGAAGGAGCTTATCATGCACGTGCGTAAGGAGATCGGACCGATCGCCGCACCTGAAGCTATCCAGTTTGCTCCCGCACTTCCGAAAACCCGCTCCGGCAAGATTATGCGAAGAATCTTAAGAAAGATTGCCGAAAAGAGCACGGACAATCTCGGTGATATTACAACCCTGGCTGATCCGCATGTAGTTGAAGAACTAATTAAAGGCCGAGGTATATAAAAGTCTTATTGAAAAGGATGTTAAGCCGGATGTACACAATTGTGTGCATCCGGCCTGTTTTTGACGAAAGGAATTGCCATGTCCGAGCAGAAAGTCATGAATCGCTGGCTGGTCGTTGTAGGCGGTATACTTATTCAGCTTTGCCTGGGAGCTATCTATGCATGGTCGGCTTTCACAAAGAAGCTCACCCTCGAGCCTTTCAATTTTGCCACCGACAAAACTCAGTGGCCTTTCTCCGTCGGTCTTGTTTCTTTTGCTGTTGTTATGGCCCTGATCGCGGGTAAATGGCAGAAAAAAGTCGGGCCCAGAATAGTCGCACTCACAGGCGGCATAGTTCTCGGTTTGGGCTACCTGCTGGCCGGATTTTCCGGGACGAGCTTTGCAGGGATATTAATCGGTATAGGCATTCTCGGCGGGGCCGGCATCGGTCTGGCTTATGTATGTCCAATTGCGGCTCTGGCGAAATGGTTCCCCGACAAAAAAGGTCTCATTATGGGTCTGGCTGTTGCGGGCTTCGGATTTGGCGCGCTTATATGGGTAAAGCTTACTCAGGGCTTCAAATTCGGCCCGGTAGACCTTACTCCCGGCTGGATGGGTCTTTTCGGAGACGGATGGGGTGTAAGCGAGGTCTTTAAGCTCTATGGTATCTTATTTGCTGTTCTTGTGGGGCTTGGCTCACTGGTTATGATTAATCCTCCGGAAGGATGGCTTCCTGCAGGCTGGACGCCGCCTGCAAAAGGTAAAGGCAGCGAGGGAGGCGTTAATATGACACCCGGACGAATGGCCAAAACATATCAGTTCTGGGTGCTTTTCACCAACTTTACATTCGGTGCATGTGCGGGCTTAATGGTCATCGGCATTATAAAACTCTTCGGTATGGGCGCTTTGGCAAAAGCCGGAATCGACGAAACTAAAGCAGGTATTATCACAGGCACGGCTATGGGCCTGTTCTACGCCCTGTTTAATGGTCTCGGCAGAATTATCTGGGGCGCGGCGTCCGACAAACTCGGTAGAAGAAATTCCATAATTCTCATGAACTTCCTCCAGGGGATAATGATGATTATATTCTTCTTCATCGGTGGAAAAGAATGGGGACTTTATATTGGCGCCGCCATCATCGGATTCAACTTCGGAGGCAACTTTGCCCTGTTCCCTGCAGCGACGGCCGACCTGTTCGGTAATAAAAACGTCGGCGAAAATTACCCCTGGGTCTTTATGGCATACGGCGTCGGCGGTATTGTCGGGCCGTTGCTCGGGGGCTACATGGGTAATGCACAGACATGGATGTGGGCGTTCATACCCGCAGGCGTCGCATGTATTTTCGCCGCACTTATAGCAACGACGTTAAAACCTGTGGCAGTATCCGAACCTGCCGTTCAGGCTGAAATAGAAGGCGAGCTCGACGGAACCTTCAAGAAAAAATAAGAAGTGATTTTATAAATCCCAAAAGGCCCG
>CAZKYP010000217.1:0-5518 GCA_964556885.1 uncultured Pirellulales bacterium | reverse complement strand
GAGTTTGTATAACTCGATTCTGTCGACGCAGGACCCGAAGACAGGAATGATGATGTACTTCGTTCCGTTAGCGTCCGGCATGTGGAAATATTTCAATACGCCGCGGGATTCGTTCTGGTGCTGTACCGGGACCGGTATGGAAAACCACGCCAAGTATGGCGATACTATTTATTTCCATAACAGTGACACGCTCTGGGTGAACCTGTTTATTGCAAGCGAGCTCAACTGGAAAGACAAAGGTATAACAGTCCGCCAGGAGACAAATTTTCCTGAAACTTCCACAACAAAATTGATAATCAAAGCTGCGAAACCTGTCGAATTCGACCTGCGGCTGCGCGTGCCGTACTGGGCAGGCAATGGCGTTACGTTGAAGATTAACGGCAAGCCGGAGCCTGTCACCGCCCAGCCCGGTTCGTTTATGTCTATCCGACGTAAGTGGGCCGACGGCGACGAAGTTGAAATGACGATGCCGATGAGCCTGTGGTTGTGCCCTATGCCGGACGATGCCGACCTTGCGGCGGTTATGTACGGGCCGCTGGTATTAGCGGGCCAGTTGGGTCCGGTAGATGTGCCGAATGATATGGTTTATACGAAGGAAAACTGGTTCAAATTCCCCGAAGAAAATATTGTCAAGGCGCCGGTTATAGTTACAGAGAAGCGCGACCCGGCTGCCTGGATTATGCCGGTCGTAGGCAAATCTTTAACGTTCAGGACGAATGGTGTGGGCAAACCCGAGGATGTGACATTGGTTCCTTATTATCGACTGTGGGACCAGAAGTATGGAATCTACTGGCAATTAACGGACGAGGCACACTTGAAAAAGCCTAATCCGGAAAAATAATTTAATCCGTACCTGATTGTTACGCAATATCAGATTATTAGCATTGCGTCACCGTAGGAATAGAAGCGGCACCTTCGGTCGATGGCATGTTGGTGGACTGCAATAATAGGTTTTGTTTTTACATTCGTCACGGTGGGGCGTTCTGTAGCAGGACGCGCTTTTCTGTTAATGAACAATATAGCTCCGCATGAGAGCGATGGATATAAGTCTTACTTTTTTGAGGATCGTTTTACTGAGCGCACCTTTCTGCAAAATGGACCCAATATGGGATTTTTCATAACCTTCTCCATCTGTATTCTGTGCGCCTCTCGTTCCGGTAATCCTGCATATTCTTTTTGTATCTGCTTTTGAATGTTGTGTTTCATTTGAACACAATTAAATTTTCTATTCTTCTTCACTTTCAACCACCTCTTTCGGCGAATAAATACGAATCATTTTATAACCGTTTAGCAGATTGACTGCCTGGTAGCCGGCTATTTTTTCAAAATGCACGATGTGTTTGAAATTCCAGCTTACGACGAAATCTACATCTGCTACGGATGCAGAGGCGATATGTTCGGCGTCGGCATTACTCTTGGGATTGAGGATTCCGGCTTCTAAGTATTCGTCGCGTAAAAATGAAATTTCATCGGAGGCTTCGATTATTTCAACGTTTTGTGGCTGTAGTTCATTCAAGACTTTCTGGATCCTATCAGGGGCTTGCTCAAGCTCTCGAAGCGTTGTAATGGAGATTACGAGAATGAACTTTCCAGCTTTAACGTCGGCGAAAAAACGCTTGCTTTCTTCGGCAAACTCTTCGTCAAAGCAGCCGCCGAAAACTGAGGTATCGGCATAGACTCGAAATTGTTTCATTTTACAAATTGAGAATACTAAGCATTATTAAAACTTGAATGGTATTTTTCGTGATTATCTTACCATAATGTATTTCTAAAAGCAATGTGGAATAGCGTTAAAGTCAAATTTCAGTCGGCATATTGTCAAATTATCAGCATTGCGTCGCCGTAGGAATAGAAGCGGTATTTCTGTTCGATGGCGTGTTGATAGGCTGCGAGAATTTTTTCCAGTTCTGCGAAGGCGGCGACCAGTGCGAGAAGTGTCGATTTAGGCAGGTGAAAATTGGTTATCAAAGCATCGGTGATCTTGAACTTATAGCCCGGCCTGATGAACAGGTCCGTAACACCTTCGGCGACGCTGACGTGCGGGCCGTCGGCAATTGTTTCAAGGACCCGTGTCGAGGTCGTTCCGACGGGTATTATCCGGCCGCCGCTGTTTTTGGCCTGGTTTATAATCTCGGCGTTTTCATGGTTGATACTGAACCTTTCCTCGTGGATATGGTGATCCTCGATGTTCTCGACTGTAACTGGTTTGAATGTTCCCGCTCCTACATGCAGGGTTATATAGGCAATGCGAATACCAGCCTGTTTCAACTGCTCGATCAATAATTCGGTGAAATGTAAACCGGCGGTCGGGGCCGCTACGGCGCCGGACTGCCTTGCGTAAACTGTTTGGTATCGTTGTTTGTCGCGGGCCGCTATGGCGGGATCGTCGTTGCGTTTAATATAGGGAGGCAGCGGCGGAAAACCAATTGCATCGAGGATGGTCCTTGTGTCTGTTTCAATCTTCAATTCAATCCGGCATTTACCTTCCTGGAATTTTTCAATCAGCCCGGCCTGACAAAAGTCCTTACCCTGTGTGCTTTTCAAGTATATGGTTTCACCGTCTTTTAGTTTTTTTATGCCTTTAAGGTATACCGTCCATACATTGCCTGTCTCCGACAGGAATAATCCTTCTAATTTTGCACCGCCGGCTCGTCTTGCGAAAAAACGCGCCGGCAGGACCTGGGTGTCGTTAAGGACGAGACAATCGCCCGGCCGCAGAAAATCTCCGATTTTATTGAACCGGCTGTCGAGAAATTCACCACTGGTGTGATTAATGACAAGCAAACGAGAATCGCTGCGCACTGGGACCGGATGCTGGGCGATCAGTTCGGGTGGCAGATGATAATTAAACTCTTCTGTTTTCATGGCCAGACGTTATCAGACCGTAAGCAAAATGACAAAAAAAATTTAGGCCAATAATAAGCTAAATTGTGGTTTTCGATAGTCGTTTCTTAAATTAATTCGAAAGTGGCCCGGTTTGCGAGACGATACAAGCGACGTGAATTGACTTTAATAAAAACTTTTTTTCAAAGGCTGTTGTAATGGCAACAAAACAATGTTTCGAGCAGACGGCGACTTCAATTGCCGCACTGGGGAGAGGGGAACTCACCCGACGGATTAAGAATTTCAAGGGCAGAGTCAGACTTGATTTTACAGATGATTACCTCAATAATCTCAGCGACGACAGGTTAAGACACATCCTTTTGGCGGTATTAATAAATGCGAATCCACGTTAAGTATTGGAAATCCGAAGTGATTGTCGTGGGCAGGTTCATAAAAAATCGTGTATATCAGCATTGAAAAGAAAGATTATTAAAGAAATGTTATTTGGACAGACTTGGAATAGTCCGCTGACGTTTGAATCATTTACCGGGTATTTTATTTCAGAGACGATTATCTCAATAGTCGTCAAATTTCTGCATCCACGGCGGCCATTGATTTGGTGCAACTCCTCCTGCTACTGTGTATGGACCGGCCTGGTTGTAAGTTTTGTGCCACTTTAATGTCCACAGCTCTTTAAGCCCGACTTTTCTTACAGACCAGTCAAGAAACGCCATCCCTATGTAGCCGTCATGCCGGTTTATACATATACGTCTCATATGCTCATTACTTGCCCACACCATATCTTCGGTTTCCGGTGGTGTGTCATATTCCAGCGGAAAGGTATTGAACCGCAGGGAGTCCATAAGCAGCGGTACATAACCGGCCCGGCTGACGTCGGGAGTCCTCCAGTTATTGGATGTGTCAAAGCCTTCATAGACTGATGTTGTTCCTGCGGGCGGATTCTCCACCCAGCCGTTTATCCCGTAGCTGCCCCAGTCGCCTTGCGGATCGAAGCCCGGATCATCGCTTTCGGTGAATATGCCCCAGGCGGAGAATGTGTTGAACCGGGGATTGACCTGTCCTTTGATATTAATTAGAGGTTTGGTCGCGGTTGGACAGCACATGATTTTTTTGTCGTTGTGGTAGTACGGTCTCAGTGTATTAAACCAGTGATTTATATGATCATTGCCTACTCCTGCCTGGAATTTTCCGTTGTAGTCGTTTGTATACAACGAAAAATAAAGCGTCCATTGCTTCAGGTTTGACTGGCAGGCGACTGTCTTTGCCATATATTTGACTCTTGACAGGGCCGGCATCAGAATTCCCATAAGAAGTGCAATAATAGCAATGACAACCAGTAATTCGATTAGAGTAAAACCGCTTCTTTTATGCATAAAACCACCCTTTCTTAATGATTTACTGTGAACGACCGTTTTACCAGTTAAACACATCAAGGCAGTTTATTCTTTTGCTAAGATGCGCGATATACTCCTTCTGTTTCTGCAATATTTTAGCAGAAATCGCTAATATTATCAAGATATTTACATTTATGGAATTCACATTTGAATATCTTTTATACCGGACCCGGGTGGTTGTTTTAGCCGGTTTGATTATTCGCCGGCGCGACACAATAGATGTAAATGAGCGGCTCTGTGCCGGTATTTTTAATATTGTGAATCGTATGCGGTGGTATATAGCAGACCTTGCCGCGGCCAACATCTAAAGTGGTTTGGTCCTCGCCGATAATAGATATTCCTGTGCCGGAAACAAATGTAAGCATTTCCTCATGTTCTTTGGTGCTGTGCACGCCGCAGGCCTCACCCGGTTTCAGATACACCCTGCCGGAACGCATCCCGCATGTCTGCGGCCGGCCCGCCAGAAGCCGTTGATATTCGGGTTTATCGTTTAATTCTATTACTGTTACTTTTTCTGATACAGCCATAAAGTCTCCAAAAATCTTTATTTCAAGCGGGGGCTTTTTTATGAAAATTTCATTTTTTTGTCAATTAATTCTTGACGCTGTAGCACGAATCTTATATTTTTATGCATAGTAGCACGAAATTGAAATTCGTATGCTAAACTATTCATAAACAATTTTTGGAGGTATCAGGTAATGAAGAATCCGGCAATTATGACAATGTATTTAGCTCTTATTCTGGCGACGGCGTCACATGGAGCGACGGTGGCGGAGGTAACACATACGGAATTTCAGTCTGTGCTGGCGAGCGGCGAGCAGGCTTACAGTGCGAGTGAAAAGGTAATTATCGAAGGGATTTTACTGCATAATCCTGCTGATATGCTGGACCCCACTCCCGATGAAACAATCACCACGCCATTCAATATGGGCGGCCAATGGCAGATTTTCTTCCAGGGTGAGGGTGATGATCATGCAGGTACAGCCGTCTGGATGGGCCAGCTTTATAATAATATGCCCTGGATAGCTTCAGACGGCGGATATACCAACGAGGAATTCATAGCGGAATTGACTCGTCTGAACTCGGCATGTTTTTGCCCCGGAGACAGAATAAGGGTAACCGGCTATTATCTTTCGTATAACGGCAAAATGAATATCAATGAGCAGCACAGCAATAATCCGGACCATGATTTTACAATTGAGGTGATTGAAAAAGGCGTCGGCCTTCCGATACCGGAAGTAGTGACACTGGATGAGCTTAAGGATGAAAACGATGATTTC
>CAZKYP010000216.1:0-5519 GCA_964556885.1 uncultured Pirellulales bacterium | reverse complement strand
TCAAAGCGAATATAAGCCCTATCGGCATAATTAACAAAAAATAGAAAACAGTCAATACCACGAAGCTGATAACAAATCCTATCGGCATTGTCACAGCCGTCAGGACCAGATAAAACACCTTCGTAAGCTTCAGAGAAAATCTGCTGCTAAGAAAGATAATAAGGCCGACGACAAATATAGCCGCCGCCCAGAATATCGTCACACCCTTTACAAAGTAAAGCAACATCGCAATAAGTAATGTCGCCACGAGGGCCGCAAGGCCGAACCCTCTCAACTGTTTTCTGTCAGGATTCCAGTTTATTTTTATCAGTGACATACAAAATCCACTTTTCTCCAGTCTAATCCAGTTCAAACTGCGCCTTGTACTCATCGATCTCATGCTGCCTGGCCTGGGCCTGCTCATCTTTATAAATCAACTGGTTTTCCATAACCAGAACATCCATATTGGTGGCCAAAAAGCACTTGTACGCATCCTGCGGGCTGCAAACAATCGGCTCGCCGCGTATATTGAAGCTCGTGTTAATTATCACCGGGCAACCGGTATTTTTGTTAAATCGGCTTATCAGTGCATGTATCTTCGGATGCCGGTTCGAATCAACGGTCTGAACGCGGGCCGAATAATCCACATGGGTAATCGCCGGCACGATACTGCGCTCTATTTTCAGCTTATCGAGGCCTTTTAACTGTCCCGGATTTGTATTCACCGGCAGGCGCTTGTTTTCCCTGACCTGCGCGACAAGCAGCATATACGGACTGTCCTGGCCGGGCCGCATTTCAAAAAATTCGTGAACGTGCTCTCGGAGCACGCAGGGAGCAAACGGTCTGAACGACTCGCGAAACTTAATCTTTAGATTCATAATCGACTGCATCTTCTTGCTGCGAGCGTCCCCGATGATACTCCTGTTGCCCAATGCCCTGGGGCCGAACTCCATCTTGCCCTGGAACCATCCGATGACTTTTTCCTGACCGATAAGCTCGGCCACCTTGTCAATCAACTGCTCCTGGTCTGCATAACTGTGATATTTCGCACCGGCGTCGTCGAGAAACTGACAGATTTGCTCATTACTGTATGCCGGACCGAGTAAAGAGCCTCGTTGTTTATCTACACCATCGGCCTTTCGTTCATTTCCAAGCAATTGGTACCAGACAAACAACGCAGCCCCTAATGCACCTCCTGCATCGCCGGCCGCAGGCTGAATCCAGATATTCTCGAAAGGTGCCTCTCTCAGGATGCGGCCGTTGCCGACGCAGTTCAGTGCGACGCCGCCGGCCAGAACCAGATTCTTCATACCCGTTTTCTCGTGCACGTGAGCGGCCCAGCGAAGCATGATTTCCTCCGTCACCGCCTGAATAGAAGCCGAAATGTCCATTTCCCGCTCGGTCAATGGCGAATCCGGCTTGCGGGCGGGGCCGCCGAACAGTTTCTCGAATTTCGAACTAATCATTACTGTCTTATGACAATATGGAAAATACGACAAATCCAGCCGGAACGAACCGTCCTGCTTCAGGTCGAGCAGCTTGTCCATGATCAGGTCATAATATTTCGGCTCGCCATAGGGTGCCAGGCCCATCATCTTGTATTCACCGGAATTGACGCGAAAGCCGGTATAATATGTGAATGCCGAATAAAGCAGGCCCAAAGAATGGGGAAAGTGCATTTCGTTCATCAACTCAATCTTATTGCCTTTGCCGATACCGAAACTGGCCGTAGCCCATTCACCTACCCCGTCCAGGGTTAAAATGGCGGCCTGTTCGAAGGGCGATGGGAAAAAGGCACTGGCGGCATGAGATTCGTGATGCTCAGTAAAGACATACCGGCCTTTATACCTGCCGCCCAATGCCTTGTCGATTTCACGGGGTAGATGCAGCTTCTGGCCGAGCCACTGGGGCATCGCCATTAAAAACTGCCTGTAACCTCGCGGGGCATAAGTGATATAAGTTTCGAGCAGCCTTTCGAATTTCAGCAGAGGTTTGTCATAAAAAACTACATAATCCAGATCTTCAGCTCTTATTTCTCCGGCTTGAAGGCAAAAATCAACCGCATTTTCAGGAAAATTGAAATCGTGTTTTTTACGGGTAAATCGCTCTTCCTGGGCGGCGGCGATAATATCCCCGTCACGCACCAGCGCCGCCGCACTGTCATGGTAGAAAGCCGATATTCCCAAAATGTTCATGCAGATGCCTTTATAAAAACATCATATTAGAACCAGATTCTAATCTACAATATAAGTTTTTTTCATTATAAAACATTTTGTTCAATACGTATAGAATCAACTGATTCTTAAATTAGCTGTCGTCGATATAGTATTTTTTACGTGAAATTTTTGTTTTAGGCTTGCAATTATCCGATTTTACCTTATATTTGTGTGTTTTAACATGGGTAATACCCCGTATATATCAGTAAAGTACAGGAGTATATTGGATGTCAAGAGTTTGTTATTTTACAGGCAAGAAAACGATTACCGGCAATAGTATATCCCGCCGCGGCAAGGCCAAGTACCTCGGTGGAGTTGGTAAGAAGGTAACCGGTATCACTAAAAGGAAATTCAAGCCGAATATACAAAAAGTCCGGGCAGTTGTGGACGGAACTGTCTGCAGAATTAAAGTATCGGCAAAGGCTATCCGTATGGGACTGGTTCAAAAACCCCCAAAACGAAATTACAAATCCGCCGAGAAAGTATCTGGTTAAAAAATCTTAACGAATTAAATACCTGTGGTGCGAGGCGGGTTTTTGCCTCGCTTTTTTTATTTTGTTGGAATAGGCAAAGTGGCCGAAAAGATAGATAAAGAACTGGTTAAGAAGGTTGCAAAACTATCCAGGCTGGAGCTGAGTGAACCGGAAGTAGAGGAATTTGCGGTTCAATTGAGCGCTATCCTCGAATACGTAGAAAAAATGAATGAACTGGATACAAGCAATGTCGAACCTTTGGCACACTGTTTGCCGATCAGCAACGTTTTTCGACAGGATTCCGTTAAAGAATCACTCGGTACGGAAAAAGCTTTAGCAAATGCTCCGCAGCGGGATGGTAATTTTTTCAAAGTGCCTAAGATACTCGATGATAACTCGGGTGCATGAGCAATATTACATAAATGATTTGGAGCATTAGAAATGAAAGCACATCACTTTACCTGCATCATACTATTAACTTTTCTTTTAACCGGATGTGCTCTTATGAATAAAATTACAGCAAAAAAAGAAGCTCTCCCGCCGCCCGGCCAGCATCCCGAGGTCTTCCAGGACGTAACGGACCCGAATTTGCACTGTCAATACCTGTTTTTTATACCGGAAGATTACGGAAAAAAAGACGAGCTTTGGCCCCTGATTTTATTTCTTCACGGCGCCGGTGAACGCGGCAGCGATCTGGAATTGGTAAAAAAACACGGCATACCAAAGATAGTAGAAACACAAAAAGACTTCCCATTCATAGTCGTTTCCCCGCAATGTCCGGAAGAAAGCTGGTGGACGGATGAAATCGAAACACTAAAAGCACTACTCGATGAGACTATCTCTCAATATAAAGTGGATAAACATAGGATTTATCTTACAGGTCTGAGCATGGGCGGCTACGGTACATGGTCTCTGGCCTCTGCATATCCGGAATATTTCGCCGCTATCGTTCCAATTTGTGGCGGCGGCGAAACTTCCATGGGACCGAAGCTCCGCAAGGTTCCGGTCTGGGCCTTCCACGGGGCAAAAGATACTATTGTTCCCGTCCAAAAATCTGTAGAGATGGTCGAAGCCGTCAAGGCCGCCGGAGGTGATGCAAAACTGACGGTCTATCCCGACGCACAGCATGATTCCTGGACACAAACTTATAATAATCAGGAGCTTTACGACTGGCTCCTCGCACATCGCAGGGCCAAATAACACGATTTGAAAATGGAAAAATTAAGCGCAAAAGAGTTGCGAGACAAAATAGCCGCCGGGCAGATAAGCAGCGTGGACGTCACTAAAACCGTCTTTGAGCGAATTGAAAAGCTCGATTCGACTATCGGTGCTTATATCAGTACGTACAAAGATCAGGCGTTAAACACAGCCGCCGACGTCGACAAGCGGATAGCCACCGGTAAGCTGGTAGGGCAGTTGGCCGGCGTGCCGGTGGCGATAAAAGATAATATGTGCACGACTTTCGGCGCCACGACCTGTGCATCGAAGATTCTTGAGAATTTCCATGCCCCGTATAACGCAACAGCAGTACAAAAACTAATAGACGCCGATGCGGTTATTATCGGCAAAACGAATTTAGACGAGTTCGCAATGGGTTCGAGCACCGAGAACTCCGGCTTACAGAAAACAGTCAATCCATGGGACACTACCAGGGTCACCGGCGGCAGCAGCGGCGGCTCCGCGGCAGCAGTGGCAGGGCGGTTGTGTTTTGCCGCACTCGGCTCCGATACGGGTGGCTCGATTCGTCAACCGGCCAGTTTCTGCGGCGTAGTCGGACTCAAACCGACTTACGGAAGAGTCTCTCGTTATGGACTGGTCGCATACGGTTCGAGTCTCGACCAAATCGGCTCGTTGACGCAAACAGTAACCGATACGGCTTTGATGTTGAATGTAATAGCAGGCCATGACCCGGCCGACAGCACAAGTATCAATGAAGAAGTAGCCCCGGTCTGTGATTATCTCGACAAACTCGATGAGCCTTTGGAAAAACTAAAAATAGCGATTGCCCCGCAAATCAATGCCGGTGCCGATGAGCAGGTTCAAAAGGCATTGAACGAAACAATAGATGTCTACAAAAAACTCGGGGCCGAAATAATCGAAGTTAATATGCCTCATCTGGATTATGCCATTGCCGCCTATTATGTCATAGCCACAGCCGAGGCATCGAGTAACCTCGCCCGATACGACGGAGTGCATTACGGCCACCGCAGCAAAAACGCGAACGACTATATCGAGGTTTATACAAAATCTCGAGCTGAAGCGTTTGGCCAGGAAGTCAAAAGACGAATTATGCTCGGAACATACGCGCTTTCGAGCGGATACTATGATGCCTATTATCTCAAGGCCCTGAAAGTACGGAACCTGATACGAGGAGACTTTACGAGTGCTTTTGGAAAATGTGACTGCATTATGATGCCTGTAGCACCGACAACCGCTTTCAAAATCGGAGAGAAGGTTAACGACCCGCTCCAGATGTATCTTTCCGACATTTACACTATATCCGCAAATTTAGCCGGCATTCCCGGCATTAGTATCCCATGTGGATTCGATACCAACAACCTGCCGATTGGATTACAGATATTATCGCCTGCCTTCAGCGAAGCGAAATTACTGAAAATAGCAAGAATGTTCGAGAGCCAGACTGATTGGCATACGAAAGAACCGACAATTAAAAATGAGTGACCTGCAATATAAAGTTATAGTTGGACTGGAAATTCATGTGCAGCTTTGTACAAAGAGCAAAATGTTCTGCGGCTGCGAGCTCAAGTTCGGTGCCGAGCCGAACAGCAAAGTCTGCCCGGTCTGCCTCGGTATGCCCGGTGTTCTGCCGGTTATGAACAAGCAGGCATTC
>CAZKYP010000215.1:3153-5527 GCA_964556885.1 uncultured Pirellulales bacterium | reverse complement strand
GGATTAGATAAACTTCGGTCATTGTTAAATGGACAGGTGTAAAAATGAGACCGACAGATGATGTTATAAAATCGTTTAAAAAATTATATATTCCTACGAGTGTCGAGCTGGATAAAAAAGTCCGTGATGAGATAGTTCGAGCATCAGAAGGAACAAGAAAAGATGAGCCGGTTACGACGAAATCAGATTTATGGATTAGTATCATGAAAAGCAACGTAACAAAACTCGCCGCTGCGACGGTGATAGTGGTCACATGTATGATCGGTTTATCTCTCTGGAGGACAACCGGCTCAGGGATTGCTCTGGCTGATGTACTGACGCAGGTTGAACAGACTCCGGCCTATGCATATCAGGTGACCATGACCATCAAAGGCAAGGGACCCACCGGCCTGGATATGAATCAGACCACCGAAGGCACCGTCCTGATTGCACAGGATTACGGAATGAAAATGACCATGGACGTGAAAGATCCAAACAGTGGAATTACTTCTCGTATGGAGACATATATACAATTTGAAGAAAAAGCCATGATTTTGCTCATGCCCGATCAAAAGATGTATAATCGCATAGAAATCGATGATACGCAAATCGAAGAAAACCGCCAGGAGAACTATGATCCGAGGAGCCTGCTCATGCAAATTCTGGAATGCAAGTATGAGAATCTGGGCCGATCTATAATCGATGGTATAGAAGTCGAAGGATTTCATACAACTGATCCTAATTGCCTGAATGGAATGACGGGCCAAGGGGATATGAAAATCTGGGTCGATGTTAAGACGCAGCTTCCGGTGCGATTGGAGACTGACATGCAAATGGGCTACATGCAAATCTTTAGTGTGGACCACAGCTTCCAGTGGGACTGCCCGGTGGATGCCGCTGAATTCAAGCCGGTTATCCCTTCTGATTACATGATATTACCAGGAGGTCCTTTTAAGATTAATATGCCGCCGATGGACGAAGAGGGTGCCATCGCGGGCCTCAAACTGTGTGCCGATATGACGGGGCGATATCCGGAAAAACTGGATTTCATGGCCGTCGCCTCACTAATAAGCAAGTTTGATAAAAAGGACGACACGGCTATGAAGCAAATGATCGAAGAGGACCGTAAGGACATGGATGCCCTTACGCAACTGATCGAAGAGGAGCAAGCACTTTCACCGGAAGAGCTATTTAAGAATATTGAAGAGCTGCGCAAGGCAAAGGGAGAGCCAAACAAGAACACAGAAGAGCTAATGAAGAAGATCGAAGAACTCCGCAGGGCAGGGGAAGAGCGAATCAAGGCAAGTGAAGAGCGGAGCAGGAAGACAGAAGAGCTAATGGAAAAGATTGAGGAGCGGCGTAGAGCAAGGCAAGAGCAAATCGAAGCGATGCAAGAGCAAATTGGATCGATTGGAGAGCGTGTCAAGGAGATGGTGGACAAGATTATGCCCATTCAGGGTGCAGTAATGTTCTATATGACACTCGCTGAGGAAAGGAAGGAGCCGGTTTACTATGGGAATGTTGTCACGCCGCAGGATGCCGATAAGGTTCTGCTGCGCTGGAAAATCGATGGTAATCAATATCGCATCATTTACGGCGACTTGCGAGTAGAAACTGTTACACCGGCAAAACTGGCGGAACTCGAAGCTGGATTATTTAAATAGGTTCAATATCTTGTGAATCTGTGAACAAGACTAAGCTTTAGCAGTCCGGTTTTTTATATTGGGACGAAATATTTTATAGGTTCCAGGCTTTGGCGAATGCGCGGAAGCTGCGGTCGTATGTTTTTTCGACCTCATCGGGGAAACAGCAGCCGGGAAGCTGCTGACTCGATAAATGATAGCTCAGACATTCACAGCAAATACCTTTATTATTGCAGCCGGGATACGAACAGTTGCAGTTTTTCATATTCTTCTGTTTTTTACATTCCATCGATTCAAATCCTTGTTTCAATTTATTCTCATTTCCAATTCATAATCTTATATACTATGGCACCACATTCGAGGCATTTCCAGTTACGTACCTTGCAGGCATCGCGAATCCACCAGAAAATATACACGCCCAGCGTAAGCAAAGTCAAAAACAAATACGTCGGGTGATTAATCCTTGTTCTGCCGACCGGCACCTGCCTGAGGCATTTGCCGCAATAGCCGCTTCCTTCTTCGAATCTTGTAAAACGCATTTGAAGCGCTCTTGATATTATCCGGCCCCGTGAAAGAATCGAATCGCGGGGCCGGTTGGACTCTCATTTTTCTCACCGATTATAATCGGCACTCTCACTTTTATTTCACAGGCAATGTATATAGACTGATACTAAGAGGCGGCACTGTCAAACTGTTAGAAACATTTGAAAGTTCCTTCTCTTCGATCACAACCTTGGGTTCCTCGCCCGGGT
>CAZKYP010000215.1:0-3053 GCA_964556885.1 uncultured Pirellulales bacterium | reverse complement strand
AGCTTCAGGACCAGGCCGGTCGTCTCGAGGGCCGCGGCGGTCTTGCTGGCCTTGATGCAGCCGATGACGTTGACAGTCTGGGCATAACTGGCCATGAACATTATATCGGAGTTACGGTAATATTCATGCAGGCCTCTGGCGATTCCAATTCCGTCTTTGTGGAAATATCGCGTTCCAAGTTCGCCGAACACGTGAGGACCATACCAGTAGTTCCATTCAGTCATGGCAATCTTTATATCTTTGCCCTTTAAGACATCGAGTTTCTCTCGGAGCTGCCGATGAAATTCGACCTTTGACTTGATATTCTCGGCAATCCAGGCAGTATGCGCGACAACATCCGGTCTTTCCTGGCAATAGAAATGCTCCGCGATCAGGTCGATGTGGTCGGCGCAGCTCTGCAGCAGACCTTCGCTCCATCGACCGGCATTACCCGAAGCTATCGGAATGATGTTCGGGTCGACTTCACGCATCTTGTCGACGACCCAGTTGTGTTTCTGAACATAATGCTCCAGACTCATATAACCGAGCTGCCATCTGCCCCACATTTCGTTACCGATGCACCAGAAGCGAACATTGAATGGTTCGGGGTCGCCGTTTTTCGCTCGCAAAGCTCCCATGAGTGTTTTTATTGAGCCGTTGGAATATTCCAGCTCGGCCGCGGCCGAATATGCGTCACCGAATCCGGTATTGACGGTTATTAATGGCTCGGCTTTAAGCATGCGGCAGAAATGAATGAATTCGTGCATGCCGAAGTCGTTGTGTTCCACGCCCGTCCATGCAGGATTTTTGCGAGGAGGTCTCCTGTCGCGATCGCCGATACCGTCACGCCAGTCGTAGCCGCTGACGAAATTCCCGCCCGGCCAGCGGTACAGCGGGGCGTTCAGCTCTTTGAGCATTGCAAGTGTATCGGCCCGCATTCCATCGACGTTGTCCTCCGGCATTAATGATACCGTGCCGACGAAACACGACCCGTTAATCGCTATTATTTCCAGCCTTCCTTTTTCCGTATCGGCGGCGGAAGTGAACTCGAAGGGATACTTACCGTATTTGTTGGCGGCCACCAGGGTCTGGACGGACTCGTTGTCTTCCCTGCCGTCGCCCCAGTGGAGCGATACCCTTACGTTTGCCGTTCGTTGTTGCGGCTTTAGATATATATAACCGACGTATTTTTTATTGGCGACCAGGCCGAGATCGAGCTGCCGGATACCGCCGCCCTGATTTATCAGCGGCGTGTGCTCACCGACGAACGAATCCTCTTTGACCATTGTCACCGAGTCCGCCGGGCCGATTATCTGCCAGGGTGATGCGCCGATGACTGCGTATGGGCTGTCTTTGGAAACGTTATCTGTGCCCCGGTACGGATCGTATTCTTCCGTTATGGGAAAACAGAACTTCCTGTCTTCGAGCATTTCGGCCCAGATGCCGCCGTAAATACACCGGCCGAGATGTTCTATAAACTGGCCGTAGATATACTTGGAAATCGGTTTGCCGGTCTGGTCTGTGTCGATGGTGACCGTAGCCGGTTGGCCCGCAGCGAAGGTTTTTGCAGGCGTGACAGTAAAGGTAAGAATTACTGCTGCCAAAATAATGATTTTTACAAAACGGGTTTGTGACATTTTGAATCTCCTTTCAACTTCACATCAGGTTTGTTCTTTCCGTGTTTCATCAAATTGCGGCCGACCGTTTCATGTATGGGATTATAAAGAAAATCAGGCCAAATGCAACTCGATAATGTCTTTGTCGTTCAGGACGTGGTTTCGCCGGGCGTTCTGGCCGTCGTAAACGCCGGCGCCCCGGATTCTTGCAGTTTTGAGTGTTTCGGCCAACTGTCGATGAATGGCCATAGCGGCAAGGATTTTCTGCTCGTTGGTAATGGCACTTTTAAACCATTCTTCAGCCTTAAAACAGTCCTTTGCAGGATGAATTTCAGCCCATCAGGTAATTTTTGACGACATGGGCTAACCTTCGGCCATGAGCTCAGGTCGAATGAAATCTCATCCTGCCCTGGTTTTATTTCCTGACTTCAAGTCTATAAAGATTTATGCTGTAACCGGGAACAGTCAGTTGGTTCGAGACGCCTGTAACCTTATTTTCCTTAATTGCAACTTTTGGCTCTTTTCCGGGTTCGTTATATGCCATAGGATCAGAATTTGTAATTACCCAGACAGTGCCTGCGCCGGTTAAATTTACGCCTTTTAAGTCCATCTTGATTTGCTGCTGTTTGTCGGTCGTATTAACTACGCCTATTGTCAGAGCCTTACGATCCTGCGTCCATGCGGCTGCAACATCAAGTGCGGCGTTATTGTTCACGACATCGACCGGAATTGTTCCATAATGATTCCGGTACAAAGCCAGGGGCAAACCTGTTGTCGCGAAAGCCGCGGCGGTTTTGGTTGTTTTTATGCAGCCAATTACATTTACTGTCTGTGCGTATGCTGCAAGGTACATGATATCCGAATTCCTGAAATATTCGTGCAGACCCGCCGCGATTCCCAGCGCATCCTGCATAAAATATCTTCTTCCCAGTTCGCCGTACCAGTAAGCATCTTCCGGCAGAAGTTTGTCGCCTTCACCCGGATCATAATTCCAGTAATTCCATTCCGTTAAAGATACCTTGATATCTTTGCCTTTGAGTGAATCGAGCTTTTTGCGAAGGTCACGATGATACTTCGTTATGTCGGCAATATTCTTCGTAACCTGTGCAACATGAGCAGTAACATCAGGAAGAGTCTTGGTGACATAAAAATGCTCATCTATAATATCGATATAATCGGCACAGTTCTTCATTAAGCCTTCGCTCCATTCGCCTACGTTACCGCATGCTACGCAAACTATGTCCGGGTCCATCTCAAGCATTTTTTGCGTTACCCAGTTATGTTTTAACACATAATCTTTAAGTCTGATATATCCAATCTGCCAGTCACCGTACATTTCATTACCTATGCACCACAAACGCACGTTGAAAGGCCTGGCGGAGCCGTTAACTTTCCGCAAGGCACCCATTGGCGTATCAACAGAACCGTTTGCATATTCCAGCTCAGCCGCGGCTGAAT
>CAZKYP010000214.1:3273-5532 GCA_964556885.1 uncultured Pirellulales bacterium | reverse complement strand
TTTGTATATTGTCACCGGTATTTGGATCGATATATTCCATCGAGACCACGCGCTCGGTTCCATCCTGTGATTCATTGACATAGATTCCCCTGCTTCCGAACCAGTTATCGATATCCATCACCAGAGACAATGTGGGTATTGATTTCAGGTCGTCTTTGATTGTGCTGCCGTAAGTATCGATAACTATAGGGTCCATCGCATAATCGGGCCCTGCATGACCCCATCCGCTGGTTGGGTACCCCTGGGGATACTGCGGCTGCCGGATAACGTCGTCGAGGAAGATATAGGTTTGAGTATCCACATTTGTGGGCATCATGCCCGTCTTGAAAGCTGCCGCACGCAGGCAGGTAGTTGTCGATATGAGAATTGGACCTGTATAAACCTGGCCGTCAGTCTCGGTGGGCGCGCTGCCGTCCGTGGTGTAGTGTATTACGGCCCCGGCGGTTTTGGTCGTGATTGTCACCCGGAATGGAGTATCGTAAAAACCGCGGTCGTGACTGAATTTCGTGTCGGCAACTACGCCGGAATACGAATGGTTATTTTCCGCCGCTGGCGTCGGCTCAACAAGAAAATACCAGTCTTCGCCCGCATCCGGAAAGCGACCGTAGGAAACATCGGTAATCTGTTCGTCGAATTTGATACTATCAATTAGAGTCTGCCCGTCGGTGCCGAACAGGTCGATTTCCTCGCCCGCGGCATCGAGCTTGAAATCAGCGTGCAGCCCGGTCGCTGAAGTATCCCCATCAGCCCATATTAATAAATAACCACTGGGCGCGATAATCGTTCCGGCCGGAATTTGCCATTTTGTTGGAATGGCAATATTGTCGGTAAGATACATTCCGCCAATATCAAGATTGACAGTGCCATAATTGTAAAGCTCAATCCAATCATCATGATCACCTTGCGGGTCGCGGGCGGAAGTGTTATTGGAGGCCATAAATTCATTGATAACCAGCGGCGGGTCTGTCCGGCCCAACTGGAAAGCATTCACTGAATCGGCAATAAAGATGGTCATTACCAGGGATATCAGGATTTGTAAGTGCCTAAACGTTTTTCAATTCCCTCATCAGTTGTATTTTAAGCGATAAATCGTGGTTTATCCTTCAGAATTACCTTATTTTGCGTATTTTAACATATAAGGGACTCAGAAGTCAATGTTATTGGTTCTACGCCATGCTTAAAATCGGGTTCGCACTTGATTTGACCTCTGAATATACATATTATCGGCAGGCGCGTTGCATGTTACTAACCTTCTAAATTGGATTATGTCATTCGGGCCATTAAGAAAATATGAAGCCAAGAATACTACTGGTAAATCCTCCGATTTATGATTTCGCCGCGTATGATTTCTGGCTCAAACCATACGGTATGCTTAGTGCGGCCGGTTTTCTTCGCGACCGGGCCGACTTTAGACTCTTCGATTATCTCGACCGCCAGAATCCTTTCATGACCGTACAAAAGATTCTTGCTTCCGACAAATGGGGACGTGGGAGGTTTTACCAGGAAAAAATCCGAAATCCGGAATGTCTGAAAGACATCCCCCGCTATTTCCGGCGATTCGGCCTGCCGCAGGATTCATTCAGAGATTTTTTGGCCAAAGAAGAACCTTTCGATTTTATTTTTATTCAGACCACAATGACATACTGGTATCCGGGTATCAAGGAGGTCATTGGTGACATTCGAAAGGTCCGGCCGCAGGCGAAGATAATTTTAGGCGGCGTTTATGTAACTTTATGCGATGAACACGCTAAGAATTCAGGTGTTGATTTGCTGGTGCATGGGACAAATCTTGAACCTCTTTGGGAATTCACGGGAACATCTCCGGATTTGAAACAACCAGCCTTGTGGGAAGTTTACGACAAATTAAAAACAGGAGTTATAAAACTAACCGACGGTTGTCCGTTTAACTGTACTTACTGCTCTGTGCCGAAGGTGTATAGTAAATTCAAGACGCGTTCACTTGAAAGGTCTTTGGCCGAACTGGAATTGTTACATAAACTTGGTGTCGAGAATATCGCCTTCTATGATGACGCCCTGCTCTTTGAGCCTCAGGATGTCCTTGTCCCGTTCCTGAGAGAAGTAATAAAACGGAAGATAGAAATAAATTTTCACAGCCCGAACGCCCTTAACGCCCGCTTCGTTACAGGAGATTTGGCTGAGCTTATGGTGCAGGCTGGTTTTAAGACCTTCTATCTGGGTTTTGAAAGTTCCTCTAAAAAGTGGCAACAACAGACCGGCTCGAAGGTCTTTTCCGATGAG
>CAZKYP010000214.1:0-3173 GCA_964556885.1 uncultured Pirellulales bacterium | reverse complement strand
CGATACTGCATTTTGGAACCTCCTTTTCTTTTCTGTTTGTAAGTTGTTGGACTAACATCTAATATATTTCCCATCGTGAGCGTAGTTTAACCTCTTCCTTGAAATCCGATAGGATCGAATTTATTCCTTCGATGTCGAAATATTCAGGGTCGAAACCGCCCCCCAGCCAATCTATGAATTCCTCATAACGTTCGTGTTTGGGATCTTCGATTATTTGGAGCATCTCGTAGTAACCCCAGATGCCGCCGCAGTCCTCCGGCGGGCAGGCGAATTTGCCCTTTAAACAAGTCGGGTACTTAACATTTTCTTTGGGCGGACCGATTTTCTTTGTCTCAATAATATGCTCCCAGCCATCGCCAAAATCATACTCATAGATGAATTTGCTTTTAACATTCGGGGCAAGTTCGCATAGTTTTACCTTCCTCTCGTCTTCGGTATCTTCCAGTTTGAATCGTGGATCGCTCAGAAAGCGGTCACGGCGCATATATTCTGCCAGTTTATGCAATTGCCCTTCTATGCTTATTGAGCGTATCTTCTCCATAGTCAGTCTTGGACGATTACTGCGAATGATAAACTGGTGAAGGTGTGAGTTGGACCAGCCCATTACAATCTGGATGATCCAGTGTAAATCGCTGAGGGGTATATCACTCGGTACGGCAACCTGTCGCCAGATAGGTGGCTTACTGTGTTTTAATGTAATTTTTAGCTCGTGGATCTGCTCCGGCCGAGCTTTCTTCATGGTTTGCCTTTTCTTTTGGGATTTTGTTTTATTTGTCATATCGTTTCTCAACCATATAAACCGCTTTCCAATTTGCGATAAGCATAATCCATCCAAAAAGAATATCAAGTGAAAATCTGACCACCTCAAAAACCTATATCGAAAACTCAATCGTACGGTGGCTAAATAGTGTGCATTGATTTTTTAACACAAATCCTGTATACAAATGATAATGAGTGCTCGAAGCGTACACATTAAGAGCTTTTAGTGGCCGTTGGTGCAAGTAACGCGAAGTGATTTTGGGGATTCTGAATATGAATATTTTATACAAATATTGCGATCAGGAGGGTATTGTTAAAATCCTGGTTTCTTTAGAATTAAAATTGCCGTATATTTCAGAAGTCAACGACCCGCTTGAATGTTTGCCTTTTTTCGACTGTCCGAATGATAAACCTGCAATTGAGGCAAGATATAAAGCTGCACTAAAACGTAAAGGAAAATCCTTACCAACAGGCTACGAACAAACTCTGAATGGACTTTATCAAAAAGGTGAGATTCAGAGAGGACTTGCAAAGAGTTCACTAAAATGTCAAAAAAAATTAAACCAGAAATATTGTTTGTTATCCGTTTCAAAAACAGCAAATAATACTGTAATGTGGGCTCATTATGCTGATAAACACAAAGGAGCGGTAATCGGTATTGATTTCGATAGTATCTTTCCAAATAAAGGTATCCAAATGGATGGTGTTAATTACCCTGAGCAGCGTCCATGTGTAAATATTTTGACTGATTTTGAGATCCCAAAAGCATTCCTAAGTACAATATTAAACAAATCATCTAAATGGAAATATGAACAAGAATTTCGTTCAGTGTTTATCGATACCGATCTAATTAACTTAGAGCAACAAGGTTTAGTCTGTCTTAAGGAATTCAACGGTAAAGAGACCTGGTTTTTGAGATTGCAGCCTCTGTCGGTAAGGGAAATTATTTTTGGTTTGTACACAGAAGATAGTTTGAAGTTAGCTATTAAAAAGTTAATAGAACGAGCAGAATTACAACATGTTAAATTGTATCAAGCCGAAGAATCAGAAACTTATACCCTTAACCTGGTTGAGATAAATAACTTATGAGCTTATATAACTTTTTGAGTCATACGTAATGAAAAGTAGAGACGTACATTCTAAAAAGACAATCAAACGAGAAGGTAGATTTTTCGTGTATATAGTTCAATGCAGAGATGGGACATATTATACTGGATATACGAATAATCTGGAGAATCGTATTTCTCTACATAATAGCGGAAATGGTGCAAAATATTTAAAAAACAAGCTGCCTGTAAAATTAGTTTATGCCAAAGAATATCGATATTATAAAAATGCTTTACGTGGTGAAAGAAGAATCAAGAAGCTAACTCGAAATCAAAAAGAGAGACTAATTAGAAATTATAATGAAATCAATAATAGTAACTAATACGTTCCGGTGTCCCTGCAGATTTGCCCCCGCGTCTTTCTGTCGAAAGACAGAAGCGGGGCCAAATCTAAACGCAGGGACACCCGTGTTTAGGTTTGTAGGTGCACTGTGAAAGTGCACCTACAAACCTACGGGTGCCAGATGAACAAGCTGGATACGGCGCTGGTTGGCTCTGCGCTGAAGGCGGCCGGATTCGACCTGACCGACAGCGTCAAAGAGGCCGATGTCGTATTGATAAATACATGTTCGGTCCGCGAACATGCGGAACAACGGGTAATTTCCAACATTGGCCATCTTAAACATATAAAAAAATCCAAACCTGAAATGGTGGTCGGCGTAATAGGCTGCATGGCCCAGCGGCTCGGGGAAAAGCTGCTCGAACACGAAGCAGTCAATATCGTCTGCGGCCCGGCTCAAATATCTCAGATAGCCGCTCTCGTCACCGAGGCAATTGAAGAAAACAAGAAGGAACTTGCAGTAACCGAAAATATCCGCCGGAAAGGATCAGACCACGAAATCGATGCACTCGAAAAATTCGAGACCGCTTACGACATCGAAGATGAGCAAATCCCTTCTCAGGCGTTTGTCAGGGTGATGCGGGGCTGCGACAATTTCTGCTCGTACTGCATCGTGCCGTATGTGCGCGGGCCGGAGGTCTCCCGGCCACCTGATGCTATCCTCGAACAGGTTAGGAAATTGGCAGACCAGGGAGTTAAACAGGTCACTTTTTTGGGCCAGACTGTCAATTCATATAAATACAAACACGGCGAAAGGACCTGGTCACTGGCCGACTTACTAAACGCCGCCAGTGACATTGAAGGAATTGAATGGCTTAAATTCGTAACCAGTTATCCATCTGAGGAATTTTTCGATGATATACTCCATGCAATGGCCGGTTCATCGAAGGTATGCAATTACCTGCATATTCCCGCCCAGAGCGGCTCGGATAAAATCCTGCAAGCAATGAATCGTAACTACAGTGTTG
>CAZKYP010000213.1:0-5552 GCA_964556885.1 uncultured Pirellulales bacterium | reverse complement strand
GGTTGGTTTGTTGGTTTGGATTGTCCCCGCTTCTTCGACGAACCATTTTTCGACTGGTACACTTTTCCTTTCGAATTTCAGTCCGGTTTGCAAGGAGAGGTTCTGTAAAAGCATTTTCAGTTGTTCGTCGTATCGAGGGTTGTTGCGGCCCAGTCTTTTTAAATCGGACGAATTATGATATCGCCATGTTATACTTATGTCCTGCTGCTCAGTTTCATCGATGATTCTCATTTTGACACGTTCGCTGACCCATTTTAGAAGTTCTTTAATGTCTCCGCTTCCGCCTCCTCCGCCAAAATATGTATCAGTTCGATTTGTGGAAAGGAGAATGTAGTTTCCATTTTCGATATTGGGCAGGCGTTCGAAACTGAAGCGACCGCTTGCAACGATTACATCGTCTTGCATTTGACGCCTAACAAATTTAATTTCCCTTCCCGTATCTTTCCGGATTATCTCTTCGAGGGCTTCTAACAGCTTTTCTTTGGGCGTATCTTTACGAACAATCCAGTCGCCTGCCATGTCGTTGTGCAACAGCTCATCAGGGATTTCATATTCGAAATTGCCAATTTTGAGGACAAAACCTAAAATTGAATCGAGACGCGGGGTCAAGTATCCTACTAGCTGGCTTCTGATTGCCAAATCACCATCCCAACCGAAAGTATATTGAATAATGAAATCGTATTGATCGGGTGACGAGTCTGGTCTCGGTTGATTAAGGTAATAGTTCCTGCGTTCCGGAGTGAACGGCGTCGGGATTCGCTTTAGCACCTCATTATCTTTAAGGCTGTAAACATCATTGAATCTCTTTTGCCATGAGTTCGGATCGACCGGCTCCGATGTTTCCCTATCTCCAGGCGTGGTTTCTTCCTCTGGCGTGACGAGGTCGTACTCATTCTGCGAACCGACGATATATTGCTTGCCCTGAATGAGGTCTCTTACCTGGACTCCGTCGGGCAGGTCAACGCTGAAGCGGCTTTCATCAAACGAGGGGTCGTTTATAATAATCCGGCTCGTTTTGAAGATTGTTTTCATGTTTGATGAGCCGTCGGGATTGAAACCTTCTGTCTGTCCGCTTACGGGGAACCAGATGCCTTTTGCAATTTCCCGGTAATCGATTTTATCACGGGAGACAAGCCGATCTTCATGATAATTTTCTTGAAGAGTACGCGAGTAACCTTTTGAAGGATTAATTGTGTAAATTGAAATACTGGGATCGTTGTGAATGACAATGCGATAGGTTCCATCTTCGATTTTATCGACACTGACTTCTTTTCCCGACACAATGATGTCGGATAATCGCCTGCAGAAAGACTCTTCCGTCTTCCATGGATGTCCCTCGACTCTGGCGTGGGTGGATATGCTGTCTTGTATTGTTGCCGAACCGGGAGTTCCTCTTGATTGATTATAATCTATACCTTCGATACCGTTCCAAACTGAAATATATATGTATTCAATCGGTAGCTTATTATTCGATGAGTCATAATTGCCTCTCGATGTTTCTATTTTTACACGATCCTCATTATCCATTGTACATTTAAGAACTCGGTATCTTGATTCAGGGGTTTGACGACTTGAACGTCTTGTTATCGCCTGGATTTGTTGTTCGAGAATGCCTCTTTTCCTTAGATTTTCCCTTTGGATTTCAATAGTCCGTTCTCTCATATCGTCCAAAAGTTGCCTGCTTGTCCAGTCATTATACTCAGTGACATATTGCAGATTCTTTACTTTGGACCGGTATTCCAGCATTTTGTTCAGAATAGATTTCGCGGAAAGTTCTGGTGATTCATTGGCAGTAAAAGCGAGTGCGGCGGGGATTAGTAATGCAGCTAAGAGCAGGATTGTGGTTGCTGCAGGGACCCAGCTAAAGGCGGCTTTTTCGTTCTTATCGCTGCCGAGCAGGCGCCTTATGCGGTTGAAAAGATTACCTCCGGTAGCCGCAACAACCAATTCGCCATGACCGGCCCGGATTTCCTCCAGCGATGTAAGTGCCTTTGCATATCGCAGCCGGTCGCCTGAGACGCCGACCGCCAAATCGTCACAGCAGTTTTCCCTTTCGATTCGTATCTTATGCGAGACCCACCAGACGGCCGGATGGTAAAAGCCTAATATCTCCACAATCGTCTGGAGTATATTGACCAAATAATCGAATCGTTTTATATGTGCCAGCTCGTGCGCCAGGATCGCCTCCAACTGTTCGGAACTCAGGCCGGTAAGGGCGCTGGCGGGCAGCAGTATCACCGGCTTTAGCCAGCCGACAACGGTCGGTATCTGCACTAAAGCCGATTCGAACAGCTCCACTGTTCGTTTGACACCGAGCTTCGCAGCCAATAGCTCCATTTTTGCCAGCAGTGAAGTATCGACCTTTGTAATCATTTTTCTTCTCAGCCGCTGCAATTGCGTCCAGCCGCCCAGATGCCAGAGCGAAAGGCCGAATACTCCAACCAGCCAAAAAGAAACGATGTTGGGCAGCACAGGTTCCAATAAAGCCGTTGCTTTTTCCTGCCACGATGCGGCAGGTTCGGTGATTACTATTTCGTTCGTTTCCGCTTCTTCTGATATCTGCGTATCTATCACGACAACCTGCCTTGTCACTGATGGAGGTGATGTTACAGGTATCGACACAGGTTCGATATGAATTGTGGCCTGTGACGCCGGGGCCGGGACCATAAGCATGGTGACAACCGGCAAAACAGCAATCAATCCCAGGGCCGAACAGGCGATGATGTATCGAATATTGGCCGATGCTTTTCGCAGCAGTGTCAGCAGGATTGCCAGCAATAAAGCAATGGCTCCGCCCTGCCAGATAAAATGAAGAAGTGACCAGCCTAATTTGTAAACAACCTGTTGTGCGATGATTGTTTCTAAAAATGCCATTTTATTTTCCCTCGAATTCGTCGAGCATTTTTCTTATTCCCACTAATTCCTTCGGCGAAACCTTTTTAGCCGACAGAGCCCGCATGACGAGCTTTTCCGCAGAACCGGCAAAGGCCTTTTCGAGCAAATCGCCGACCAACTGTCTCTGCGTCCGTTCTTCGGACAGGGCCGGCTTATAGACGTGCTTGAATTGCGAATCATCCCGGACCAGCAAACCTTTTTCGGTCATTATCTGCATAAGTTTCAACGTCGTTGTGTACCCGGTGTCGCCGTCTTCGTTCATCGATTCGTTAACCTCGCGGACGGTGCTTGGCCCGCGGCTCCACAGGATTCCAAGGATCATCAATTCTCTGTCGGTCGGCCCGGTTGTTTTACGTCTTGCCATTGAAAATCTCCTTTAAAATTTTATCGCTTCTATTAAACATCGTCCATTCTATACGAATACTTTCGTACAATTCAACGAAAAAATTCGTATTTTCAAAAAATATTTTGAAAGCCGATACAAATGGTCGCAATTGATATGGAAAAACAATCGAAATTAACACTTTACAAACAGCAATAACGGACATTAAGATATGCACCGGTCGGGTTTTTCATCCTGAAAATCCGTCTTTTTTAGACAAAAAAAGAGGATTCTGCGATTGTGGGTGTGAGCACCTTTAATGAATAACAGACAATTGAAAGGAAACAAAAGATGAAATGCACATTATCAGGAAAAAATAAGCTGTTGATCGAAAAAATTATTATGTGCTTAGTAGTCCTTATCAGCCTTGGACTGCTCTATACCTCGAATGCGTCTGCCCAGGATGACTCGACAAACAAAATGATCATCTCGGTCGACAAAGGCACAGAGCAAATCAGCAGGAACATCTACGGCCACTTTTCCGAACACCTTGGCCGATGTATATACGAAGGTTTCTGGGTCGGCGAGGATTCACCAATCCCGAATACACGCGGTATTCGCAATGATGTAGTTGCCGCATTAAAGAAAATTAAAATACCAAACCTTCGCTGGCCGGGCGGATGTTTTGCGGACGAGTATCACTGGATGGACGGAATCGGCCCGAAAGAAAAACGTCCGACAATGATCAATACCCACTGGGGCGGCGTAACGGAAAACAATCATTTCGGTACCCATGAATTCTTAGACCTATGCGAGCAGTTGGAATGCGAGCCTTATATCTGTGGAAACGTCGGCAGCGGAACTGTTCAGGAAATGCAGCAATGGGTAGAATATATAACCTTCGACGGTATCAGCCCGATGGCAGATTTGCGTCGTAAAAACGGTCGCGATGAACCGTGGAAGGTTACTTACTGGGCCGTCGGTAATGAAAACTGGGGTTGCGGCGGCAGTATGACGCCTGAGTATTATGCCGATCTTTACAGGAGATTCCAGACATACCTGCGCAACTTCTCCGGCAACCAGCTCTATAAAGTAGCGTGCGGGCCGAGCGGAACAGATTACAAATGGACTGAAGTGTTAATGGAAAAAGTCGGAGGCGGAGGAAGAAGAGGCAGGATGCAGGGACTCGCCCTTCATTATTACTGCGGGTCCGGTAGAACAAGCCGCTCTGCAACAGAGTTCACCGAAACTGACTGGTTTGCACAATTACAACGGGCGCTCCGTATGGACGAGCTTGTCACGAGACATTCGGCGATTATGGACCAATACGATCCAAACAAGCGAGTGGCTTTGATTGTGGACGAATGGGGCGCATGGCATCAGGTCGAACCGGGTACAAATCCGGGATTCCTCTATCAGCAGAATTCACTAAGAGACGCACTTGTTGCCGGCGTCACACTGAATATTTTCCATAAACACTGTGAACGTGTAAAAATGGCAAATATCGCCCAGATTGTCAACGTCCTTCAGTCAATGATACTGACAGACGGACCAAAGATGATTGTTACTCCCACATATCACGTCTTCGATATGTACAAAGTTCACCACGATGCAACAATGCTCCCGATTGAATTGCAGTGCAACGATTACACATTCGATAACGACAGCATTCCGTCTGTGAGTGCTTCGGCGTCAAAAGACGCCTCGGGTACAATCCACATATCTCTGTGTAATCTTGATCCGAACAAGGAAGCAATAGTCAACTGTGCTATAGAAGGAGCCGAGCCAAAAAGTATCACCGGTCAGGTTTTAACCGCCAAAGAGATGACAGCACATAACACCTTCGATAATCCGGAAGCCGTCAAACCGGCTGCTTTCACAAACTTCAAACTCGACGGCAATATCCTGTCAACAACACTTCCGTCAAAATCGGTTGTGGTGCTGGCGGTTAAATAAATACGAGGATTTATACAAACGTTCGAATCAAATTCGATTACCCTAAAAATACTATCAAGGAGAATAAAAAATGATTAACCTGAAAAAATTAGAAGTTTGGTTTATAACAGGAAGTCAGCATTTGTACGGGCCGCAAGTGCTCAAGCAGGTAGATAAGGATTCATCAGAAATTGCCAAGGCACTCGGTCAATCGAAAAATATCCCATGCAAGGTCGTTTTCAAGCCTGTTTTGAAATCACCGGAAGAAGTAACGAATATATGTATGGCCGCAAACACGACAGCCAACTGCATCGGTCTGATTACATGGATGCACACCTTTTCTCCTGCGAAGATGTGGATAAAAGGTCTAAAGGCCCTGACCAAACCGATAGTTCATCTT
>CAZKYP010000212.1:0-5560 GCA_964556885.1 uncultured Pirellulales bacterium | reverse complement strand
GCCTGTCGCCGGATTTCGTAGAGACGGATTTCTCCGTTGATTACGCACCGAAACCATAAAAAGACAGAATACAGAAGTTAACTTCCACACTTTTAAAAATTGAAAAATCGACTATAACAAGCTCAAAAAGGCGTTTATGAATTAATACCACTTTCGGAAAAAGCCCCGTAAGTGGTAAAAAATCATAAAAGCAACCTATAGGCCACATTGCCTATCTTTATACTTTTAAAAAGTGCGAAACTTTACTCAAATAAATACAGCTGATATCATTTTTCATCCATGTCTATGTCTCCAGATTGACTCCCCTTATGATATCGCATCACCTTGCTGATGACCTTGACGCCAAGATCTGCCGATACAATGGACATTATGAGAAAGCCATGGATATACAAGCGAAAAAACCTAAAAGGTTGGTGGGTTGGTTGGTATGAAGGTAATAAAAGAAAGGCTAAAGCGCTGCCCAATAAACCTATGGCCGAGCATTTTTGGCATATCAAATACACTCAACTCAATTCCGATGTTTTTACAGGCACCGTTGGTATTGACTGGCAGCAAATGGTTGACGAATACCTTTATACCAAAAAAGTTGAAGGGCTCCAGGATGCATCGATATATGAATCCCTTTTGACTCTGCGTCATTATGAACGACTAATTGGATCAAACTCATCAAGGCATGTCACTCAGCAGAGTATATATGGATTTATTCTTGAACGAGGTAAAGAAGCAGGGAAAAATACACTGAATAAGGACATAAGAAATATAAATGCATTTCTCAACTGGGCAACAAAAAAACGCTATGTTACATCTGATATTGAGGTCAAGAAGATTAAGGTAGCACAGAAACCTGTGACTGCTCTATTCCCCCAACAGGTGCGGGATTTGATCAAGCTGGTGTCCAAGTATCAGACTTTACGGTTAAGAATCTTGCTGGCAGTAACAACAGGACTTCGTCGCGGTGACATTGAAGCTATTCGAATTAGAGATATCCACTTTGATCGGAACACCACCACAACTCAGAACCGCAAAGCGAAGAAAGCAATGGCAGAACGCCCTGTTCCTGAACAGATCATGACAGAACTGTCCAACTATGTTGCTACTCTTCCATACGGACAGGAATCGCTTTTTTCAGACCGATTCTCACCAAAGAAGTGGGATATGATACGCCGCAAGGCAGGATTGCCTGAATTGAAGTTCCACGATTTGAGGAAGACATTTGCGTCCCTATTAGCACAGCGGAGTGTGTCGACAGCAGTAACCCAAAGACTATTAGAACACTCCACGCCTCAACTGACAAATGACATCTATACGAATGTTGATCCAGTACTGCGTCATGCAATTGAGCAATTGCCGGTTTCAGATTGGTTATAAAGAGTTTCTAATAGCATTCAGAGGTGAGATAAGATCATAATACATACAATTTTTTGTTGTTCTACAAAGTTCATATTTCTTACGTTATAAAAATGTCTGTATCATCAACTTTGAAAACTATAAACGTGTAAATCTGAAAAGAATTTTTGTCAGTCATCTTATTCCCCGATTAACTGGCTTTATTTCTAATTGAACAAAATATTGTTTTAGTGAAACGTTATCATAGAGCAGGTTGTATCTTGCTTGACATATCCTCTTAAAAAAACCTTGCAAAGATAACCCAAATAAAGTACAAATAATTATAATACAAGAAGATATAAACTATCATGATAGCCTTTCGTATAGAGTATAATTGTATAAAATAATAGCAATATCATCTAAGAATAGAGAATAGTTCATTGACTCGTAAAACGCTTACTACAGGCATGGAGGAGATCGACAGGCTTATTGGAGGTGTTTTAGCAGGCGACAACATTGTGTGGGAAGTCGATTCAGGCGCACCAATAGACAAATTTATGTCGAGTTTTATATCGGCATGTGAGGCTGAAGGAACACCGGTTGTCTACATAAGTTTCAATCGCTCCCCTCAGACTATTTTCAATACTTATGGCAACCTCATGTCAAAGGGAAAATTCAAGCTCGTAGATTGTTTCTCCTCCGGCAAAGGCAACAATGATGAGGTATTTCTCGAATTTTTCAAGTCTAATGAGTTTGAATCCGATACAAACAGTTGTCGGCCGGTACAAGTTTATAATCCCGCAGATTCCGATTTGCTTCTGGAAGTTCTCAGAAGAGTCGGATCTGAAATATCAACAAACGCTCGTTACATTTTCGACAGCCTTACAGGCATGTTTGACCTCTGGGGTGATGAGGATATTGTTCTTCGGTTCTTTGGACATTTCTGCCCACGCCTGTTCGATATTAATACAGTTGCCTATTGGCTTTTAGAAAAAGAGGCTCATTCGGAACGGTTTCTTGCAAAGTTGCGGCATATAACGCAGGTAGTTGTTGAAATTGCTGTTTCTCGTGGAATTCGCACACTTACACTGAGGAAAGCAGTAAACAGACGCTGCATCGATATCGGTGTCCCACAGTGGTTTCGTGTTGTTGATGGAAAGCTGGTTATAGCTTCTGAATCCCGCGAAGACCGTGAGCTTGGACTTCTTACCCGAATGGGTGATGTATTGGGTACGGCGCTCGAACCTCAATCCTTTTTTGAGCAAACCATAGAGGCATTGGCTAATGAACTTGGGATGGTCCGAGGAACTCTTGTTCTTCTGGATAAGACAGTAAATAAGCTAAAGATTGCAGCCGCACACGGACTTTCGGCCGCTGAACGAGCCAAGGGAGAATATTCTGTCGGGGAAGGCGTAACAGGGCATGTTGTACAAACCGGTATTCCTGAGGTAATCCCGGATATAAGTCAGGACACCCGGTTTCTTAACCGGACTGCGACACGCAGGATAGATGCCGCTCATCCTATCGCTTTTATTTGTGTCCCAATCAAGGTAGACGAAGATGTAGTGGGTGCTCTGAGCATAGATAGACCTTTCGCGGTCGGGTCAATGCTCGATAAGGATCTTAGGATACTTCTAATAGTGGCATCAATCATTTCACAGGTTCTCAAAATCAACCGTATGATTCACCTCGAGAAAGAGGAGATACTCGTTCGCGATGAAAGAGCGCTGGAAGAACTGAGACGTCTTTATCGCCTCGAGAACCTGGTCGGTCAAAGCCAGTCGATAGAACGCGTGCTCTCTACAGCGGCCACCGCCGCCAAATCTCGCGCAACTATCCTCGTTACCGGAGATACCGGTACAGGCAAGGAGCTTGTTGTCAATGTAGTACATTATAACAGTGACCGAGCAAGTGGTCCGCTCATAAAAGTGAACTGTGGTGCCCTGCCTGAGACGCTTCTCGAGTCAGAATTATTTGGTCACGTTAAAGGAGCGTTTACTGGAGCAATTGAAAGCCGAAAAGGACGATTTGAAATGGCTGACGGAGGGACGCTGTTCCTTGATGAAGTAGCCGAGATGAGCCCCAGGCTACAGGTAAAAGTATTGCGTGTCCTCCAGGAAAAGGAATTTGAGCCGGTCGGTGGAGCACAAACCGTGCAGATCAATGTCCGCGTAGTAGCCGCAACAAGCAAGGACTTAAAAAAAGAGATTCTAAAAGGTTCGTTTCGTGAAGACCTTTATTATAGATTGAATGTCATACCGATCCATTTGCCTCCGTTGCGGGAACGCCGCGATGATATTCCGCTTTTGGTACATTACTTCATGGATAAGTACAACAAGTTGAATGGCAAGAACGTAAGCAAGATATCTCATAAAGTCCTTGATTTGCTTATTGATTATCCCTGGCCCGGCAACGTTCGTGAGCTTGAGAATTGCATTGAGCGAGGAATTGTTATGAGTCCCGGTAATATTCTATCGGCAGATTTTCTTCCTGAAGAGATTGTTTCATATAATCCCAAGAACAACACTACACCCAGAACTCTCTCTGGAAACGACTCTGATATCCGCCATGCGGCGATACGTTTCTGTGAAAAAATCACAGATATTTTCCATGCAAGGGAAACAATCCAAAGTGCAATTGAGGAAACAATCATACGCAAGACACTCGCTCAGAGAATAAGCAAACGTAAGGCTGCCGAGCAGCTCAATATGAGCCGCATGACGCTTCGAAAGAAAATGCGCGAATATGGCATAGAGTAATAGTCGCCACATTTATAACTTCAAAAAACAGCCCTTGAAATTCCTTTGTCTTGGCTATAATATGTCCCATATGGCAATATAATGGCCCGTTTTTGTAAATATCAAATAATATTCATAATAATATTAATAGACATAAGCCCTTTATTTGCAGATATATAGGCATTATTCTTACAAAACATAATTCCTGGCACACTTTTTGCCCATAATTAAAGATTGGCATGATAAGAATTTACAACCGGTCTATTGAGTTGTGGGTCCAGAGTGGCTTTTTTAGCATTTACTCTTTAAGAACAGTATTTCTTGTAAGTGCATTTAAGTATCAAATACTAAAAGTATTAATATTATGACCGAAAATGAGCAAATAGCATCCGGGAAATCTTCTTTCGAAACAGAGCTTCAGGACTATAAAAATGTCAACAATAGTTTGATGCAGGATGCTCTAAATGTTTGGGCTGATTTATGGGCCGAACTGGACTCATCACGACGAAGACCGTTGGAACCGGATGGACACATCGGCGAATCTGGTAATATGACTAAACTTCAAATCGAAGATGGATTTGAGCCATCCTGTGGGTGGTCGCAATTCCTCGAAAAGATGTGGGTCCTCCGATACTATCTTGACTTCGCCAAGAGACTCAGCCAGCAATAACTGAAAATAGGAAATTCGGCAAAGTATCGGAATTTATAAAAAATATTGAAGGGTCGGACTTTGAAAATATGCGTTTTTTACTGCTCTAACAGCCTTAGTAGAGAGGATTTGACGCGCTGTAATGCAACAACACAAGGCGATGAGCTTAAAGCTATCAGTCTGCCCTGTTCGGGAAAAATAGATATACCTTATATGGTCAAAGCATTCGAAACAGGCGCTGATGGCGTTGTAGTAGTTACGTGTAAAGAGGGAGAATGTCATAATCTTGAAGGAAATATGCGTGCTCAGAAACGTTCACAAGCCGTCAACTCGCTGCTTGAAGAAGTTGGATTAGGTAAAGGCAGGATTACGGTTATTCAATTGAATGATGGTGGGATAGAGCAGGTAATGCAGGAAATAAAAGCTTTTTGCACTAATATCACGAATATGCCTCAGCTAAAAACTTCGATTTCAATGTTGCAAAACACCACTAATTTTACATCAAACAATTCCAAACCAAATGCAGATATGAGCCGGGAGAAAGCTACATGATGCCAGATAGTAAGCTCGCAAATTGCATAAACAAGGGGGATTTTATTGTTACGGCGGAGTATCTGCCACATGCAAAAGCGGAATTTTCTCTAAACGGTGAGGTCTTAAAAACTCTGAGTACCAAGGTCCATGCCGTAAATGTGGCCGACAATCCTTATGGTATTATGATGTCGAGCCTTGCCGGTTCGGTAGCTCTTAGCCGCTCCGGAGCCGAGCCGATTTATCAGCTTGTCACACGCGACAGGAACCGCATTGCTCTTGGATCCGATTTATTGGGAGCGGCCTCGCTTGGTAT
>CAZKYP010000211.1:0-5564 GCA_964556885.1 uncultured Pirellulales bacterium | reverse complement strand
ATAACCACTGAGAAACGTTTCACGGAAAGGGCCGAACGTTTGCTTGAAACGTATTGCAAACAATTAACACAATCTCCCCTGGCTTTGATTGGAATGCTAAGTGCAGTCGATTTTCGAATCGGTCCGACAAGGGAAATCGTCGTTGCAGGGGACAAAAGGCAGGAAGATACAAAGAATATGTTAAAATTGATTCAAAGTAAATACCTGCCCAATACAATTCTCTTGTTCCATGGGGACGATCAGAATGATTTATCTATATATGCAATCGTACCTTACATCAAACAGCAGGTTGCGATAAACGGCAGGGCGACTGTGTACGTTTGTCAAAATTACGTTTGCAAACAACCGGTAACTGAAATTAATGTCCTCGAAAAGATTTTAATGAACGATCCGGACAATTAATAAGAATAAAAACGATAAGTAGAGGATACGAAAGGAGAATTATGTTTTGTTATCAATGTGAACAGACTGCAGGCGGGACTGCATGTACAAAAGTTGGCGTTTGCGGCAAGGATCAGGACATTCAAAGTCTACAGGATACACTGATATTCGGGCTGAAAGGTATAGCCGCATACGCGTATCATGCGAGAGAACTCGGGCAAAAAGACGAACAGGTTGATGCATTTATGCATGAAGCAATGTTCGCAACACTTACGAATGTGGACTTTGACCTGAATCGTCATCTTGAGCTGGTACTTAAAGCCGGCGAAATGAACCTTCGTGTAATGGAGATGCTCAACAACGCACACACAGCCAAATTTGGCAATCCCACTCCGGCAACAGTTCCGAGCGGAACAAAAGTCGGTCCGGGAATCGTTGTCACCGGGCATGACCTGCTCGATCTCTATGAGCTGCTAAAGCAAACCGAAGGAAAAGGTATTAATATTTACACCCACGGTGAAATGCTTCCTGCACACGGTTACCCGGAGCTTAGGAAATTCAAACATCTTGTGGGTAATTACGGTACGGCCTGGCAGAACCAGAAAAAGGAATTTGATGAATTCAGCGGCGCGATACTGGTGACGACAAACTGCATTATGATTCCGAAAGACTCGTATAAAGACAGGATGTTTACGTGCGGGATAGCCGGTGCTGCGGGTGTTAAGCATATTAAAAATCGAAATTTCAGTCAGGTGATTGAAAAAGCATTGTCCCAGCCGCCGCTTCCTGAGAAACAAGTGGGTCAGTTAAGCACAGGTTTCCATTATACGGCAGTGCTTGGCCTGGCGGACAAGATTGTAGAGGCTGTCAAAGCGGGTAAAATCCGTCATTTCTTCTTTATTGGTGGTTGCGACGGCGCCAAACCCGGCCGGAATTACTTTACTGAATTTGCCGAGAAGGTGCCGGATGATTGTGTGATATTAACAGCGGCCTGTGGAAAATATCGATTGAATGATCGAGATTATGGTGATATCGACGGCATCCCCCGTCTGGTCGATACCGGTCAGTGCAATGACTGCTATTCCGCCATCAAGATTGCGACGGCCCTTGCCGATGCGTTCAATTGCAGTGTCAACGACCTGCCTTTGTCGCTCATAGTTTCCTGGTATGAGCAAAAAGCAGTTGCGATATTACTTACGTTGCTGTATTTGGGGATAAAGAATATTCGTCTCGGGCCGAGCCTGCCGGCTTTTATCAGCCCGAACGTTCTCAAGTTGCTTGTAGACAATTACGATATCAAGCCAATCGGCAATGCCGATAAGGATTTAGCGGAGATTCTAAGTTAAAAAGGATTCCTACATGGCGATACGGAACATTGTCAAAATAGACCAGGAAAAATGCAACGGCTGCGGCAAATGTGTTAATGCCTGCGCCGAGGGTGCAATTAAATTGGTTGACGGCAAGGCCATGCTGGTTAGTGAAATATATTGTGACGGCCTGGGGGCGTGTATCGGCCATTGCCCACAGGATGCCATAACCATTGAGCAGAAAGAAGCGGCCCAGTTCGATGAAGAAGCTACCAAATTACACTTGGAAAAACAGAAAAACACCGCCGAACAAGTTAATTTTATCTGTCCGGGCATGATGGCTAAGCAGTTGCGTGATGAGAGCGGGCCGACAGAATCGGTCCCGACGGAAGTTGCATCGCAATTGGGTCATTGGCCGGTACAATTGAAGCTTGTCTCGCCAAATGCTCCTTATTTTGCAAATGCTGATTTGCTTCTCGTGGCGGATTGTGTGCCGTTTGCGATGGGTGATTTTCACAACAGGTTCCTTAAAGGCCGCAGCATCGCCGTTGGCTGTCCGAAACTGGACGATGTCGGATTTTATGTGGATAAACTCGCGGTAATATTACAGGCTAACAAGCTCAAAAGCCTGACGGTTGTCCACATGGAGGTACCGTGTTGTTCGGGCCTTACTGAGATTGCTCGACGGGCTATTTCCAAAAACAAAATTGAAATGGGCTTCGAAGATGTTACAATTGACCTGCACGGCAATGTAAGCCGGGTTGAAAGAATAGAGCCTTGACGCTCAATTTGGATATAGCCACCGACAATTTAGTTAAGGAATAGTTAACAATGAATAAATCTTCCCAAAGGAAAAAGCCCACGAATGTAGGTAAATCCATATTCACCAGGTCAATACACGCAGGTGAACCGAGGCAGAAATATGCCGATTCAATAACAACACCCATTATTCAGACTTCCACCTTCACATTTCGTAATTCAAAGCACATTGAAGATTATACGAAGAAGGGAAAAGTTCACTTTGAATACGGCAGATACGGTAATCCTACGGCACAGATTGCAGAACAGCGTCTTGCCGACCTTGAGGGCGCCGAGGACTGTGTCGTTTTTACCTCAGGAATGAGCGCAATAACGACCACTATTCTTACTTTAGTTCAGTCCGGCGACCATATTGTCATCACCGACGATAGTTACAAAAAAACCCTCGAGTTCTGCCAGTCCTACCTTAAACAATTCGGCGTTGAGTGCACCATTGTTCCGTTCGGGGATTACGGAATTCTTGAAAAGGCCATCAAAAAGAACACGCGGTTTATTTTTTCAGAGTCACCTACCAATCCCTATTTGAATATTTTCGATCTCGCCAAAATTAAAAAGATTGCCGATAAATATAATGTCCTGACACTAATTGACAGTACCTTCGCCACGCCGCTGAATCAAAGACCCATAGAATTCGGGATGGATCTTGTTCTTCAAAGCGCAACAAAATACCTCGCAGGACACAATGATATTCTTGCCGGAGCCGTGCTCGGAAGAAAAGAGCTGGTTGAAAAGATACGTAATCTGCATAAATCGATGGGGGGACTGATTGATCCCCATTGCTGCTACCTGCTCCTGCGAGGATTAAAAACATTTCCGTTAAGGGTGGCAAAACAGAACGAGAATGCACTGAAAGTCGCAGAATTTCTCGATAGTCATCCGTCTATCAAGAGAGTTTATTATCCTTTCCTTAAGAGTCACCCGCATTATGACGTGGCGAAAGAACAGATGACCGGCGGCGGGGGAGTCGTTACATTTGATATAAAGGGAAATCTGGCCAGGGCAAAACGTTTTCTTGATGCACTGAAGCTTTGTTATATTGGTCCGAGCCTCGGGGGAGTAGAAACATTGATAACACATCCTGCTTTAGTGAGCTATTACGATTGTTCAAGGAAAGAACGCTATAAACTCGGCATTACGGATACCCTTTTCAGACTCGCCGTGGGAATCGAAGATGTGGATGATATAATCGAAGACCTGGAGCGGGGATTGAGATAGTAAATATCTGCATCTTCATCTATTAACGGCACAGAACCAATTTTCAGTCTGTTCGTATCTATCTGATAGACAGGTTGATTATATGATTGATTTCACTAAAATACTGTTATTTGACTTTTGGACTATTGTGGCTGAAATGTCACCATACCTTTTGTTTGGTTTTTTTGTGGCAGGCGTGCTTTCGGTGCTTGTTTCTCAGTCTCTTGTCGAAAAGCATCTTGGCGGCAGGGGACTATGGCCGCTTATTAAAGCGTCTTTTTTCGGTGTACCTCTTCCCTTATGTTCGTGCGGAGTGATACCGGTTTCGATGTCGCTTCATAAGCATGGAGCAAGCAAAGGCTCTACGGTAGCTTTTCTGCTGTCAACACCTCAAACAGGGGTGGATAGCATTTTTGTCACATATAGTCTTCTTGGACCTGTATTTGCTGTTTTCAGACCATTGGTAGCGCTTGTAACGGGTCTTATCGGCGGCGTTCTTGTAGATACGTTTGTACCGGTTACAGGAGAACAGAAAGACAAATCGGACAAATGTACCGATGAATGTTGCCAAGGGGGAAAATATGCCGACAGGTTTGTCCACGGATTGAAATATGGCTTTATTACGCTGCCGCGAGATATTGGTAAAGCGATGTTAATAGGACTGGTAATCGCGGCTTTGATCTCGGCCGTTGTACCTGAAGATTTTTTTGCGGACAAGCTGCTTGGTACCGGAATTTTTGCCATGTTGGTTATGATGGTTTTAGGCATTCCAGTTTATGTATGTGCTACTGCTTCAGTTCCCATTGCAGTAGCTATGATAGCAAAAGGCCTGACTCCCGGAGCGGCATTGGTCTTTCTCATAACAGGACCTGCCACAAACGCAGCCGGACTTGCGACGATTTGGCAGGTTTTAGGTCGGAGAACCGCAATCGTATATCTTTTTACGGTTGTGGTATGTGCTCTGGGGTCGGGATTATTACTTGATGCAATCTTTCCGGAACTCAGCTCATTTGTACAGACACATGTTCACCAGATGAAACCTTCTGTCATCGGGCATCTCTCGGCGATTATTCTTATAGCATTGCTGATTTATTCGATGTTTGGTAAGAACAAACACGGTGCGAAAAGCAATTCGTAATTTGTCAATCGCTTCGCTGAAAAAAAGACGATATTTATATTAGATGTATTATTGTTTGACTTTCAAGCCGCGGCTTTTCAGATAGTCTTTCAATTCCTGTATACCGATGGTATGAAAATGAAAAACCGAAGCGGCCAGCAGAATGTTTGCTCCTGCCTGGACTGCATCGTAGAAATGTTCCAGTTTACCCGCGCCGCCGGAAGCAACAATCGATGCAGAACACACATCAGCCATCGCTTTGATAACAGGAAGATCAAATCCTGTTTTTGCCCCGTCGCCGGCCTTGCTGGTTGGTAATATGACCGAAACTCCAAATCCGTCCACTTTCTTAGCCCACTCTATAGCATCAGCACCTGTCGCAGTTCGTCCCCCGTCGATATAAACTTCGTAGCCGGAAGGTAATTCTTTGTTCTGGTCCACATCTATAGCTATTGTGATTTTATCCGAACCGAATTCAGAAACCATCTCGGAGATAATGTCAGGTTTACGAAAAGCGGCACTGCTTACGGATACCTTGTCTGCTCCGGCTTCCATTACTGCCCCAGCCGATGCTACGTCACAAATCCCGCCTCCAACGGTAAATGGAATTGTTGAAGCAGCCGCTACTTTCCTGACAACATCGAGCATGGTGGGCCTGTTCTCGACGGTCGCTGTAATATCAAGAAGGGCGAGCTCGTCCGCCCCGGCGCGACAATAAGCCTGAGCGCATTCGACCGGATCACCGG
>CAZKYP010000210.1:0-5631 GCA_964556885.1 uncultured Pirellulales bacterium | reverse complement strand
GTCTGCCTGGATTTTCTCGAGTCACACAGTCTGCTCGCCGACGCCGAAACTCCGGCTTTCGACGGCCAGGGCAATGCTCTCGGTAAAAAGACATTCTGTATATGCACGAAATCCGACATCGCCAAAGCCAATGCACTCGAAAATTTGAAGAAATTATGCAAATATAAATTCGAATTTATCGAGGTCTCGGCCGCAACGGGGGCCGGGCTGGATGTACTGGCTGAGAAGATTTTCAGGATGCTGAAAATCATCCGCGTCTACGCCAAGCCGCCCGGCAAGCCGGCCGATATGAATGAGCCTTTCACACTGCCGGTCGGCTCGACTGTCATGGACATGGCCAATGCAATTCACCGGCAGTTGGCTGAAAAGCTCAAAACCGCAAAAATCTGGGGCAGCGGCGTTTACGACGGCCAGAACGTCCAGCGAACCCACGTCCTCAACGACAAAGACATTATCGAGTTGCATTTCTCCTGAGCGAATGACCTTCCAATCGGTAGTTAAAGCTTCTTTGAACGGATTTTGGTATATAAGAGAAGATGATTTAAAACAGACACTTATCTACTCTTGCAAACGGCCTGCCCTGTGCTGCGAGTTCCATTGATATTGCGATGCCGTGAAGAATTTTCGCTAACTCTCTGCGAGGATCCGGATATGCTTCATTTCTTGCATCCCGCATGATTAGCCTTCGTTTGACTTCCGGATAAACATCTTCGATCCAGATTTTATCAAATGCTTCTTTTCTGTCATCAGTCATTAATCACCTTTGTCCTCGAGTAATAATGCACAAAAAAGTATGAACTGTGTTATATTGTTATAGTGGCCACAACTATGTTTCTTTCTTCATCGCGTTGTAGTTTGCATTGAGTTTCTCTTGTAAGAAGACCAGCACAGATAAACGATGTGCCATTACTGTAACATATTCAGCTTTTTTCAATTAATAACGTGACCTCTCTTTTGTTATATATTATCCTCTGCCCAATTCTCAATATGTAATTCTTCACCCATCACTTCCATGATCGGCCTTAAAGATGCTCTGTCGTTTGTCACCAGAGTAAAATTTCTTGTGATGGCCTGGGATACAATCCAGAGGTCGTTCTCTTGAATTTTAAGTTGAAGAGAGGAGACTGGGTCTACGAGCTGTTCGGGTCTGAGCCCCTTAATTCTTTTGTTTTTGCCGAATTTCTCAAATAGCATTGCTCGTATCCGTCCATATTCCGGCGTCACATGTTTATCGATTATAAACTCCATGGGAGCAATATCATGAATAAATTGCCGGAATTGTGTTTCTAACGAGTTATCATTTTTTGTCTGCCATTGATATCCAAATTCTATCTCTCCCCAGGTAACTGAAGAGACCCAAACTCGAAAGGATTTTTTATTATTTTCATATAATCGTCTGAGTTCAATAACACGTTTCAACACTTTACTGTGTTGCGGCTCTCTTTTTGGATTAAACCAATATTCCCAGATATTTGTATCAACAAGGAAATCTCGCATCTCCTCACTTCTCCTCAAAGGCCTCCGTTGCTGTTCTCAAAACCTCATTGATTTCCGGCGAGCGGTACTTTTTCACCCATTCATCCACGAAGGTAATTGTCGACCGCTGATATTCATCGGACAAATACTCATGCAAAGGTACAGCAGATTCAAAACCTTCTGGGTAATAACCTTTAAATTGGAAATCTACGCCTTTTCGTTCCCATCCAGCAAACAAATACAATACATGCCGTTCCAATTTGGGAGGCAAGTTGTAAAGTTTCATTACCTCCGCATCTATGGCAAGCATCCGATGTCTCGCTTCCTTTGCATCAACATCGCTGTGTAAAATCTTTCCTTTTGAATCATATAGGTCGAAATAATCTTGAACCAAATTGGTTAAACGATGCAGGGAGTAAGGGTCGCAATTCGGTATAGGAAGGTTTCGTATCGTACCAGTTTGATTATTACGTTCCAAACTATGACAATAGGCATAAGCATTCGCTAAAGGGGAATTTAATATAGCCCAAATAGCTTCAAGCGACCACTCCTTTATTTTTGGTCGAACAACAATAAAACGAGTCGTAACTGGATATCCTTTACTATCTATCAAAGCTTTTAATCGCCACGGGCCATCACCGACACGAATAGAATTTAGCAGGACTTGCGGGGTTCCGGTTTCTGTCCCCCAACGGGGACGACTAATAACCTCAGGAGCAAGATTCATCCAAAATAATTTAGGTGTTTCTGTAAGCATAATATTACGGGCAAACTTATCGCATCCACGAATAGCACCCGTAAATTTGTGATCACTTATAGTTTGTGCATTTGGTTGTAAATGCTTTTTTCTATTGTAGGATTCTCCTTTTTTGGGCCTAGTTTTATACTCTAATCCTCTGCCCCCTTCCGTCACCTTTGATAAGCGAGAAAAGCTGTGGCAATATTCCCATACCTCGTGGAGCAGTTGTAAACGAAAATCATAGAGAGGAGGAATATCAAATTTGCTTTGAGAAATCTCATCAGTCAATGCTCGATAAGACTCCCTGAATCTATCCAACTCCCACTTTTGGATACGACGAAAACGTATCTTATTGCTCAAGCCAAACATTTTTTTCACGTCAACACATTTTCGCCCAAGCAGCACCGTAGATTTATGTTTTGCGGTAGAGAAAACATTTTCGGGCAATGTACATATTTCTGCCAATTCAAATTGTTCAACAAGCATTTTTCGTAATTGAGCCAAATTAGGTTTATGCAAAAAGCCCTGTGGAAGAACAACTCCAAAAACAGAACCTATTGACATATAAGGCAGAGTTCGCCATAACATCTCTGCTGCCTTGTTGAAACAATTAAGTTTTTGACCTGTGCTTTTGTAAACACGTTGCTCTGCTAGCGTGAAATTCCCAAAAGGCGGATTGCATAATAATATCTTAGCTTTTTCGGCTTTCTTACTTAGTATGTCACCCTGATAAATATCACTTTCTTCGATTTTCCATCCATTCGGATTTGGAACATCAGCTATGGTCAGTGACAATCTTGCAATCTCACGGGCAAATGAATCCATTTCAATGCTTGTGAGGTGTTTTTGAGCATATGCATGGAATTCCTTTTCATCACCTTCGAAAAGCTCCCGCAACAATCGCATTGCACCGGTAAGAAATGGCGCATGTCCGCACGCTGGTTCTAGGATAACTCGTTTGTCCTCCGGAATCCGCCTAATCCACGGCCATAATTGCCATACAATGTAATCAACCAGATAAGAGGGTGTTGCATGAATACCAAGAGCAGACCTAAGATTCTTATCTACCAACACGTTTTCATACATATACGCGAAAGCTTCAGTCGTCAGATTACTCAAGCTGGCGAATTTTTTGATCTCCTCCGCTGCATCTTTAAGAGCTTGAGCTTGTTGTTCAGTTTGAACAATTACAAGTTCCTTCGGGTTTGCTTGGTAGTGATTTTTGACTGCCTTGAGCAGATTATCGACACCGCCCAGATCTATTCGTAAAAACCCGTTCACTCCCTTGTCCTTGAGAATCTTTGCACAAAGAAGCCAAAAGGCTGCTCTAAATATCCACCTTTGATTCTGGGGCATTTTTAGTTGTTTATTTGTAAATCCATTACGGAGAAGACCGATGATTCGATTCATCAGACCTCCAAGACGCTTCCCCATTTCATGCTCTAATAAAGGCATCAAACCAATGTCAACAAAGCTTAGCTGTTGTGTTGTATCGACGCGTCCAAGATTTTTGGCACGCCAAATCCTGTCAGGCGAAAACTCCTCCTTGTGCGCAGAGAAGAAACCTTTAACTTCGTTTTTTGAAACTGTTTTTTCACACTTTGCGCTGCGTGTTCCTACATTCCACCATTGAAGTGTTCCGTTGCAACAAACAAATATAATAGGTGCCCCTAATCCTCGGAACTGATTCACATATTGTTCCGTTGCTCTTAGTAACTCATCACATTTGATTACCGAGATGCATGATGTGCGCGAATCATATACAGGTCTGGCAAATCCTGCTAATATTACAGTATGTTCTCCTGTACCATCTTCATAGACATAGTCCGTCCGCAACAGGCCATTTGAATAGCCGCACTGCTCTAAATTTTTGCGAACTTGTGAAATCAAACTATTCTGTGCGACCAAAGCACCCCTCTAAAGTCTTAAACCTTGTCAATCTTCATATCTATTAATTTATCGGCCGACAACATAGATATTGCTTAGAGTTATCAAATATGCCGAATTACTTCAACTTACTTTTTTTAGCCAAGATATTAATCGAATGTATCTCCTGCTATAAGACTCTTTTATATTGCAGTAATTTCCCTTCTCAACAATACCTTAAATCTCCAAATTCGTCAATTTTTAATCAAAAATTAAAAATCGTAAATCGAAAGTAATAACTTCTCCATCTTTATTGTTCTTAAAGACAACAAGATCCTGTGGACAGCTCAAGCACTTTTGAGAGGATTATGAGCTATTATGATACCTTCAGCAAATAGTTCAGCCGGGCATTACTGCTGCGTTTCAATCGTTATGAATCCTGCCCTCAATATTCACCGGCAGTTGGCTGAAAAGCTCAAAACCGCAAAAATCTGGGGCAGCGGCGTTTACGACGGCCAGAACGTCCAGCGAACCCACGTCCTCAACGACAAAGACATTATCGAGTTGCATTTCTCCTGATCCAGGTTATAATGCCTTATCGATTATAAATGAAAAAACACTCTAACTTGAAATCTATATCAAAGATTTGAAAGGAGACACGAAATGCCTGGCAGGAAAAAAATTATCATTTCTTTATTAAGCATTGTAATAATCGCAGGTCTGTTCTTATCTGTTCCTGCAGCAGCACAACAAAATTCTATAACAATCGATGCAGGTAAAACAAGTGAGCCTATTTCTCCTTATATCTACGGGCAGTTCATCGAGCATCTCGGACGCTGCGTTTACGGTGGAATCTGGGCGGAAATGCTCGAGGACAGGAAATTCTATCATCCGATAACGGCGAACTATAAGCCGTATGTGTCTTCAAAAGCCATTCCAGCAGAAGCCGAGTTCCAGGTGGTTGGGGCGTCGCCGTGGCAAATTATCGGCCCGGCGGATTCGGTAACTATGGTAAAAGAAGATTCGTTTGTCGGAGAGCATACGCCTCTAATTCAGGCCGGCGGCATAAGGCAGCTCGACCTGGGACTGGTTAAAGGCAAGGATTATACAGGTTATATTTATCTAAAAGCAAAAGAAGGAAGTCCAAGCGTTACCGTATCGCTGGTATGGGGCGACAATCAGCAGGACTCGATGCAGTTCAAGACGATACAGAAAGAGTATGTAAAATATCCTTTCTGGTTAACCAGCGGGGCGGATACAACCAGCGGCAAACTGGAAATTAAAGTTGAGAACGGATCCTGTTTCATTGGCACAGTTTCGATAATGCCTGCTGATAATATCAACGGCATGCGTGCTGATACTATCGCGGTTCTTAAAGAGCTGAATGCTACTGTATATCGCTGGCCGGGAGGCAATTTTGTGAGCGGCTACGACTGGCGTGACGGAATAGGCGACAGGGACAAGCGTCCGCCGCGAACCAATCCCGCATGGACAGGTGTCGAGCACAACGATTTCGGAATACACGAGTTTATTGATTTTTGCAGAATTAT